>JBIKYU010000053.1:0-9076 GCA_044355085.1 Rickettsiales bacterium | reverse complement strand
GGTTTAGGTGGTACGTTCAGTTATTTCGAGCTTGGCAATGCGATAGAAATGCAAAAAATTTTAACGGGCGAAATTCTGCCTTCATTTCTTGATCTGGCGCGTTACGTGTTTTTTACCTCTACTGGCGAAATTCTGGAAGAATCTAAAGTTGATGAAAATAAATTTTTTATAGGCGAAAGCCGTAGCCATTCTGTGTATATGATTTATCAGCCGGATGTTACATTTTTAAAAGCTAATGCCCTTACCCTTGATAGAGTGCGTGCCTTTCAAGATAATAATGGAAAGCGCCGCATGGTGTTTGCTCCTACCAAATATTTAGATCAGGAACATCTTGATCAATACTGCATAGATTTTGCGCAACTGCCTTTTGAAATTTACAAACTGATAAAATGATATGGAACTAAAAGATTACCAGCGCCGCGCCATGAAGCAGGTGGAAACTTACTTGCTTCATCTGTCAGAATGGAAAAAAAAATCAGATGAAAATCCTGAGCTTGAAATTAACTTTGCAGAACAGGCGTGGAAAAAGCTTTTTGAAAAAACTTCCCGCTATCATACAAAAACAGATTTAATCGGAAGGCCATTGCCGAATTTTTGCCTAAAAATTCCAACTGGCGGAGGAAAAACTTTATTAGCTATAAAGTGCATTGATTATATCCAAGCCCAGTATCGTAACAGCCAAACTGGCCTTGTTTTATGGGTTGTCCCAACCACACAAATTTATAACCAAACTCTAAGAAGTTTACGCAACCGCGATCACCCTTATCGTCAGCACTTAGATATGGCCAGCTGCAATCGTACATTGATTCTGGAAAAAACAGAAAAGTTTACGCCTGTGGATATTTCGGAGAATCTAACTGTTTTGTTGCTAATGCTTCCTGCTGCAAATCGTGAGAATAAAGAAACACTGAAAATGTTTAAAGACAGTGGCGGGTTTCAGGAATTTTTTCCGCTGGAAGATGATTGTAAAGGCCATGAGCAATTGCTTGACGCGTTTCCAAATCTTGATTGTTTCGGCGAAATTGGGGGGCTTTGGAACAGGCAGATCAAAACATCTTTAGGTAATACCTTGCGATTGCTGTCACCAGTTATAATTCTGGATGAAGGGCATAAAGCTTATAGCCCAAATGCACAAAAAACGCTTTGTGGCTTCAATCCAAGCTTAATCGTAGAACTATCTGCTACGCCAACACGTGAAAGCAATGTGCTGGTAGATATACGTGGCCGTGAGTTAGAACACGAAGAAATGATAAAATTAGATTTGCACGTACGTAACCAACCAGGTTTGCAATGGCAAGACACATTGCATGCAAGTGTAAATCATTTGAACTTATTAGAGAAAAAAGCACAGGAATATTATGCTCAAAGCGGTACATATATTCGTCCGCTAATGTTAATTCAGGTGGAGCGCACCGGAAAAGAAGCGCGCGAGGATAGTCGATATATTCACTCTGAGCAGGTAAGAGAGCATCTAACTTCTGTATTTGGTATTGCATCAGAAGAGATTGCAGTAAAAACCAGCGAAAAAGATGAATTGAAAGAAGTTGATGATATAGGTGGCTTACTTAGCAATCAATGCCGGATTCGCTTTATTATTACCAAGCAAGCGTTGCAGGAAGGTTGGGATTGCCCCTTTGCATATGTTCTTACAATCCTATCAAATCCAGCCAGCAAAACTTCAATTACGCAACTGGTGGGAAGAGTTTTGCGCCAGCCATATGCACGAAAAACAAACGTGAAAGAATTGGATGAAAGCTATGTTTATACATATCAAAGAAAAGCAAATGAGGTTCTTGATAAAATAAGAGAAGGATTTGAGTTGGATGGTCTGGGTGATTTAGCAGGCCGTATTTCTTCAGACGATATGCAGGGAAATTCTCCTGCGCTTATAACTTCTAAGGTGAGAGATAAATTTCAAAAATTTGCTCAAACCTTTTGTTTGCCAGTATTTGCAGTTCGCGAGGGAAAGCAGGATTGGCGTCCAGTAAGTTACAATCTTGATATTGCTAATAGTATCGATTGGAACAATGCCAATATTGAAACATTAAAAACTCTTTCATTGTCAGACCAAACTGCGCTTCGTTATGAGAAGCTGGTTAGAATCGGGCAAGATATGTTTGAACATGACGATTTACAAACAGTTAATTCCTACATTGAGGGGTCGTCTGTTTACGTAGATCCGGTTTTTTTGGCGCGCCAGCTTTCAACAGACATTGTGCCAAATCCATGGATTTCATACAATTTTGGTAAGAAGATTTTAGAAATTCTATACTCAAAGCATAGCGCTGAGAAGGTTGCGAGTAATTTTGTATTCATTGTGCAAGAAATAAAAAAGCATTTAGCAAAGGAAAAAGACCGCCTATCAAAAACCTTGTTTGAGAGCATGATAGAATCAGATGAAATGCGCTTTATTGTTCTTACCAATGGTTTTGACATTAGCCAGCCAAAGAAAGTGCGCGACGGCAAGCGTCTTGTTCGCAATAATGCCGAACCTGTACAGCTTTCTTTGTTTGATCCGGTTATGGAAGATGGGCTTAATTCTGTAGAGAAAGAAGTGGCATGTTTTCTTGATGAACAATCCAATTTGATGTGCTGGTACAGGAATGTTCCGCGCCAAGACTATTTCTTGCAAGGATGGCAACGTAATAAAATTTATCCTGATTTTATTTTTACTAAAAACGGCGAAAATAACGATACTGATAATGCCAAAGTATATGTGGTTGAAACCAAGGGAGTTCATTTAAAAAATGAAGATACTGATTATAAGCGCGCTGTATTTGAGATATGCAATAATAAAGCGTTTGATAATCAAATAGATTTCGCAACCCTTGGCCGCACATTTAAAAAACGAGATACTCGCTTTGAAGTTGTTTTTGGAGATGAATGGCAAACAAGGCTTAACAAAATGATGGTTCCTTAATTTTGGAGTTTCGTAACAATCTGCAAAGCGTGTTTTTGCATAATGTGTTGAAGTTTATTGATCAAAATTTGGGTAGCTCACCCACCATCATCGCATACCGCGCAAACGCCCTTAGAAATCCTGCTTCTACCGCTGAAAATTTATCTTCTCTTGGCATATCCATAACGCACCAGCCAAGTAAATACGGAGCATTATGTTTCAGCATATATGCCAGTGCTTCTTCCGCGTAAAAGGATCCTGTGGAAGCTTTGAAAGGTTCGCCTTCATTTGTTGAGACATTCCAGAAGCAACGCTTTAATCCATTTTCACCTGCAATATCTGCGACAAATGGAAGGGAAAGAATTTCATTTCTGTATATGCCCGTCATTTCAGTGCTCTTAATTTTTTCTGGTCGTGTGCTACTGTTAGGGCATTATGCCCTTTGTTGTTGATAAAATATCTGCTTGTGTGTACCTTGTACCAGCGCATTTGGTTGCTGTCAATACAAAATACAAACGCATTTATACAGGGTACAAATGATTTCGGGAACACAAATAAAAATGGCGCGTGCAGCGCTTGAATGGGGAGTGCGGGAACTTGCAGCAAAATCAGGTGTTACCGCAAATACAATCAGCCGAATAGAAAATGGCGCGAATGCTTTAGGAAGCACTTTGGAGGCAATAGAAAAAGCCTTAATCAAAGGCGGTGTTGAATTTATTCCCGAAAATGGCGGCGGTGCGGGAGTGCGGTTAAAGAAAAAAAGCTAAGCCAGTTTTGTAATATTTTTCCCCTATCTTTTTATCAAAACAAAACGCTTTAATTTCCACTGTTAATTGCAGAACTACTATGTACCGGAATCAAAAAATCATCTGATTTCACAACCGCAGATAGCTTTGCAGGTTTTTCAGCGAATATATCAGAGAGAAACTATGCGCCATGCTTCTTTCCTGAATTTTCCATCTATTACGATGCCATTTTCTACCGGAATTATCCATCCGTGTTCTTCTAAGATAGAAACAGTTTTTCTTGCAGTTTTTGAATCCTTCATTGCATTTAAACCGCGTTGATAAATATCCGGCAGAGAAACAAATTCATGCGCCCAGTTGTTTTGCAGCCATTGCAGCAGTTTTTCTGCAAGCAGAATGTCGGGGTTGACGTACCCTTGTTCCTGAATACGCAGGGCTTCACTTGCATAATATTCAGCAAGCTTAATGCCACATTCAAGATGTTTTAAATCTATATCATTTGCATGAATATTATCGATCAACCGGAGCACACCGGATAAACGCGCGGCGTGTTCCGGCAATTTATTGGCAAAGCCCCTTATATGCTCCCACAGGCCGCCTGTTGCCATTCTATGCTCTACTTCATCAGAAAACGTAATCCACGCTGTGCGCGCTTCTTCTGTAAAATGTAACGTGCGCGGCTGAAGTTCGTTCATGGTATTGTTTTTCAATGGCAGGGGAATATTGAAAATTTCAGAAATTTTCTGCTCATAACGGTTTAATGCCTCAATATGAACAGGGGAAACTGCGCGGAAGAAACGTGTTCCTATTGTGTTTTCCGGCGCAACAAACAAAAAGCGTGAAAGTATTCCCTGATCTTCCAAAAGGCGATTTGAAAGCATTATGTTGGCCGAAGCTGGCTGCGCCATTAGATGCACGGCTACGCGTTTTCCCGGAAGAATAGTTGTGCCGTCTGCTGCTCGCACTCTTTTGATAGGTTTTCCATCCCATAAGCCACTAAATGCAGCAACGGTTTTCAATTTGTTTTCTTCATTCATTCCATACCCACCAATAAATTGTCCTCCTTCATCAGAGAACATACCTATGCTTGGTTGACCATCCATTAAATTGCGGCATATCCCTTCATAAGTTGGTTCACCGCAAGTAAGCATCGGCACAAGTGGAGCTTGCGGACGAGCACCAAGAAGATTTAATTTTTCTTTCGCGTTGGCACTGTCTTTTTTTAGAATTTTTGCGCGTTCATTATCCCATGCGTCTTTTGCATTTTCCCACGCTAATTTTTCAATGTTATAAATTTCTCTTAACGTTTCTTCTCTTGCTGAAATTGGTAATAATGCTTCCATATCACAACTGCTTTTTCGCATGCCGCTGGCTGCAATAGTCATAAAGAAACACGACAAAGGGCGCAGTTGACCAGTTGGCAACTCTACGTCAGCATGTGCCTGAACTGCAAGCGTTGCGGCGGCCAGTACGGATTGTGCGCATATTGATTCTGGCGCCTGAATCTTTGCGTTGATTGCTTTTGCCGCATCAGCAAGAGTTTTTCCCAATGCATCAACCGGATAAGCTTCTGAAGGTGCGCCTTGACGGCGCAATGAAAGCGGTGGTTCGCTGCTATATTTTTCTGCGCTGTTTATAATTTCCGCGATTTTTGCCGTTTCCATTATAAATTCTCCATGAGTAAATCGTTAAAGTCGTTATGTATTTGTGGAAATGCAGTGCGCACTTCATATCCTTGCTTTGTCCAGTTCTCTGCTGCATTCATGGCGGCTTCCATTCCGGCAAAATCATTGTCGCCAGCTATTATAATTTTTTTTGTCATTGATAATGGAGGGAGCGCAAGAGACACCATTCCAGAAGTTGACAGAGCAGCCCATGTAGGCAAACCAGTGCTTTGCAATATGCTCAATCCCGTTTCTATACCTTCGCAGACGACAAGGGTTTTTCCGGCTTCTGCCAAGCGCACAGCGCCACCATGCGCCATTCCTAACATCATTTTTGATGGTGAAATTGGTGCTTTTCCTGAGCCGTCTGGCATAATCCAGGTTCGATGGACGCCAACAATTTTCCCTTCTGGTGTGTTTCTGATTGCCGCAAGCATTACCGGAAACACACGGCCAGAAGGCCTGTGGTTATGTCCGGCCAGAAAACGAATATCAGTTGGAATAGGCATGGTTATGCCGCGTGATTGCAGGTATTTTTCTGCAAATGTGCCTTTTGCTGCAAAACTATTATTCCAAAGCCTTAAGGCGAAATTCTGGTTCTTATATTCATTATCTTTAGGTGTTTTAGGTGCTTTAGCTACGCGTGTTACGAAAGGAAGCACTTTGTTAGATTCATTTGCCAACTGAAACGCCGCCTGAGAGTAAGAAATCTTGTTAACATAGGCGTACAAGCTAATTGGGTTATTGCCTTTTTTAAGGCATGAAAAATCAGACCATTTGCCATTACGCCAATTGATTTTAAAAGAACCTAATTCTCTGTCTGTCCGTGTAGGGTTAAGCGCCACGTATTCATTTCCTTCAAATTTTCCGTCTGGAAGCCAAGTTGGTAAAATGCTGCGATAATTTGCAAGCAATGTTTGGTTTATTGCGGCAAAGCTTATGGGTTGACGGTCATAGCGCATGATCCATCCTCCCGCTGTTGCCATTGAAGAAGAGTTTCAAAGAATCCTGTTAAATTCTCTGTAATTTGTCTTGAATCTTCCGAAGAAAGATTTTGACTAATTCGTGATTGCCAAATGTTTAATTTTTGTTCTTTTTCCTGATTATCCATTTTATTGTTTCCGCGCCGTCCATTTCACCATTGCAGTGATAATAATACGGCCACAGGCTTTGTATTTACGCTTCCGTTTCAGAAGTCGTGGTGAGTTTATTTTTCCTTCAATTCATCGGATGGAATTGTAAATTTATAATTTTTTCCAGCTTCCAGTGTTACATGGTGTTTTCCATTTTTTACTTCGCCTTTTATGACGTAGCTAAAAAAACCATGCTGTAAGCCAGAACGTATTTTTTTATTTATGGCTTCGTATATTTTTTTAATTCCTTCCGGCTCATTTTCCATGCTTCCCTCAATGTAAATTAAACGTTAAACAAGCGGTGTAAATTTTTTACTAAATTATTGATGAAATATGACGTGGATATGCAAGTCGGTGATTTGCAGATTCGGAATTGGAAAAGCCTGGAAATACTGGTCGAGGTTTTTCTTCCCGAAAAATTCCCGCTCCTTCAATACGTATACGCATTGCCTGCGGAGAGACCTTAAAGATGTTCGCAATTTCTGTTAAGCTGCGCTCAAGTATTTCATCGTCTGTCGGCCTGTATGACAGCCATGGGAAATTACTTTCCATAAAATTTCTGTCTCTTCTCAACTCGTTTGTAAGCTCGGATTTTTTCATGCAAAGATGCGTAAATCTGTTTTCAGTAAATTCATTTAATATACAAAAAAGTTTTACTTTAGGCATGAGTAAATAGGATGAAAATAGATCCGCCTGCCATTCCATACGTTCCTTTTTGTTTTCTTTGCGACACAAAATTATTTTTTCATTATCTCTAAGTCTTTGCATGGCTTCTTCGGCGGCTGATCTATGCAAAATCCAGTGTCCTATTTCATGGCCAAGAGTAAAATTATACCGTCCTTCTTTATCAGGATTTTCAACAACATCTAAATGGCTGTTGATTTGTATTGTTCTTTCAAAAATATCGATTTGGCCAAGCACTGCTTCGTGTCCAAAATCGACAATTTCGCAGATTAGCCCCAAGTGGTTTTCTGCTATTTCTTCAAGTGGTGTTGCAATTGTTCTAATGGCGCCATGTTTTTTTTCAAATTATGACAAAACATCATTAGCTTCGGCTTCAATATCAGCTGCATCTTTCCAGTTTACATTGATAATCATTCGTTATCCTTGTTTTGTTTTTTGGCTTTTGAGATTAGCTTCTCCCAATCTTCACGGCTAAACCCTTTTGCTGTCCGCAAAAATATCGCTGCTTCCTTTGGGTGTTCCATTATTATACCAGGCAAATCAGAAGGAATTTTTTCTGCCAAAGCCAACAACTCTTCTTCGTTTTCATTGAGAATTCTAGCCATTTCCCCGATTTTACTTTCTGATGGCGGCGCAAATTCATCTCTCTCAATTTGCGAAATATAAGTTGGACTCACTCCAACCATTTCAGCGAATTTTCTAAGCGTAATTTTTAAGTCCATGCGCTTGCGCCGAACTCTTTCTCCAAACGTTTCTTTTTTAGTCATTTTAACACCTCTTTGTTTAATGATATATAAACACGCTTCATCGTCAAGTGTAAATTAATGTTTAAACGCGTGCTTCTCAATAATAATTCTATTTTTAGCTATTTTAGCCGCTTTAGAT
This sequence comes from Rickettsiales bacterium, assembly GCA_044355085.1. GTDB lineage: Bacteria > Pseudomonadota > Alphaproteobacteria > Rickettsiales > JBIKYU01 > JBIKYU01. The sequence goes on along the minus strand of JBIKYU010000053.1, from coordinate 1,065 downwards.
ACTTTAAGTGACCAGTACGCGCGTACGCGCGCGAGGGATTTTTATGCCGCTTGCAGAAGTGAACCATTATTAACTGCCTTAAAAACCCTTTCCATTTCCTTGCTTGGAGAAAGGCAAATAGTTCGATATTGCTCTACAAAGGGGAGCCATAAAAAAGGCCTGGATTTTCCAGGCCTTTTTTATTTTGCGTAAGCGAGTATGGTGAGAACCCTTACTCCCCTACAATCTAAGGCGGGGTTTTCCAAAGAGCTTCTTTAGAGTGGAGATAGCTTTTTTTGGGTAGAGTCGTATGAAAAGAAATCCAGGCTTAAACAAGCTGTTAAAAGGTTTGTAGATATTGGTGAGTTTTTTTTAAAGGCAACGATCTTTGTATCAACGATCCTTCCGAGCAATAGAATTAAACTGTATGCAAAGCAGCTTAAGAAAAGGATTCTCTGGAAGTTTTGATATTTCTTAATTTTAGAATTCTCAATATCAAATCCACTGCTCTTCAAATTTTGAAAAACTTTCTCGATCTTAAAGCGCTGTTCATAGATAGATGCAACCTTGAAAGCCTCTTCCTTGCTAGAGTTTGTCGATATAAACCAAGTAGAACCATCTTCGGTTTTTCGCACAATGCGGAATTGCATTTTCCACGGAATAATCGTGCACTCATAAACACCATCTTCACTCAGAACATTTTCCATCAAGCCTTTCTTCTCTCCGCAGCTTATTTTCATGTTTGGCTGCAAGCGAATTGCTGTATCAAAACAACTGTCTAAACATAGCCCTATAAACCGATTATTGCCGAAGCCTCGGTCGGCAATAATCCTGTATTTATAACCTTTTGGAAGAATGTGACGCAAAGCTTTGACGAAAGCTTGCTCCATCTTTTTTTGATCCATTTGATCCCGTCTCTTCGGGTAATTTCTCATCGAGAAATAAATCGGGACCGTGATAGAGCCAGCCTGTATAGAGGCGCACAAGATTAAGAAATCATCTCTATCGCTTGTAAAATCAACAATAACAGCAACTTCACCAATGTTTTTCCTGATAAGGTTTTGTTCGCGAAGCAGAGAAAAAACA
>JBIKYU010000052.1:0-9083 GCA_044355085.1 Rickettsiales bacterium | reverse complement strand
ACAATCCATTTGTAGACCATTGCGAATATCGATTCCCATCGGACAAACCAAAACGCAAGAATCGCAATCGATGCAATGCCCACGATTTTCCCAACTATCACCCGCTTTGTGTTTACCCCTAACCTCGCCGCGTTTTTCATCGTAAGAAATAATCAGCGTATTTTTATCAAACATTGCTGACTGGAACCGCGCATACGGACACATGTAAGTGCAAACTTGTTCGCGCGCGAAACCCGCCATTAAATATGTTGAAAATGTCAGACCGAAAATCCAACCACCAACAGTAAGTGGCACATCAAAATTGATGATTTGCTCGAATAAAGTCGGCGCATCATTGAAGTAAAAAACCCACGCCCCGCCAGTGAATAATCCAATGATTAACCAGATGATATGCGTCAGGCCTTTTTTATAAATTTTCTCGAAATTCCAAGACGATTCATCAAGCTTTTTGCGCTTATTTCGGTCGCCCTGAATAATGCGCTCGACCCAAACAAATAAATCTGTCCACACCGTTTGTGGACAAGCATAACCACACCAAACCCGCCCAAACAAAGCCGTTGCAAAGAACAACCCCACCGCTGCGAGAATCAAAATACCTGTTATGTAGTAAACTTCCTGCGGCCAAATTTCGATACCAAAAAAATATGCACGCGTATGCTGCAAATCGATCAAAATAGCCTGACTTGGAGATTGTTCTCCCCGCTGCCAACGCAGCCAAGGCGCTAGATAATATATGCCAAGCAAAATTATCATCGCCACCCATTTCAGCTTACGAAACTTTCCCCACACCCGGCGCGGATAAATTTTCTCCTGCTTCTTAAAAAATTTGATGGCGTTATCCATTTTTATTCCTTCGCTTTAGAAGCCTCTCCCCCGCCAAGAGCATGAACATAAATTGCTAATTGTTTGATTGTGCTATCTGGCAAACGCTCCGCCCAAGCTGGCATCACACCATGACGTGGAGCTTTTATCTGCTGCGCAATTTGTGCTTTTTCTCCGCCATAAAGCCAGATTGCATCCGCTAAATTCGGAGCACCAAATTCTCTACCACCTTTTCCTGAATCACCATGACAAGAAGCGCAGTTTGCCTTGAATAGCGCCTGCCCCGCCAAATCCTTTTTCTGTGCATCAACAGCAGAAAGATCAAAAACATAATCAGCCAATTGCGCGATTTCTTCCTTCTTCAAGATTTCTCCAAACGCAGGCATTTGCGAATTGCGCTCATTTTCATTGCCAGAACGAATACCAAATTTTAGCGTTTTATAGATTGAATCTAAATCTCCGCCCCATAACCAATCATCATCATTGAGATTCGGATAACCATTGCCGCCCTGCGCGCCCGTACCATGGCAAGCAGCGCAGTTTTCCTTGAACATGGTCTTTCCACCCGCAACCGCGAAAGCGTAAAGCTCGGGATCATTTTGAATTTCTTCAACCGAATGTGCTTTTATTTTTTCTAAAAATTCACCCCGACGAGAAATAATCTCGGCCTGCTCTTCCGCCAATTTCTTATGCGAAGTCCATTCTTTGCTGCCCTTTGTATTGCCAGAAATTTTCCGTGCCAATAATATTTTTCGATAAAAGCGCAGCAAAAAAACCAAACGCGCCATAAGTTAGCATGCGGCCCAAATGATATTGCCACTGCGAAGCAATAGACATTTTTTTCCCGCACGCACTGCCGCAAGCTGAATGACAAGCAACAACCGAGCCACACATCACCAAACAATGAGTCAAACTACCAGTCAAGCCACCAAGAAAAAAAACAGCCAACAAGCCGCCAGACTGAGAAAAATTCGCAAAACAATGCGCCAACAAAGATTCCGTTTCTCTAAAAACTCAAAGGAGAAAACTTGCGATGAACCCAGAATATCTAAAACAAAATAGCTAATCCGCTCACCATAAGAGGAACTCTTTAGGAGCAATTTTTCCAATATGCAAGACTGATTTTATATAAATAAATCAGTATTTAAATGGTCCAGAAGGACTCTGTAAAAATAACTGGTGGGCGGTAGAAGACTCGAACTTCCGACCTCTACGATGTCAACGTAGCGCTCTAACCAACTGAGCTAACCGCCCGACTGAAAAACTTTGCGGCTCCTTCATAAGAAGCCAGAAAGAGTTTTTCAATCGCTTAAAATCGCATCGACAATAAATTCATAAGACACAAATCGAATCTCATGATTTTATTTTTTCATTCTCAGCCCTTAGGCGCAGAAATTTTACCTGATCCGCCAGAAACGTCAGAACGCACAAGAATTTGACTCTCCGCCAAATACCCAGCACGAAAAAACCTACAAAACTTTTAGTTTTATTGCCATTTTTTTCTGCTGAAATAGGCTTTATTTCCCATTTTTAAATACAACAAACAAGAAAAACATCTCTAAAAAAACAGAGAAAATTCATCGCGCCTTTGCGGCAAAATAAGCGCGCGAATTAGTTTCGTAATCTGCGCCTTACAAGCCATTGGATATTTATTCTGTTTTTTGGAAACTTTTCCTTGTGATTATTAAATCACATGCGTATTTTGCACGTCCATTCGATCCAGCATCGAATTCTTTAAAGAAGAAACTTCCAAATTTTCAGCAGAAGTTTTTCCTTCTTGTCGCGGGGTGGAGCAGCCCGGTAGCTCGTCAGGCTCATAACCTGAAGGTCGTCAGTTCAAATCTGGCCCCCGCAACCAGTTCTTTTTTATAGATAATTTCTGGAAATTGCTGAGATAAAAACGGAGGGCGATGTAGCTCCGTTGCTACTGCGTTGCTACCTAATGCACCGCTTCTATCCTATAGCTCCCTTCTTTTTACTCTTTGTATTGACGGAACTGTCTTGTTAACGCTTCAAAGGAAGAGGGCGGGTATTTCTTAAAATTTTCCTCATCGACATACACGAAATCGTATTTAATGAGGGAAGATAATTCAGTGGCATCGCTACACCATTGTTTTAAGCGTGCTACTTTGAGGGCAGTATCCATGTCTTCCAATCCCTTTGTTTCTAGGATGTAGATTTCTGTTGGAGATTTTTTGATTAGAAAATCAGGATAATAATTAGAAAGATTACCCTCTGCGTTGACGTAATCGATTTTGAAACCCACCGATAAATAATTCTTCGCATACGAAACAATATCGCCGCATTCCTCTAAAAAATTGGCAAAGCGCAATTCAAGCTGGCTATCGCCGATTATCTTATTAAAGATGCTTTTTCTCGGCACTATATAATCTTGCTCTTTTGCTACGAAGGGGCGTGTTTTGCGTAGCTTGATGTAATCCCTAATCTCTGCATTCCCTTTATCCTGAATCGTTAGGTCATTGATGGTACATTTGAAAGTTTCAATAATTGTGCGGCAGGCTTCAGTTTCAGAAAGATTGCGAAGGGTATTCAAATCTTCCAGCGATATAGGGCTGGTGAATAAGTGGCTGACGATAAAATGCTTTACCAAGCCATAAAGTACATCGTAGCCAGAAATCAGGCGCAATTCGCGCATGATAGTTTGGGTAAAGTACCCCACAACGCTTTGATAATTGACACCCCCAAGCGAATCTAGCTGCGTGCTGTGCGTGATCTCGTTTGTAGTAATATCACGAAACACTATTTCTCGCTTTTCCTCCTCACTATATTGCTTGTATTCGATCTTTTTATGGGCAAAAGACGCGAAGGAAACTTCCGAAAGATTTTTGTATTCGCGAAAGATGCGCGGTGTCAGAACGGGAATTTCAATATCAAGAATGTTTAAATCCTTCTTCATATTTTCATTGTCGATTTCAACGATGATCGGCGTTGTTGGCCTTGTACCCTCACCCATTTCGCGTCGCTCCAGCTCAACGCCTTCACTTTGGATAGATTCCACGAAATCCATAAAGGCTTCCGTTCCCACTACACTTACATATTCCTTCACCTCATTACCCGGATACATCTTGCGCAAGCCGCGCCCGAGCGTCTGTTCCGGCAAGATATTGCTTTTTGCCGCATACGCACGAAGGCCCACAATGGTAGTCACATTTTTTACATCCCAGCCCTCTTTCAACATAAGAACCGACACGATTGCCTTGTAAGGACTATCCCAGCTATCAATTTTATTCGACTGTTCACGAAGGAGTTTAAGCTCCTCGGCGTTTTTACCGGATGAAGCCTCTGAAATTTCACCGTTGTTTTTTGTGTGAATCACCATCACTGCATCTTTAAAATCGGAGAACCGGCCTTCGAGGTATTCCGCTACTTCATCGCAGTTTTTGGTGTCATCGGTCATGATAAACAAAATGGATTTTTTACCGCACTTCTTGTGTTCCTCATATGCCTTACGCCACTCTTCAACACCAAGATTTATGTAGTCGGCATATTTTTCGGTATAACGTGAACTTTGCCGCTCTTGGAGTTTTGCTCGGCTGGGTGCATCCGGCAGTACCGGGTGTTTGACAACATTCTGGTGGATTGCCTCGACTAATGGATAGTCGGAAATGGTTTGCACAAAGATAGCGCCGTTATTGTGTTTCGGCGTTGCCGTCATATCCACCTGCAGAGATAGCGATTTACCTTTTTGCAGCAGGCGATAATGAATATCTTGAATGGATTTGAACCATGCTAATTTAGAATCGTGGATATGGTGAGCCTCATCGTTAATGATCACCAGTTCCTCGATCTCTCGCACGATACTTCCCAAATCCACTTTTGAATCGGTTGTTGCGCCCGTTGGGCGGGGACCAAGGAAATATTCCATCGTGTTCTCATCCTCTTTTGAGGGCAGAGAATCATTTCCGGTGTAAACACGATGAATATTCGTCAGGAAAATATTTCCTACCGGATGTGTAACACTAACTTCATCTTGAATATGAAGCGTAAGCTGGAAATCATCTCGCCAATTACGCCCTGCATAACCATTGTCTGGAATTACAGGATCTTCAAAAAAAATGCGTAATCCGTCAAAATCAGTTCGGATGCGGTCAAGCACAATGATATTAGGTGCAATCAGCAGGAAATTACGAGCAAGATCGGAATCCGGCTCATAGAGTTTATGGTAATAGCACCATGTCAAGACAAGGCTCATCACTTTAGTTTTTCCGCTGCCGGTTGCCATCTTCACTACAAAGCGCTGCCATGTTTCATCGAACATATTGGCTGACACTGCGCCAGAAGAGTCAAAACGCAGCAAATCATAGTGATCTTTTACTTGCACCACATCATGTAGGTAAATGATGGTTTCTAAGGCTTCTCGTTGGGCGAAGTAGTATTGAAAATCCATCATAGAACCATTTGCCATTGGCATAAGGTGCTGATTTTTGAACCACCATTCAAGCAATGCCAAACTGGTTTCACAAGCTCCTTCATATCCAGAATCACGCCAGTCTTTTACTTTGCTCCGCAACTGATGGACAAGCGGGGGCAGCAGCTTTTCATAACTGCTTTCACGCAATGCTTCATCGGCAGGAAACCACCGAATACCGGGATTTAAAATCGCATGAGGTGAGCTTGGAAAATCAGGATGCAATGCCATTATTATTTTTTCTCCAACTTAAGGACAGCTTGCTGTCCGCTCAGGATTTTCATTTGTTCCAGGGCAATTTTATGCAATTGCTTTATTCTCTCTGACTGTGGGATGGAATTGTTGATAAAGTGGGCATTTAAATTCTCCATGTTGGCTAAACACACCAATTGTGCGCCGTTGGCTTGATCTCGTATATTGCCTTTTCTCAGCGGATTATTATCCCTCCACTCTTTTGCGGTCATTCCAAACAACACTACGTTAAGAACGTCGGCTTCATTTGCGTAAATTTGATTGATTTGGTTTTTAGTGAGACTTGCAGGTATTAAATTTTCTTTTATTGCATCTGTATGAATATGGTAGTTAAGTTTGGCCAGGTTACGCCTTACATCCCATCCAATCTGTTCAATGTCTTTTTCTTTTAATCTTTGAAATTCCTTAATCAAATACAGCTTGAACTCTACGGAAATCCAGGCGGCAAACTCAAACGCAATATCTTTGTGAGCAAAAGTTCCCCCACCTCGCCCCTGACGTGAGATAAGGCCACAAGCTCCCGTTTTTTCTATCCATTGTTTAGGTGTAATTGCAAAACTATTTAAACCTGCTTGTGTTTTAAACCCGTCGAATTCGACGGGTTTAAAGTTGGGATTGTTGAGCTTCTCCCAAATACCTAAAAATTCTATGGTGTTGCGGTTTCTTAACCAGTTGCGAATCAGATCATCCGTCATTTCAGGATTCTTATGACGGGCAATATCTGTAAGGCTGATGTAATCAGCTAATACCTTGATAGGCGTTGACATCACTTCCAGGCTAGTCATATCGATACCTCAATCACTTTCATGGTGTCATTGCCGAAGATGTCCACGACCTTCACGGCAATTTTGCGCCGTCCTTTAGGGCATTCTTTGGCCACGCTTATCAGTTCTATTTTGCGGTTCTTCTTTGTACGAAAACTTTGCCATTCATTTTCAAAAATATAATCACCCGTCCAGGATTGAACCCAATTTCCCTCCTCCACTTCCGCCCACATTACTTCCGGCTTGCTTTCAAAATCAAAATCTACCGACCAATAATCGATCCAATCTGTCCAATGTTTGGTCAGCACTTCGCGCGTGACTATGCCGTCTTTATCCTTGATGACTTTGATAATTTGGCCTTTTTCTACAACGATTTTATTTTTGCCATTTCCTAGAGAGGCGGCAGCATTATCGATAGAATCTTGTGAGTAAAACACCGAGAAGTCGGTGAGTTCCACCGATAGCTTATTGCCCTTCACAAGCGGCTTCACTTCGATGAAGGAAACATCGTGGAACACCACCTGATTCTTCTCAATCGCCCGTTTGTCGAACACGTCGCGGGGGATGTATTTCATCGCCAGGTCAATGCCTTTGGTTTTTGCTTCTTCCTGTACGTTCGGGAATAGCCCCATCTCAAACTCAAATGCGAGAATATCTACTTTGGTAAGGTGCTTCTGGCGACATTCGTTGATAACTTCTTCCACAAACAAGCGCGTCACGGGCAAGTTAATCGGACCCACCGCCACCACGCGGCCAGCTTTTTTGCCCTGGAAGGTTTTGAATCCCGTCGTTTCCTCGGCGCGGTACGCATGGAGGATGAGGTTGGTGAACGCTGCTTCGCGCTCCTCAAGCTGCTTGCGCTGCTCTTCTTCCCGCAGGTTAGGGTTCACGCCGATGTAATGTTGACGCTCATACTTACCGAGGTTCAGGATTTCAAAGGCACGCCACGGCTTATCCTGCGACTTTAATTGACGTTGCACGCCGATCATGCGTTTGCGGGTGGTGTGAATGGCAAATTTTCCGAGGTCAGAACCAATCCACTTACGCCCCAATTTTTCAGCAACGGCGAGGGTGGTGCCTGAGCCAATAAAGAAATCGGCAACAATATCACCTTCCTTAGAAGATGCTTTTACGATTCTTTCAAGCAGGGCTTCAGGCTTTTGAGTCGGGTATGCAATTTTCTCAGATAAATCCTTCGGATCAACGGGCTTAATGTCCTTCCATACAGAATTTGCAGCCATCGTCTTGACCTCGAAAATAACATCTTCTGGATTAGGATTTCGGCCATTGTCTCTAATCCATTTATCGAGACGAATCGTAAATCTTGAATCAGTTGCAGGGTAGTGTGCCCCTTTAATTTTGTTCCCATCAACTATGAAGTCTTTCCATCTTTTATAGTTGATTGAATCTTCTGGATCTCCAGCTTGCTGGAGTTCAAAGTTATAGTCTCCAGACTTCGGATAGAAAAATATGGTATCATGTTTTCTCGGATAATAATTCTTTACTGCCCCTTGATAAGTCTCATAGTACCAAACAATCTCATTCTTAAAATTATTCTTCCCAAAAACTTCATCCAATACCAGTCGGATGTAACTGTTTACCCGCCAGTCACAATGCACATAGATGCTACCATCGCTGGCGAGCAAATCCCGCATGAGCGATAAACGCTCATAAATCATAGCAATGAAGCTGTCTGATCCACGCCCCCATGTGTCTCGGTAGGCGAGTTCTTCAAGCACCGAAGGCTCTTTCGTAAAAGTATCGCTTCCAATCTCAATATCCATCGAAAAATCCGCGCCCACATCAAACGGCGGGTCGATGTAAATTAGTTTGATGCCGCCTTGCTTTTCTATCTCTCTACGCAAAGGACCATTTTTTAATGAGGAAAGTACCAGTTTATTGTCGCCCCAAATCAATTTGTTTGTCCAACCGGTGAGCTGTCTGCCGGTTTGAAAATCGAACAGGCTGGGTTGCAGCTTCATTTCTTTTTCCGCACGTGGCTCGTCTACTTGCTCAATGGTCTGGAAAGGCAATACAACGTTGCACACCTCATGCGTTTTGCCGTTCCATACCAGCTCTACCTCCCGCTTATCTTCAAATAGTAAAAAACGATATCGGTCAGGAAGTGGTCTTCCTTGCTCTAACAGGCGGGTAATATCGCGGATTTCATTATTGGGCAGTTTCATGGTTCCGCTTTTTTGGATTTACAAAGAAAAATCTTTTTGAGTAAAAAATACAGGTTGCCCCAGCTGCTAAAAGCTGTGATCAGATGGCGGGATGCTTTTTTATCTGGTTTGATCTTTATTGACCAGTGTGTTTTTTGCGAAACGCTTTCAGATTGCTAATCTGAAGCGTCTTATCATTTCTATTTCAGAAGCCTGGTCATAAAATTCCATTTCTTGCACTTTGCGTTGGTAGGTTTTCCAGTGCATTCCTTTCGGTTTGAAAAGCGGTTCATCTAAAACGCCGTCGCCACCAAGTTCTTGATGAATTTTTTGTGCCTTGTGTAGCAATCGATAACGCAGAACCTCATTTTGTGAGGAATAGGCAAGGTTATAGCAATGTCTGCAGGCAAATATCTGCGCAAGATAAAGCACCCCCACTCTTCTACCCTTACTCCACTACAATCTAAGGCGGGGTTTTCCAAAGAGCTTCTTTAGAGTGGAGATAGCTTTTTTTGGGTAGAGTCGTATGAAGAGAAATCCAGGCTTAAACAGGCTGTTAAAAGGTTTGTAGATATTGGTGAGTTTTTTTTAAAGGCAACGATCTTTGTATCAACGATCCTTCCGAGCAATAGAATTAAACTGTATGCAAAG
>JBIKYU010000010.1:0-28621 GCA_044355085.1 Rickettsiales bacterium | reverse complement strand
CTCGTTAATTCAGGGACGTGTTATCAATAATGATCAAATGCGATCGAATTTCTCCTGGGCGATGTTTGATTGGTCTACGCCTGATAAAAAAATGATTGCCAGCACGCATTTTGGAGTTTTGGAAACTCCGATTGATATTTCGCACAGGCGCTATGCAATTTATGGGCCGCTCTCGCCAGGAGTATTATTTTTCGATGCACCATCAGAGGGAGTAACCAGCAAAAAATGGGTGGTTGCCGCGGGTATGGGCGTTACCAACAAATCTGGAAAAGTGGTTGGCTTGGTTTCAACTGGTTTGAGTATTGAGTCGATGCGCGAGCGTTTGTTGCGGCTGACTACTCTCAAAGCGCAGCGCGCGGTTCTAATAAATGATGAAAAAATTCCCATTTTTTTCTCTGACGCAAAGAGCTCTGCCAAAACATCTTCTACAAAATCAACCGATATACAAAAAAACTTGCAAGGCATTGGAACTCTTGAAACGCCTATAATTCAAGACGGAGTAAAATATACGCATTTCGCCCGTATTGATGGTTATCCTTTCACGTTCTTTTTTGGTTATGATCGTTATTCTTTTTTGTGGCATTGGCTGCAAGAAATTTTTGTTGAGACGTTGCTAATTATTTGCCTTTTTGCTGCGTCATCCAGATTGTTTTGGAAGTTTTTTCATACCACAAATAACCTGCATATTTTCGTTGATTTTGCTGCGCGTTATGCCCGTGGACAAAAGCTCTCACGTCGCGAAAAGCAAAATATTCCCGCAGATATGCGGCCATTATTAGTGCCATTTTTATCGGGCAAACGCAGAGCAATTTATTCGAATATTTCCTACCGCAAACAACTAAAATCTTGGCATAAAAAAGAACTGCTCAACCAAGCCGTACATGGAAAACTGCGCGAAGTGGTGAATAGGATGCATGTAACGTTGCACGTGATGGAAGATAGTCGAACCAATGCTCTTTTAAGAGACGCGCAAGAATATTTGCTAAAAACTCTGCGCGATTCGATAACACAATTACAGAATCTCTCTTCGCATGAGCTGAATTCCGAGGTGGTTGATCTTGGCGCTTTATTGCGTCTTGCTTTTGCTGTAAGCCAAATAAAATCAAGGTTTGAAGGCATAAATATGCGTTGTGCATCGTCACAGAATTTTTCTCTTCCGCCCTTTTTGGGAGATTCATTAAAGCTCCAGCAAGTTTTCGTCAGCGTTTTATCCCATTCTATAGAATGTACAAGAGAAGGGGGAAATGTAGTTTTTGATGCCACTCTAAAAATAGATGAGGAAGGAAAGCCAGAAAGCTTCTGCTTCTCCGTAAATGATGACGGATTAGGATTAAATGAAGAAGAGCGAAAAATGAAATGGGATGAGATGCAGCAAATTAAAAGAATTTTCAACACGCGTGAAACTGTTACTCAGATTGATTTTGACGTAATTCGTAAAATTGTTGGTGAGCACAACGGCACATTTGAATTCACACAACAATTTGGCAAAGGCAGCACATTTTCTATTTGCATACCTTACGTAGAAAAAATAGAAGACCCAAAACCTGCTGGTACAAAAAAACTCACAAGACAGGAGAAAAATAAGAATGATTCTGGAAAAAAATTGCAGCCTTCTGGTGGTAATATTGTTCCATTTTCAAAAACCTGAGAGACCAAAAATCAATTACTTGAGCAGAAATTCTGCTTGGTTATAAATTTTTACAGCAATAAAATTTTGCCATTTTCTTTCTGTTTGGGCATTAGGCTGATCTATTTCAGCCTGTTGTTGCTCTGGCCTTTCAGAAGAAATTTCTGCTGTAATTAGAATTAGGAATATCCCCACAAGCTGAATTTTTTCTCTGCAGCCCAAGGCTTCTTTTGTTGCTTTGCGCTTATCTTTAATGAAATCAGCAATGTTTTTTTGCTCGAGCAATGTCTGTTCTTTCAAAGATAAATCTAAATTAGCGCTTGTTTCCTCAAGGCCTAGAATTTTTATCGCATGCTTAGCAGCTGACCATTTTTTTGTAATCCCTGAACCACCCTGGCCAAGATAAGCCACCAAACCATCAGCAATATTTATAAATTCGCCATTATTTCTTGCATTAACACTTTGCGGACAGCCATAGGCAGAAACAATTCCAACTAGCTGCGCGCCGAAAATATTATAAGTATTTTCTATCATATTTATTGCGTAAGCAGGCCGATACATATCGCTTGCGATATTGCCTCCGCCAGTAATTCTTATTAATGCCATATCGCCTTTATTGGCGATATGTGTCCAATGTGTATTACTAATAGAAACCTCAGGAATCCTGCCATTTTGATCAGCAATTATTTTTTGTAATTGTGGCGATAATTTAAATACTGCTGTTAATGAACAACCTGTTGCAGTATCCATTTTGGGTGAAATTCTTTCACCATTTTCAGCAAGAATTATTTCACTTTTATAGCCTGGGCTTAAATACACATGCGATGCAGGCAGAAAAATAATTTCACCATTTTTTATATATTCAACTCCAGCAACCGTACCAGCATCATCTAAGAAAATCTTGGTTAATTGCGTGCCTTCTTCCCAACTAGCACCATTTTTAATTGCGATTTCACGGCAAGTTTTGTGCGCACTAAATAATGCCTGATTATCTTTGCGATATAGATATGCCTTGTATGTTGCTGGCATTAATCTGCCGAGCATTTGTAGTGCTTCAATATGACCTAATACACTGCGTTTTAGAGCGGATGAGAGCGCTAAAGTATTATATTGAAACTCGAGTTCTTTATCTTCTTTCTCGGTTGTAGTGATATGTACAGCTGATGAATACCCATGCTTTAAATGTGAAGAATTAAGCACAACGGCCTCACGCATTGCAACTAAATCGGCGATTCTAAGCGAATCTTCCGCCATAATTGCTGAAATTATATGATCGGTTAGCTTGTGATTAAAATGTCGCCATTCATTTTTTAGCCAATGCCATTCATTTTCTAAATAAAGTGGAATGTTATTCAAAAAAATATTTTCTTTACGCAGATCGATTTTTAAAAAATCAGGTTGTAAAACTTCTGTAAGTGTTGGCTCTTTTATCCAGCGCGCTAAAAATTTTGGTAATAATGCGTGTCCTGTGCGAGCAGGATCAAAAAATAATGCCGCTGAAGAGCGCGCATGATGTTGGCTTGCAGACCAAGCCTCGTTTGATTCTTTAAAATCTCTACGCAGTTGCAATGTTTCAATATTGCCAAATAAAGCGCATAGAACAGTTAGGCTTTCTGCTGACGGTCCACCAACGCTTACTAAGCGCTCCTTTCTGCCATGTTTAAATTCCATTGCCAGCAAGCGTCGCTCATCATTTTCTTTTCCAATATCGGCGATTTGAATTGGTATTTTTCCAGTTTTTTCGGGTGGAGAAAAAATTCCCATGTCTATTATCCAGGGATTTTCGCTGGCAATTTTTTCTGCGGCAGCCAAAGTTTCTTTGTCGCTAGTAACAAAAGATTCGACGTCTTGATTTCTATCAAAATGATCCAAATGAAACTCTACACTCTCTCGCAGACTTGGTAGAGCATTGGGGGAATTGAGAAGGGCAGCAACTCCAGATTTTTCAGGTAGTGCGTCACTGAGTGATGCTTTGTAAGCAATGGTCCTGGCTGGCTTTTCTGTAGTTAAAGCAGCCCTTGCTCCTCTAGTAAGCGCTAAAATTCTTTGCAACATTTTATTGTGTCGTTTGATTATTATTCATGCTGAGAAAAACAGAATTTAATTTTTCTGCAAATAGCTTTCGCGCGTTTAAGTTTCTTCACGTGCCGACGCAATTTTTTAAAAGGCTGAGATTAAGGCGGCTGTATTCTATGTTAGAAACATATATAAATCGTGACAAAAACACCAATATTCGTGCGGAAAAGCAACTACTGCAAAATCATGCAGGGAACGCGGTTGTGGCGGACGTCTTCGCACAGGCGTTCAGCAAGCATTCCGCTTGGGAATGGGCCAAGTTTAAGGCGCGCGCGCATGCCCGGATCGCTGGCTCCTGGGCTATCAACAAAATGCTGCAAGCCGCCAAATAGCTTGGGATGATCTTGTTGCATCACCATCCAATAATATTCTGCTTCGCCTTCCGAGCGGAAATTTCCCAAATGAATCCAGAAATTTCCTTGCGGTAAGGCCGAGAAGACAAAAGGCGAGGAATTTTGATTCTGCGCAGAACCTGCCACCGCCATAGGATAGCTACGTGTTGTTTGTGTAAATTGTGATGCGACAGCAGGAGCAGAAGGCGCTGCAGCGGCAGCAAAATCTTGTTGTGTTGCTCTTTGCGGTGGCATGGCTTGCGGATAGGCAGAAGCGATTTGTGGTGCAGCCACAAGCGGAGAATTAGGCATTTGATAGGAATTTTGCTGAGGCTGAGGTTGATACGCGGCAACATTATTTTCCGCAGCATCGCCTTTAACATAACAGCCATATCCGCCCGAATTTACCAAGCGGCAAACATTCCACGCATGCGCAGGTAAAATCGGCCCAACTTTTATACCCAAACCATGTTTGATGTCGGCAATTGGTTCGCTCAAAGTCATGTTCACATAACTTAGATCATTATTATATTTGAACATACGCAGCCAATAATCAGACGCTGCTTGTTCGGTCGGGAAATCGCCAATATGCAGCCAAGTTCCTGGAAACGGAGCTGGTGCTGCAGCAATTATCGGCGTGTTTGGCATGGCCATTTGTTGGCCAGGTGTAAGCGGCATATTCGCTGGAACGGCAACGGCCTCGCGTACACCAAGAGGCGCTGCATTCTGCGGATAATAAGTGTTTGGTGATTCAGGAACCAGCGCAACGGGATAGCGTGAAGATGGTGCTGCAGAATTGCTCGCCGCCGCATTGTAAGCAGGAGTAGCAGCAGCAGGAATAGGAGCAGAAGCAGCAGGAATAGGAGCAGAAGCAGCAGGAATAGCAGCAGAAGCAGCAGGAATATTGGCTCTGCCAGGCGCGATGGCATTAGGATTTTTATAAGCAGCAGAATCAATCTCGCGCGATAAAATCGGTGCCGCATCAATATCTGCATCTGGTGCTTTTGCATTCATAGCAAAATTATTTCGTTGTGGAATTGCTGCTCCCATCTCGCCAGAAGATGCTTGTTGCTGCCATGGCATTCCGCGTATCGGTTGTGCGGATGATAATTTTTTCGCCGCGGCTTCAGGATTTTCATAATGAAGCTGCATTAATTCCGTAAGCGAAGGCAAATCATCAATACGCTCCGATTGCTCACGCAGCGCAGCGCTTTCAGCTAAAGACACATAGCGCGAAGCAGGCGCTTTTGCTTGCTCTGGCTCAGAAGAGATTTTCTTGGCTGAATCATTTGTGGAAGTCTTAGAGGCAGTTTGTTTTCTCTCCGCTTTAGAAGCGCTAGAGCGGCTTGCGCGCAATGCGCTTTCAATTACAAAACATTCGATATTTTTATCACGCAATTGCTTGCAGGCATTTGCAGCATCAGCGCGTTTTGCAAAACCATCGGCGCGCAAGCGATAGACAACATTGCGCTGCATGCCAAGCAAAGTGCGGATTATATCAGGTTTAGTTTTTGACAGAGTAGGAGTTTTACTAAGGTTTTTCCAGTGCGCATCGGCTTGATCGGCTGATGGAAAAGTTCCAAGCTGCAACAAAAAAGAATGTGTAGTTGCATCTGGAGCAACATAAGCAGAAGTAGCATTCTCAGGCGCTAAACCAGCATCGGAAGGAGTAGGAGATTTCTGCGCACTTTGTGCATTATCCTGCGGGAAGCCATTTTTAAAGCGCGGTAAATGCGCGATTCTTGGTGGGTTTTTAATATCAGAATTTTCATCAGAAATAGCAGGAATTTGACCTGTACTTTGCTGCAGAGCTGATGTTTTTCCTGCAGAAGGAATTTGTTTTGTATTGATAATTTCAGAAGGTAGAGCTGCAAGTTTTTCTCCTCCAATTTTCTCGGCAGATGGTGATGGCGGCCATCCGTCTTTTGCAGTAGATCTGTCTGCAGATTTTTCTTTGCGCGCATTTTCAGGGATACGCAAGGCGCTAGCAGCGATTTCAGCAACAGTGTCTGAAGATGCAACAGCCTTCGCAGCGCTTGCTTCATCATCGACCTCGCCCGTGTTGATGAAGCGCGTAAGCAGCGCGATATTTTCTTCGCGATGTTTATTTTTGGCGGCATTCAAAGCGCGTTCTAAAACACTATCTTTTGCCTCTTTCATTTTTGGTGAGGCGAGAATTTTCCTCAGCACATCAGCTTTGCCACGCTCTGCCGCATAGGTGAAAGCTGAGCGATTATGGCTGTTTTCCGCTAAAGGATTAGCATTTTCGCTCAGCAAAATTTGCATTACATCTTTATTATTATTTACAACTGCGCGCATCAAAGCAGTCCATTGTTCGCCGTCTGGCATGTCAATGCTTGCGCCGGCTTTGAGCAATAATTTTACTAGCTCCGCATGATTATTGCGTGCGGCCAAATGCAATGCGGTTGCGCCTCCTATATCGACGGCATCAACATTTGCACCAGCTTTTATAAGCATTTCAGCGATGTCTTTATTGCCACGAAACGAAGCACGCATCAGTGGAGTTACGCCGAAATCTCCGTGACTATCAACAGGAGAGCCTTCTTTAAGAAGCTGTACGACCATTTGAAAATCTCCCTGATCTGCCGCGTCAACAAGCGGATGTCCAAGGCCAAAAGATCCAGATGGTTCAGGCAGAGAAGAAATTTCCTGCGCATTTGCCGCAACTGAGAAAAAAACCAATAGATTTATTAGCACCGCCGCGACCCGGCGAAGCATTATTCGGTGGCATAAATCGGAGCCAATAATTTTAGCAAAAAAATGCACACCCATGAGCACACCCACCTCAGGGAAAAAAACAATCGAACGCGGCTCTACGTGATATATTTTTCGCCTACAAGCGCAAAGAAAAAGCAAAAAGTTCTCTGCATCATGCGAACGTTGTTTGTTTTGGAGGCCGGGGACGGAATCGAACCGACGATCTGGGATTTGCAGTCCCGTGCATTACCACTTTGCTACCCAGCCTCAAATACTTGAAACAAACAAAAGAATTTCCAAAAATACCTGATAAATTATCAGCATTAACAGATAAAAATTGCCACTCCCTCCTGGAATAGGCATGGCACTATATGAAATAAAAAAACGTATGCAAAAGATTTTATTCCCTGACCTTGAAACTTATTCAAAATATATTTTTGAGAATATACGTCAGATCCTTGTTTTTCGTTGTGTTTTAATATGTTTTCGGCGAAAAGATCTCGGCAAAATTTTGTATTTGGAATAAAAATCATGTTTAAAGAAATGGGAAAAATTTCTCGGCATATATTTCTCACAATCGCCGTTATTTTAACGGCGATGACAGCACGCGCAGAGCGCCTTTCTCTCGATGATTCTTTACAAGAAGCCTATAAAAATAATCCTGCATTGGAAGCTAACCGCGCCGCCTTGCGTGCTTTGGATGAAGGCGCGTATCAGGCCTTTTCTGGTTGGTTACCAACCGTTGAAGCTGATGTAAATTACGGATGGAAAGCTGATAAGGCAAAAGGTTCAGCGCGCAAAGAAGGCCGCACACAAAGCCGTGAAATTGGCATAACACAACCGCTTTTTGAAGGCGGAAAAACCATCATCGGAATGCGCCGCGCCGATGCAGAAATTATCGCAGCACAGGCCAGGCTTCACGCGCAAACTCAGGAAATTTTATATCAAGTCGCTGCAGCTTATATGGATGTTGTGCATGGAAAAGAAATAACTAGCCTGGCCAAAAACAATGAAGATGTCCTCAAGGAACATCTTGAAGTAACAAAAGAGCGTTTTCGTCTAGGCAGTATAACGCGCACTGATGTGGCACAAGCCGAAGCGCGTTTGGCGCGCGCCACTTCTGAACGTATCGATAGCGAAGGAAAAATGCAGATTGCCGAGGCGCGCTTCGAGCGCTTAGTTGGCATAAAAGGTGCAACATTATTTTCGCCAGAAAAAAAACCAGAAATTCCTGCCGCCAATGAACAGGCTTTAATTGATATGGCGCTGGCCCAGCATCCAGCATTAAAAGCAACGGCCGCCGATGAAATAGCTGCAAATCATAAGGTTAATGTCGATAAAGCTGATCTCCTGCCCAAGGTTTCTGTCTCTGCTGGGCAAGCCTATTCAGAATCAAACTCAGTTTTTCTCAATAGCAAACAGGAAATAGATAGCAGCAATGTTCAGCTGAATGTTAGTATTCCGCTCTACCGCGCAGGAAAAGAATATTCCACCATCCGCAAAAGTCAGGAAGAGCGCGTACAAACCAAGCTAGAAGGGCAATCTACGCGCCGCGATGTAATAGAAAAAGTCGTGCAGGCTTTTCGTGAATGGACAGTTTCGCGCGCAAGCATTGCCTCGAATGATTCCAGCGTCAATGCAGCAAAAATTGCAATGGACGGCGTTAAAAAAGAAGCAGAAGTGGGTGCACGCACAACATTGGACGTTTTAGATGCCGAGCAGGAATTATTCCAAGCGCGCGTTGCATTAGCGGCAGCAAAGCGCCAGGAGATAGTCAGCACCTATGCCTTGCTTGCAAGTGTTGGAAATCTGACTTTGCCTGGCCTTGGTATCAACGCTAAAGCCTATAATCCTGCAATACATAACGAAGAAGTTCGGCGTCAAATAATAGGCTTTTAATTTTGGGTTGAGTAGTGTAGGAAAATTGGCCGCCGTGGCTTTGTCGTGCGTGCAAAAAATTCAGCTATCAGCCGATGCTATTTGTTTGGTGTACGCTTTGGAAATTTCTACTGATTTTTAAAAATTCAAGTGAGTTTATTAGGATGTCTAAAGACACCAATTCCCCCTCTGAAGAGACAGCACCTTCGATGGAAGAAATACTTCGAACTATTCGCGGCGTAATTTCTGGAAATAAATCGGATAAGCCAGAAGAAGCATTAGCAGATGCAGCGCAACCAGAGCAAGCTGAGGATGAAGATGAAGATGTTCTGGAACTTGGCGCAGACATGGCATTAGAGGAAGAAAACGAGGAAGAAGAAATATCATCAAGCCGTGTTGAGGGGGAAGAAGACGTGCTCGAAAATATTGATGCCTTATTGGCAAATAAAACCGCTTCTGATTCTGATGTTGATCTAAATGCTGACGAAAATTTTAATGAAACTATAGAAGAAAAAAGCAATTTTCTTGCTGAAGAAGAAATAAAACAAACAGCAGAAGAAAACACAATTGATAATTCTTTTTCCCTTCAAGATGAAACTCCTGCGGAGGAGCCAAAATCTCAGCCTGCTGCTCCTGCCGAGAAAAAGCCACAAGCTGCGCTTGATTCTGCAGCGATTATTTCTGCAGAAACTGCGCGTGCCACGCGTGATGCATTCTCAGCCCTCAAACATCAAGCTCCACGCACGCATGTTGATGGTCCAGTTTTGCGTTCGGGTATTAGTTTGGAAGATTTAGTAATCGAGGCTTTGCGTCCTTATTTGGCGGATTGGCTTGAACATAATTTGCCCTCATTGGTGCGACAACTGGTGGAAAAAGAAATCCGTCGGCTGGTGCCGGGCGATGAGCAATAACAAAAAGCGCTTCTCATTTTTTTCTGCCACCGCTTTGCTGTGGTTGTTTTTTTCTGCTCAGCAAGCGCCTGCTGAAGATTTGCCGTCACTGCCAATTCCGAATCTTGAAGAAGAAACGCCAGAAAAAAGCGCAGAAAAAAAACCTGAAGACACAAAAAAACCTGAGCAGGAGCCAGCAGAAAATTCTACTAAAGACCCTGAAAAAGGCGTTTTAGAAGGTTCAGGAAACTGGTTTAAAAACTGGTTTGCTGATGATAAAAAAGCACCAAATTCCATCAAAGAAACAGATGAACCAAGTGAAGCAGAATTAGATTCAGCAATTCCTGCTGATGCGGTAACAGAAATTCCTCCTGATCAAAACTCTGAAAGAAAACCAGAAGAGCACGAGCCAGAAGCAGCAGAATCTGCAGAAGATACGCCTGCAGCCGCAGAAGCGCCCAAAAAAATCGAACGCGATACTAGTAAATTTAAAACGCAAATTCTCTCGCCGCTGATTTATCAGCCTAATTATGCGCCGCAGAATTCGCATCTTCCGCCGGCAATCTATAAGCGTTATTTCCAAAATTTATTGGATGAAGCAATGCGAACGGGAAATGTTGAAGTCAGCCGTGGTTTGGTAGAGAAAATGCAGAATATAAATTTGCAAGACGAGGCGGGAAACACGCTGGTTATGCGCGCGGTGCAATTTGGTCAGGCAAGAATTTTGCAAATGCTCTTGGCAATGGGAGCGAATCCATCGCTTGGCAATGGCTCGGGCCAATCGCCGCTGCATACTGCTATTTCACAAGGTGATAAAAATATAGTTGCGCTTTTGCTTTCATATGGCGCAGCCATTGATCAAGGAGATGGGCGCGGCCAAACTGCGCTAATGTACAGCGTACGCAATCTTGCGCTGATCGACATCAGTAAATTATTGCTAGAAAAATCAGCTGATCTTGAGCGCCAAGATATGTATGGACGCACCGCTTTATGGGAAGCAGTGGCAAACAGAAATTTAGTCGCTGCAGAATTGCTCATGCAGCGCGGCGCTAATGTTGATGTGGCATCTGATGCAGACACCACCGCATTAATGGCAGCGGCTTCCTTGGGCCAAATAGAAGCAGCAGCTTTGCTTCTCCAAGCAGGCGCTGATCCTAACGCTAAAGATCGCTACGGACGCACCGCCTATGATATTGCTATGCAATCTGGCATGCAGGCAGTTGCAGAAATGCTAAATAGTGAAATGGCGCGGCAGACGCTCATTAAAGATCGTATCGATTATGCCAAAGCGCGTCAGCTGAAGTTAAAAAACGCATCAGCTTCTCTTTACCGCTCTAGACGTGACAGAAAAAGCAAAATTCCGTTGCCAGTTCTACGACCAACGCAAGAAATTGCGGCTCTGCCCATTCCAAGTTTCGGTTCGGTAAATGGACAAAATTATTTTCCGCAACCAGCGCAGAGTTTTGCTCCTGCCGCTCCTCTTGCCAATCCACAAATTATGCCGTTCCCGACCTATGGTGTTGCTAAACCTCCAGCACCAGTTCCACCGCCGCTAACTTCTCTGCCGCCACCAATTTTGGCTGAGCAAAAATCTCCGCCTGTGCGTGATACGCGTGATGATGCAAAATTGCTGCGTGCGTTTCGCTAAAATTTTTCTGAGATTCACGGATAACGGCCTACAGCGCCGCTTTCATCAATCAGCCAATAATTTATATAGCGGAGATCTTGCTCAGCATCAGCTGTATTTATTTGCCAGATTTTCAATAAGGCTGCGACGGATTCCTGGCATTGTTCAGGAAATTTCCACGGCGGATTAATAATCATCATTCCGCAAGCATCGAGATTACTTTTTTCCAGAAGCCCATTGAGATTTATTTCGCAAACAAAAATTTTCGGCACAGGATTTTCAACAAAAGCGCGCAAAAATTTTTGTACTAAATTCCGATTCTTTATTGGATACCAAATTGCGTAAATTCCATGCGAAAATTTTTTGTGAATTTGCAGCAATGCATCGGCTAGCTTCAGCCATTCCTCTTCTTTCTCATAAGATGGATCGATGAAAACTAAGCCGCGTTTTTCTGCTGGCGGCAGCAGCGCCCTAAGTGCTGAAATTCCATCACGATTATGGGCGGAGAGCAAAGTTTTCCTGCGCAAAATTTCGTAAGTATCTAAATGCGCTTCGCATAATGCAGCGCGGTCTTTTGCACGTAAATAAGCAGCAATAATTTCAGGCGAGCCTGGATAAAATTTCTGCCGCTCATAATATTCAAGCCATTGATTCCACATTGATAGCGCGCCAGAATGCGGCAAATGCGCGCAAAGTAGGGAAAATCCTTCTAGATATTCTTGCGTTTTTTCTGCATCGGAATTCTCAAGCAAATAATTTCCTTCACCTGCATGTGTATCGAGCACAAAAAATGGTGAATCTTTCTCCAGCAATTTTTGCAATAGCAGCATCAGAAGCGTGTGTTTGAAAATGTCAGCAAAATTGCCAGCATGAAAACGATGTCGGTAATTCATAAAAAGACGAGCCCAAATAAAACAATGCGATTAATAAAACCTGGCTGTTCTTTGTAGTAGTGTTTTTTTAGAAAATTCTCTGCGCGCGCCTCTTTTTTTTCTTTCTATCTTGTGCCCTAAAAAACTCTTAAATGCGCCTTAGATTCTAGCTTTTATAAAAATCTGCGCGACTTAAGAAGCGGCTTCTTTACCCCCAAAGATAATTCCCCTATAAGGCCAGGCCAATTGCAAAGGAGATAAAGAAATGTCTGATAAAAAAAATCTGCCGAGCAGGCACGTATCCGTCGGGCCAGAGCGCGCTCCGCACCGTTCTTATTACTATGCTATGGGCATGACAGAAGAACAAATTTCTCAGCCATTTGTTGGTGTTGTTACAACTTGGAATGAGGCCGCACCCTGCAATATTACGCTTGGTCGTCAAGCGCAAGCCGTTAAAAAAGGTGTGGCTGCAGCAAAAGGAACTCCACGCGAATTCACCACAATTACTGTAACTGATGGCATTGCCATGGGGCATCAGGGCATGAAATCATCGCTAATCTCGCGTGAGGTTATCGCTGATTCGGTCGAGCTTACCGTGCGCGGACATTGCTATGACGCTTTAGTTGGTTTGGCTGGTTGCGATAAATCTCTGCCAGGTTTGATGATGGCAATGGTACGCCTCAATGTGCCAAGTGTTTTTATGTATGGCGGTTCAATTCTGCCAGGAAAGTTTGAAGGGAAAGACGTCACCGTTGTTGATGTTTTTGAAGGTGTAGGACAATTTGCGAGCGGAAAAATGAGCGAAGAAAGACTTTGCGCATTGGAAAAAGTTGCTTGTCCTTCTGCTGGTTCTTGCGGCGGACAATTCACCGCCAATACTATGGCTTGCGTGTCCGAGGCTATAGGCCTTGCTTTGCCTGGATCGGCTGGTGCGCCTGCTCCTTACGAACATCGTGATCAATTTGCTTATGATTCTGGTATGCAGGTGATGAAATTGTTACAAAGTAACATCAGGCCGCGTCAGATTGTCACCAGGCGTTCTCTAGAAAATGCTGCTGCAATCGTTGCCGCAACTGGCGGATCAACCAACGCAGCTCTGCATTTGCCAGCCATTGCACATGAAGCAGGAATAGATTTCGACATGTTCGCAGTTGGTGAAGTCTTCAAACGCACGCCTTATATCGCCGATTTGAAACCTGGTGGTCGTTATGTTGCTAAAGACCTCTACGAGGTCGGCGGAGTTTCTATCGTTATGAAAGCCTTGCTGGAAGCGGGTTTGCTCCATGGTGATTGCCTAACAGTTACTGGAAAAACCATTGCTGAAAATCTCAAAGATGTTGTCTTTCCAAAAGATCAGGATGTGGTGCTTCCAATTGCAAAACCGCTTTCACCAACAGGCGGTGTTGTTGTCTTGAAGGGAAATTTAGCCCCAGAAGGCGCAATTGTAAAAGTTGCTGGTTTGAAAAATCTCATTCACACAGGCCCAGCCCTTTGCTTCGATTGCGAAGAAGAAGCTTTCAAAGCAGTTGAAGAGCGCCGCTACAAAGATGGCGATGTAATCGTAATTCGTTATGAAGGACCAAAAGGCGGGCCAGGAATGCGCGAAATGCTTTCCACCACTGCAGCTCTCTACGGCCAAGGTGCGGGAGAGAAAATTGCGCTCATAACTGATGGCAGATTTTCTGGTGGAACGCGCGGTTTCTGTATCGGACATGTCGGGCCAGAAGCCGCAGTTGGCGGGCCGATTGCGCTTCTTAAAGACGGCGATATTATCACTATCGATGCAACAAAAGGCAGTATTGAAGTTGCACTCTCAGAAGCAGAACTTGACTTGCGTAAATCAGCATGGAAGCCACGCGAAACTGCCTATCCAAGCGGAGCTTTATGGAAATTTGCCATGAGCTCTGGTCCAGCCTATCAAGGTGCGGTAACGCATCCAGGCGGTAGTGCGGCGCAAACTATTTACGCCGACATATAAACATCAGCGAGATTAATCATGACCAAACCTAATGTTATCAAAGAGCTAGAACAAAAGCGTCGTGCTGCAAGTCAAGGCGGCGGGGCTAAGCGTATAGAAGTTCAGCACAGCAAAGGAAAATTAACAGCGCGCGAGCGTTTGGAGGTTTTGCTTGATCCCGATTCTTTCGAAGAATACGGAATGTTTGTAACACATCGTTGTCAGCATTTTGGTATGCAATCGAAAAAATTTCCTGGCGATGGTGTCGTTGTTGGACAAGGCACAATTAATGGCCGCTTGGTTTTTGTTTATTCGCAAGATTTTACCGTTTTTGGCGGCTCACTAAGCGAAACCAATGCCGAGAAAATCTGCCGCGTTCAAGACATGGCAATGAAAGTTGGTGCGCCAGTAATTGGCATTAATGATTCTGGCGGCGCGCGCATACAAGAAGGCGTAAATTCGCTCGGTGGTTATGGTGAAATTTTCCAGCGCAATGTTTTGGCCTCAGGTGTAATTCCACAAATCTCCTTGATAATGGGACCATGCGCGGGCGGTGCGGTTTATTCTCCCGCTTTGACTGATTTTGTTTTGATGGTGCGCGGTTCTTCTTACATGTTTGTCACTGGCCCAGAAGTGGTAAAAACTGTAACGCATGAAGATGTAACACAGGAAAATCTAGGCGGAGCAGATGTACATACCAGCAAAACTGGTATTGCTGATTTAGCTTTCGATAATGATATTGAAGCATTGCTACAAACCAGGCGTTTGTTCAATTTCCTGCCTTTATCTAATCGAGACAACACTCTTTCGCGCCCAACTTTTGATCATGCTGATCGCATTGATACTTCGCTAAATACTCTTGTTCCTGAAAATCCCAACAAACCTTACGACATGAAAGAGCTTGTAAACCGCGTGGTTGACGAGGGTGATTTCTACGAAATTCAGCCGAATTTCGCGCGTAATATCATCGTTGGTTTTGGCCGTATGGAAGGCTACACCGTTGGTTTTGTTGCAAATCAGCCAATGCATCTGGCAGGATGTCTAGATATTGATGCCTCGCGCAAAGCCGCACGTTTCATAAGATTTTGCGATGCTTTTAATATTCCGCTCGTGACGTTTGTTGATGTGCCTGGATTCTTGCCTGGTGTTTCACAAGAGCATAACGGCATCATCAAACACGGTGCAAAATTGCTTTATGCTTATGCTGAAGCAACAGTTCCAAAAATCACCGTAATTACACGCAAAGCTTACGGCGGCGCCTATATTGTGATGAACTCAAAACATTTGCGCGGTGATTTAAATTATTCCTGGGCGAATGCAGAAATTGCGGTAATGGGCCCCAAAGGCGCTGCCAATATTTTATTCAAAGAGCACGCAGATAACGAAGAAAAAATGCAGGCTTTGATTGAAGATTACCGCGAAAAATTTGCCTCACCAATTGCTGCGGCTTCGCGCGGATTTATCGATGATGTGATTCGTCCGCAAAATACGCGCTGGAGATTATGTCGTTCTTTGGTTCTGCTGCGCCAGAAAAAAGTCGATGTGCCATGGAAAAAACACGATAATCTTCCGTTATAAAATAACAAAAAACTTTTGCCCATCCGCGGCAATAATTCACTTTTTAAGAGTGTTATAATGTTCCAAAAACTTTTGATTGCTAATCGTGGTGAAATTGCTTGCCGCATCATAAGAACCGCTCGTCGCATGGGTATTGCAACGGTTGCAGTTTATTCCGAAGCCGACACAAACGCCTTGCATGTGAGCCTTGCAGATGAAGCGATTTACATCGGTCCATCCGCAGCAAGCGAAAGCTATCTTTCGATGAGTCGTTTACTTGAGGCCATACAAACAAGCGGTTCTGATGCCGTGCATCCTGGTTACGGATTTTTATCCGAGAATTCTCAATTTGCGAAAGCATTAGAGCAAGAAGGTGTGACTTTGATCGGGCCTTCCTCTGATTCAATCAAAAGCATGGGTGATAAAATTCAGGCAAAAAAAATTGCGCATCAGGCTGGAGTAAGCACAGTTCCTGGCTATATGGGCGTAATTAAAGACGCGCAAGAAGCAGTAAAAATTGCCACCAAAATTGGTTTTCCTGTCATTATCAAAGCTACAGCTGGCGGTGGCGGGAAGGGCATGCGCATTGTGCATTCAAAATCAGAAATCGCACAGGCTTTTTCCTCTGCCGTTAACGAAGCTACAAACAGCTTCAAAGATGGTCGTATTTTCATTGAAAAATTTATTGAAACGCCAAGACACATAGAAATCCAAGTTATTGCCGATCGTTTTGGTAATGTTGTTTGTTTGGGCGAGCGCGAATGTTCAATTCAGCGTCACCATCAGAAAGTAATTGAAGAGGCGCCGAGCTCTTTTATCGACGCAAAAACGCGCCAGCTAATGTATCGTCAATGCACATCTTTGGTAAAGAAAGTTGGCTATTATTCGGCGGGAACGGTTGAGTTCATCGTCGATGCAAAGAAAAATTTTTACTTCCTCGAAATGAACACGCGCCTGCAAGTGGAGCATCCAGTTACTGAATATGTAACAGGTCTTGATTTGGTTGAGCTGATGATTCGTGTTGCTGCAGGGGAAAAACTTCCGCTTGCACAAAAAGATGTCAAACTTAACGGCTGGTCAATGGAATCGCGCATTTATGCTGAAGATCCATCGCGCGGTTTTCTGCCTTCAAGTGGCCGTATTTCTGAATATCGCGAGCCAGCTGCAACTAGCAATGTGCGCGTTGATACTGGTGTTTATGAGGGCGGTGAAGTTAGCATGTTCTACGATGCGATGATTGCCAAGCTTATTACCTACGGAAAAGATCGCAAAGAAGCTATAGCGCAAATGCAGGGCGCACTTGGCGATTTCGTCATTCATGGCATTTCGCATAATATTAGTTTCTTAGAAGCGGTGATGGGAAATCAACGCTTTGCCAAAGGTGATATTTCCACCAATTTTATTGCAGAAGAATATCCTGATGGTTTTTCTGGTGCTGAACTTACTTCTGATACAACTAAAGTTTTTTTGTCATCAGCCGCACAGATGTTTTTGGATGATGTGAATCGCGCAGCATCAATTAAAGGCCAATTGCCAGGCCGCAGACGCCAGATCGGGAATCGCTGGGTAATTAATATCGATGGTCAGAATTATCCAGTGTATGTCCGCCCGCGTGAAGGCGGCAGCGACATAAAATACGACAAAGAATTTTTAGCCGTGCGTAGTAATTGGGTTTTGGGCAGTCGTCTTTTCCAAGGAAAATTAAATGGCCGCGCCATCAGTGTGCGTGTAGAGCATTTTGCTGGTGGTTATTACTTAACCCATGCAGGTTCACGCGCAAAAGTAATGGTGAGAACGCCGCGCGTTGCCGAATTGGGGAAATTCATGCCTGAGCGCAGCATGGAAAACAATCGTCGTGAGCTGCGTGCGCCAATTTCTGGCATGGTCGTTGAGGTAAAAGTCAAAGTTGGCGATGTTGTCAAAAAAGGTAAAGACTTGCTAATTATTGAAGCGATGAAAATGGAGAATGTTATTTCCGCGCAAGCTGATGCGGAAGTAAAAGCAGTGCATGTAGAAAAGGGACAAACTGTTGCTTATGAGCAAGTGGTTGTCGAATTCGTTTAAACATTTGCTGCCATTTCATCAAAAAATCTGGAAGGTATTTTGATGAAATAATATTTCCCGCATGACTTTGTCGCTGGCAATTTTTTTTGGATCAAATAAATGACAGGCTTTGGTAATTCCGATAATCGTCTAGAAGAATCTCCTGATAAAAAAATTTCTCTGCGTATTTCTATTGAAGGCAAAGTCCAGAAAGTTGGTTATCGCGCCTGGCTTTGCAAACAAGCGCGAGCGCTTGGCGTTCATGGCTGGGTTAGAAATCGCCAAGATAACAATACCGTTGAAGCCGCAATGGCTGGTGAAGAAGGAAAAGTGCGCCAATTGATACAAATGGCACATATTGGCCCGCCATCTGCAGTTGTCAAAAGGATAAAGGAATTTCCTCACCGCGAGAGCGTTCCAGATTTATTTCAGATTTTGCCCCTGATCTAATTGCTTTGGTTGACATAGAAACAAAGCCTCTCTATGAAACCAGGCCATGCAAAATTTTATGCACCAACGAGGTAGACCATGAAAATTCTTAGCTCGCTGAAATCAGCAAAAAAACGTGATAAAGACTGCCGCGTTGTTCGTCGCAAAGGCCGTATTTACGTGATCAACAAGAAAAACCCTCGCTTTAAAGCGCGTCAGGGCTAATCCTTTAATATAGAAATATTTTGAAGTTTCTTTGTAAAAGCTCACAATTTTTTGTGGGCTTTTTCTACGTCAGAAACCTGGCGGTTCGCTTTATTTAACCAGAAAAACCTGTGGCCGCAATAAAGCTCATACTAAAAAAATTGCGCTTTCAATCAGCTTGAAAGCTTTTTTTGCAGGATTTTATCAAAAAAAAATAGAGCGTATCTCTTTGTCGAATACAGAAATTCTAAAATTAGGAAAAAATTTTCTGCAAACTAGATTAACTCGCAGTTAATCTCATCTAGATCTTTTGGTCCCACTCCGTAAATATGAAAAGACAAAACGGGATTTTCCTCAGCATTGCCAAGAGCGTGAGAAAAAGGGCCTTTCGCGTCGTCGAATGTCCAATCGCCAGCGTGATAAATATTTGTTTGCTCTGTCGCATCGCCGATAGTTTTGTTTTTTTCAGCTGGATAAACCAGCTCAGTTAATGTGCCAGTATATGGTCCAAACACGCACCAAGAGCGGTGATAATGAACTGGACTGAATTGCTTTGCTGGCCAAATTAGCGCCATTACGGTCGCGTTGCGGCGGTTGTCTCCATATAAAATAAATCGATCATAATAAGGTTGATCAGCGTTCCAGTTAAATTTTGTAACTAAAGATTTGTTATTCAAATGTGTTGCTAAAACATAACCAACATCTTCAGCAATGTTGTTGGAACGCGTTTGCGTTGCGGCAAAAACTTCCGACAGCAAATCAGTAATTGCAGGAGAGAAAGTAAGATTTTTATTGTCGCTGTTGAATGAAAGCGTGCGCGAAATATCAACGGCTGGTTGGATGGTCATGAGATTGATCCTGTTTTTCATGTGGCAAATTGCACGGCGCAGGATAATGGCCATGATAATTAGTAAAGCAAGTAGAACTGCCAAAAATATCGTTAACGCAGCGGCGAGTGTGTCCATTTCATCGCATATTGTCGGCAATAATTGTAGCCTTTGTCCCAGCCATCTACCCATCCCTGTTTGTAAATAGCAGGGGATTGCTTCGGTGCCTGGCAATAGTCGAGTATTTGGGCAAACATTTATAACCGCAGTTCGCATACGCGCAGAGGAGCAGCAAAAGCTTTCAGCCTAAGTTTATAAGAATCGATAATTATATTTGTGTTTTGTTCAACAAATACTCCGCCGCATGTTTCACATAGTTAGCGGCAGAAATGGGAATGAAAGCAGTTTCTTTTTCGCTCATATCACGAAAATATTTTGCTGGATTTCCTGCCCAGATTTGCCCTTTTTTGACAATTTTACCAGGCGCAACTAAAGCTCCTGCTGCAACCATCGCGCCAGATTCCACCACGGCATCATCCATAATAATTGCTCCCATGCCAATGAAAGCATCATCTTCAATTATGCAAGCATGTAAAATCGCGCCATGCCCAACCGTAACGCCAGAGCCAATTCTTGTTGGATGGCCATTGCGCGTGACATGAATTACGGTGCCATCTTGAATATTTGTGCGGTCGCCGATGCGGATGAAAGCAACGTCGCCGCGAATTACTGTTTGATACCAAATGCTGCACTGGCTGCCGATTTCAACATCGCCAATTATATCGGCGCTTGGTGCAATAAAACTATCGTCAGCAATTCGCGGTGTGATGCCGTTATAGGCTGGAAAAATGCGTTCTTTCATCAAAATATCCTTTATGGAAATAGCGGAGAAGCAAGCAAACCAGTTGTTTCAGCAAGGCCAAAAACACAATTCATATTCTGGATTGCTTGGCCAGATGCTCCTTTTACTAAATTATCAATAGCGGAAACTATTACCGCAGTTCCTTTGGTGCGTCCTTCAGCAACGCCAATTACACAACGATTACTGCCAATTACATCAGCGGTATTTGGCAATTTTCCAATGGGAAGAACATTCACGAAAGCTTCGCTTTCATAGCGGCTTGCAAGCAGTGAGTGGAGATCATCAGCAATATATTTATCAGCAAGACGGACATAAATTGTTGCAAGCATACCGCGGCTCATTGGCACTATATGCGGTGTAAATTCGACATTAATTTTTTCTAAGGCAACAGCAGAAAGAGTTTGCTCAATTTCAGGTATATGGCGATGTTTGCCAATATTATAAGCACGCACACTATTATGCGTTTCACTAAAGAGATTGGCAACGGATGCACTTCTGCCCGCACCAGAAATTCCAGATTTTGCATCGATGATAATATTTTCTGCGCTTATAGCATGACGTTGAAGCAGTGGCACAAGCGGCAATGTCGAGGAAGTTGGATAACAGCCAGGGCAGGCGATTATCCTCGCTTTGGCGATGTGCTCGCGGAATAATTCGGTTAATCCGTAAACAGCTTCTTTTTGGAGCAGCGGAGCTTTATGCGCATGTCCATACCATTGCTCGTAACTCGCAATATCATGTAAGCGAAAGTCAGCAGAGAGATCGATAATCTTTAAATGCTGAGGAAGATTCGCAACAACCGCTTGCGTCGTACCATGTGGAAGACAGCAAAAAACTACATCGCAATTATCAAACTCTGCTGCGTCGAGCGAAATAAGTTTAGGCAGCCCAAAGCCATCAAGATGCGGAAAAACCGCTGCAATTTCTTGCCCAGCTTGTTGATGCGCAACTAGCTGCGAGATTTTTACCTGCGGATGTTGCAGCAGAAAGCGAATTACTTCCGCGCCTGTATAGCCAGAAGCGCCAATCACCGTTACGTGTAAAACAGAATCAGGCATAAAAACTCATCACTTATAAAAATTTTTGCTACTTAAATATTGGTGGAAGCCAAAAAAAATGGGCGCCGAAGCGCCCAGTATTTTTTTGCCATACACAAGCAAAGAGCGCCTAACGCTTTGAGAATTGGAAGCGTTTGCGTGCCTTTTTGTGTCCGTATTTCTTTCTTTCAACTGCACGGCTATCGCGTGTAAGGAATCCAGATTTACGCATTACACCATGTAATGTTGGATCGTATAAATCCAGTGCCCGAGCTATGCCGTGACGAACTGCACCAGCCTGACCAGATAAACCACCACCAGCAACGGTGCAGAAAATATCAACTCGGCCGAGTAGCTCAGATGCAGCAAGAGGTTGTTCTATAATCATGCGCAAAGTAGGGCGCGCAAAATATGTAGAAAAAGCTTTGTGATTCACCGTGATAATGCCACGGCCAGGGCGAACCCAAACCCGTGCAGCAGAAGTTTTGCGGCGACCAGTCCCATAAGCGCGACCAAGTGCATCAAGCTTCGGCTGATTATCGCTCGCAGCGGTATTAGCAGTAGATTTAGCCATAAAAAATCAGAGCCTTGTTATGTTCTAAGATTAGCGTTTGTTTTTGCGATTTTTTGCCGCAAAATCATACACAGCTGGACTTTGTCCACCATGCGGATGTTGCGAACCTGCATAAACAAACAGATGTGTCATCTGTTTCGCGCTCAAAGGCCCTTCGCCAAGCATGCGTTCCACAGCCTTTATAATCAGGCGTTCTGGAAAGCGCCCGCGCAGCACCTTACCTGCGGTAACTTCCTTTATTCCACCAGGATATCCAGTATGCCAGAAATATTTTTTCTGCTCATCCTTTTTCCCAGTTAAGCGGATACGATCCGCATTTACTATTACAACATAGTCACCGCAATCCATATGCGGAGTATATGTTGCCTTATGTTTGCCTCTCAGAACATTGGCGACGTCAGATGCCAGGCGGCCGAGAACCAGCCCCTCTGCGTCAATCAGTAGCCATTTTTTCTTTATTTCTGAGGGTTTTGCCGAATATGTCTTCATAGCACTACCCCTTAGCGTCACGATTGGAGGCGAGTTCATAGCCCATGGGTCAAGGCACTGTCAACGAGAAATTATGGAAAAGTATAACAATTAGTTAAATCTGCACTAGTTATTGTTTTTGAATGATTTTCGCTTGCCGTTGATTATTAAAGCTCTTAATAGAATGGCTGTTAACGAGGCATTCAGCGCTCCTCAAGCTGTTGCGCGGCTGCTCTTCTCGTGTAAATTAATATAAAACAACTGGTTGAGACATGAAATCGCATGAAATAGCAATAAATCACCTCGCAAATGGCCTGCAGCTCGCAGTTAATCCTATGCAAGAAACAGAAACCGTAGTTTTAAATGTTTGGGTGAAAAGCGGCAGCCGTTTTGAAAATCAAAAAAATAACGGCATTGCACATTTCATGGAACATATGGCTTTTAAAGGCACAGCGCGGCGCAGCGCTGCAGAAATCGCCATTGCTTTTGATGATATTGGCGGAAGTGTAAATGCGCATACCAGCCGCGAGCATACGGTTTACCATGCAAAAACTCTCAAAGAAGATTGGGAAATCGCCTTAGATATTCTCGCCGACATCATTCAAAACTCTGCCTTCGATGCAGAAGAGCTCGAGCGCGAGCGCCAAGTTATTTTGCAAGAAATTGCTATGACGGAAGATACTCCCGATGACATCGTCTTCGATCATTATCTTGCCACTGCATATCCAGATCAACCGCTTGGTTACTCGATTCTTGGCACCACAGAATGCGTGCAATCATTCAAAGCTGAAGATTTTAAAAACTATCTCGCCAGCCAATATAGCGCCGATAGAATTGTTGTGTCGGTTGCTGGCGCAGTTGAGAATGAAAAAATTCTCCGCGCTGTGAATGAAAAATTTGTTGCTATGCCGCGCTTTCCTGTT
Source organism: Rickettsiales bacterium (assembly GCA_044355085.1). Lineage (GTDB taxonomy): Bacteria > Pseudomonadota > Alphaproteobacteria > Rickettsiales > JBIKYU01 > JBIKYU01. The sequence goes on along the minus strand of JBIKYU010000010.1, from coordinate 5,720 downwards.
GGTGTTCAGCAGAATGCAAATTATTGCGGCGGTGAATTTCGTGCGCAAAAATCACTCGAACAAATACAAATTGTTTTGGGTTTCAAAAGCGCCTCTTATCAAGAACAAGAAAAATACAAAACGCAACTTCTTGCCAATATGTTAGGCGGCAGCATGTCGTCGCGCTTATTTCAAGAGATCCGCGAAAAGCGAGGCCTGGCCTATAGTATCGGCGCTGGACAAATGAGTTTTGATGATTCAGGAATTTTCACAATTCACGCAGGTACCAATCCTGAGCAAGCAGAAATTCTTGTCAAAGTTACTTGCGAAGAACTTAAAAAAGCCACACATGATTTAACGCAAAGCGAACTTGATCGCGCACGCAAACAAATGCTGGCCAGTTGGCGCATGGGCGTTGAGCGCGCCAGCTTTCGTGCCGATGAAATTGGCAGACAGCTTTGTTGTTTCAATCGCATTATCGAAATTGCCGAAATAGAATCAGAGCTTGCGGATGTAAGTATAAGTAATTTGCATGAATTGGCCGCAAATCTTTGGCAGCAGCCAATTACCGTTGCATCTCTTGGCGATATTTCATCTATGCCAAGCCTAGAAGAAATTCAAAAATATTTAACTTAGTTTTTTGTAAATGTTATAAAATAACAAATCATTTTTATGCATGAGAATTTTATGAAACGCATTTTTGTAACTGGTGGAGCAGGTTTCATCGGCAGTAATTTTGTTGAGCAAATGGTACAAAATAACATTGAAGTTTTGGTCTATGATGCTCTCACTTATGCAGGACATCGTGAAAATCTCGATGGCATAACAGCAGCAGGGAAATGGCATTTAGAAGTTGGCGATATAACTAATGCTGTGCAGGTGCGCGCTTCTTTGGCGGCTTTTCATCCTGATGCTATCGTGCATTTTGCTGCAGAATCACACGTGGATAATTCAATCGCTGGCGCTGCAGCCTTTATTCATACCAATATTGAAGGAAGCTTTGTCTTGCTTGAAGAAGCGCGTCGTTATTATTCTTCTCTTGTTGGAAAACAGGCAGAAAATTTTCGCTTCGTACAAATCTCAACTGATGAAGTTTTCGGTGATTTAGAGCTCGATGAGCCCAGAAAATTTAACGAGCAAAGCCTTATGCAGCCTAGCTCTCCTTATTCCGCATCGAAAGCTGCGGCTGATATGCTCGCACATGCTTGGTATAAAACTTATAATCTTCCTACGATTACAACACACTGCAGCAATAATTATGGTCCGCGCCAATATCCAGAAAAACTAATTCCCGTTGTCCTCACAAAAGCGCTAGCAAGACAACCAATTCCGCTTTACGGAGATGGAAAAAATGTACGCGATTGGATTCATGTAAAAGATCATTGTGCTGGAATTTTTCTTGCTCTTACCAAGGGAAAAGCAGGAGAGCGCTATTGCTTCGGCGGTCGCGCTGAACTTGATAATCGCACATTAGTAGAAAAGATTTGCGCGATTTTAGATAATCTAAATCCGCGTGCGGACGGAATTTCCTACGCCACACAAATCAATTTTGTCAAAGATCGTCCAGGCCATGATCGCCGCTATGCAATTGATGATTCTTTTGCAGAAAAGGAGCTAGGTTTCACGCGTCAATATAATCTTGAAAATGGCATGCAGGCCACAGTCAAATGGTATTTAGAAAATCAAAACTGGTGCGCCGCCGTTCTAAAAAAAACATCTAAATAATAATTTTGAATTTTATAAATCTATGTTTGAAAACGCAATTGATGGAAAAAAACGCTGTTTCGGCAATAAATCTGGGCAGGAATTTTACGCAAAATATCACGATGAAGAATGGGGAATTCCTGTTCATGATGATCGCCTTCTGTTTGAAATGCTCATTCTGGAAGGCGCTCAAGCTGGCCTTAGTTGGGAAACTGTTCTCAAGAAACGCGCTGCTTACCGTGTCGCATTTCATAATTTTGTTGCAGAAAAACTCGCAGCAATAAGTGATGCGGAATTAGAAATGCAGATGCATAATTCTCAAATCATCCGTAATCGTTTAAAGATTTTCTCGGTCCGCAAAAACGCGCGCATATTCTTAGAAATTCAAAAAGAATTTGGCAGCTTCGATAAATATCTTTGGCGCTTTGTAGATTTTCTTCCCATCAAAGGAAAATGGGAGAAATTTGGCGATGTGCCAATAAAAACCAAAGAAAGCGATGCGCTATCTCGGGATCTCAAAAAACGTGGCATGACCTTCGTTGGTTCCACCATAATTTATGCCTATATGCAGGCAATTGGCATGGTGAATGACCATTTGCAGGAATGTTTTTGCAATCGGATGTAAAATTTAAGAATGCCGTAGGATTTTAAGTAGCTTGGTTTTTGTAAATAATCTTGCCTTTGGGGAAGAAGGAAAACCCAGCTTTTTCCTTTGTAAAGCTTCGTTCTTAGGCTGAATTGGAGTCTGAATCTTTGGCTCTGAAAAATCTGCTATTTGCATCTTTCATAAAAATTAGGCTGCTGAAATCCTAGCAAAATGCTTTGAGATTCGTTAAAAGCCCCAGCCTTTATTATGCCCATTCCATATTTCACCCCGACTTCGTCACTGCTTCGTTTTTAAATGTTCATGTACGTTTTAGTACACTCCGCTTTCAAAACTTGCATTTCCTAGTCATGATTAAAAATATAAATATGAAATGTTATTAGTTTTTCTCCGAAATAAATTATTAGGTTTTAAAACGTGCTTATTGTTCAAAATCTCACCTACCGCATCGCTGGCCGCACTTTGCTTGAAGATGCAAATCTATCCATTCCAAGCGGACATCGCGTTGGTTTAGTTGGCCCAAACGGTATGGGAAAAACCACTTTGTTCAAATTAATTTCTGGCGAACTCGAAGCTGATGGCGGCGAAATTCTTCTGCAAAAAGGCGCAAGCGTTGGCATGGTGCGTCAGGATTTGCCTGATGATGACACAAGCTTAGTTGATATTGTATTGGCATCAGATACTGAGCGCAGCGCGCTTTTTAAAGAAGCAGAAACCGCAACAGATCCAGATCGCATTGGTTATATTTATCAGCGTTTAGATGAAATCAGCGCCTATGATGCGCCAGCGCGTGCAGTAAAAATTTTAGCAGGTTTAGGCTTTGATGAAGAAGCACAAAACAGCCCGATTTCCTCATTCTCAGGCGGTTGGCGCGCGCGTGTTGCACTTGCAGCTGCGCTGTTTCTTCAACCAAATTTATTGATGCTTGATGAACCAACCAACCACCTTGATTTTGAGGCGATGGTCTGGCTTGAAAATTATCTCATGCGCTACAGCGACACGCTGCTTATCATCAGCCACGACCGCGATATTCTCAACAAAACTGTTGATCACATCGTGCATCTTGAGAGCAAAAAACTCGTCACCTACACGGGAAATTACGATCAATTTGAACGCACGCGCGCGGAGAAAATGCTCAATCAAAAGGCTTTGTTTGAAAAGCAACAAGCGCAGAAAGCGCATATGATGAAATTCGTAGATCGTTTCCGCGCCTCCGCCAGTAAAGCGCGTCAGGCGCAAAGTCGTTTGAAAGCAATTGAAAAAATGGATATTGTCGATGCCATAATTGCCGAGCGTGTCACTGCTTTTACTTTCCCAGAACCTGAAGATTTAAAATCAACTTTACTAAGTTTGGAAGACGTTGAAGTTGGCTATAATCCTGGTTCTCCCGTTCTCAGAAATTTGAATTTACGTATCGAAAAAGATGATCGCATTGCGCTTTTGGGTGCAAATGGAAACGGAAAATCAACGCTTGTAAAACTTCTCTCTGGTCGTTTGCCACAAGAAAAAGGCGATATCTACAAACCCAGCAAATTACGTATTGGCTATTTTGCGCAATTCCAAACTGATGAATTAGATGTCAATTTAACGCCTTTTGAAGTTATGCAGCAAGCAATGAAGGGCGTGGCGGAAAGCAAGGTAAGAGCCAGTTTGGGGCGTTTTGGTTTCGACAAAAATAAAACAGAAACATTAGTTGCTTCTCTATCAGGCGGTGAAAAAGCAAGGCTATTATTTTGTCTGATGAGTGTTGATGCGCCACATATTATGTTGCTCGATGAACCAACCAACCACTTAGATATTGATGCGCGTGAAGCGTTAATGCAGGCGCTAAACAACTACAGCGGCGCAGTAATTTTAGTAAGCCACGACACCCATCTGGTGCAGTGTGTTGCAGATAGGCTGTGGATTGTAGCCGATGGAACTTGCAAATCTTTTGAAGAAGATCTCGATGCTTATCGTCGTTTGATTGTAAGTCAGCGCCGAAAAGAGCGGGAAGAAGCGCGCCAAGAAAAAACGGAAAAACGCCAAAACAAAAAGAATAAATCTAAGAATGAAAACAGCAGCAGCAAAAATATTTCGATATTAGAAAGCAAAATTGCTGATCTCAATTCGCGCATAAATTTGGTACAAAATAACATTGCTACTTGCTGCGAGAAAGGTCATGTAGGCGAACTAACCAAGCTTAATCGCGAGCATGATGCTCTGCAAAAAGAGCTGCGGGAAAGCGAAGATGAATTGCTTAAACTGCTTTCTTAAGACATAAAAATCTTCAAGCTTGAAGGAGAAAACATGACTGGTTCTGTTTTTGCAGTTTGGGGAGCAGGTGCTTGGGGAACGGCACTTTCTCTGCAACTTAGCCGCAATGATCACGAGGTGCATCTTTTTACGCACCATGAAGATACGTTACAATATATCAAAAAAAATCAGCATCATCCTTACGCTTTTACTGATATAAAATTACCAAAAAATATTGTGATGCAGAATTTTTCGCAGTGGGAAAATTCAGAAAAATATCGCGCAGTTTATTTAGTTAGCTCTGCACAAAATATTCGTACAAACCTTTCTCCTTATGCAAAAACTTTTGCACATCAAACACCGATCATCATTGCAAGCAAAGGCATAGAGCGCGAAAGCGGGCTTTTGCTCAGCGAAGTAATTACGCAAATTCTAGAAAATCCAACTCTGGCAATTTTATCGGGCCCAAATTTCGCCGACGAAGTGGCGCGCAATTTGCCAACCATAACCAGCATTGCCTGTGCTTCTGAAATAATAGGCCGAGAAATTATTGCCGATTTAGCCTCGCATTATTTTCGTCCATATTGGACAGGAGACCTCATTGGCGCACAAATTTTAGGCGCAGCAAAAAATGTTTTAGCCATTGCTTGCGGAATCGCCAGAGGCAGGAATCTTGGCGAAAACGCAGTCGCAGCCTTGATTACGCGCGGCTTATTCGAGCTGCAGATTCTGCTTGGCGCACTTGGTGGTCATGCTGATACCATCAACGCCCCGTGCGGCGTTGGCGATGTAATTCTCACCTGCACCAGCCAAACTTCGCGCAATATGAAATTTGGTTTTAAAGTCGGGCAGGGGGAAGTCCCTCAAAATGATGTTCTAGGAAAAACCACCGAAGGCATCGCAACCGCAGCTGCAATTTGCTGCATCGCTGCGAAACTTCAATTAGACCTACCAATCGCGCAATCGGTGCATAATATTTTAAGCGGCAAACAATCGATTGAAGAAGCAATAAAAAAACTTCTGGCCCGCCCAGTTTGATTTTAGGCAGAGCTTTCGGCGGAGTTTTACCTCCGCCGCTCCACTGCTGCTGCTCTTCTATTTTTTAATTCCTGCGTTGATCATCTTTCAGTACAACGTAGCTTACAACTTTGCGCACGCCTTTTATGTGGCTGGAGATTTGTGTAACCCGTTCTAGTTC
>JBIKYU010000051.1:0-9216 GCA_044355085.1 Rickettsiales bacterium | reverse complement strand
AACAACTGTTGATACCCAAACTTTAGATGGTGGATTAATCGTCGCAAAAAGCGGCGAAGCACCACATCTTCAAACCGATGTTGCCGCAGCACAAACCGCGCCAAAATGTACGGATTGCGGCGCGAAAGGCTGCCAAGGCGACAGCGGCTGCGGCATAAAACGCGGTGCAAATTCAGGTTCGAAATTAGGCGAGGCAGCGCTTACACAATTATTCGCGCGCCTAAAAAGAGAAAATCCAGCATTTGATAATCATAAAATCTGGGACACTGCTCAATCCTGCTTAGATTCAGGCGTGGTTTTGACCGCCGAGGGAAAATTCGGTCTCTATGAAAACGAGATTGTTGCATTCACCCAGGCCTATGATGCATTTGCAGGTGGCGAATACGGAACACCTCTGATGTTTACCAAGCATGTTTGTCCCGCACCTTGCGAAACCGCTTGCACGGAAAGTCTAAATTTAAGCTTGTCAAAAAAAATTCGTCCTGATGATAAAACTGGTGGAGTTGCGATTAAAACTTACGAAAGATTGCTCGATAATTTTGCGCAAAAATTCCAAAAAGATTTACGCTATTTTCATGTTGATCAAAATTTACGCGCATCCAATCAGCATATAAAAGTTGCTGTTGTTGGATCAGGACCAGCAGGTCTAGAAGCGGCTCTAAACCTTGCACGCCGAGGATTTTCGGTCACGGTTTTTGAAAAAGACGATGGCCCAGGCGGACTTCTGCACACCGGAATTCCGCATGAAAAACATGTTGATGAAATGGCAAGAAGAAGCGCTAAATTACTATCAGACTTCATGAATGTTGAGTTCCGCTACAACACAGCTGCAACAAAAAAAAATCTGGGCGAATTTAAATTCAGCATTTTAGCAACTGGTGTAACCAACACTCCGCGCTTTTTAAATCCAAAAGAAGAACTAAATTTTAGCACCGAAGAACACCCAGGAGTCATACAAAAAGCCAAAGAAGCAGGACTTTTTGATGCTAGATCAAATACTTTCAGGTGCAGCCTAAAAAAAGCGCTCGAAAATGGCTTGGTAAGCGGCATTCATCACGCAATGGATTTTCTTTCTCTCTTCAACAAATTTGACCAAGAAAAAAGTGGCAGCTTACCAAATCTCAGTGGCATGAAAATCGCAACTATTGGCGAAGGCGATAGCAGCATCGATGTTCTAACCAGCCTGCATAGATTAGCGGAAAGAGGTTTGTGCGATCCAAAGAAAATACAAAGCTTCAAACGCAATATAAATTTGCGCGGAAAAATTACTGGCAAAGGCTATCCTGAACGCGACGAAGCGGAAGATCCAGCACGCTCTACTGCTTTGCGCAATCTCGGTATTTCAGACAGCGAATTAATGCAGCCTGATAATTTTAAATTTGATCAAGATGGAAAGCTAATTGGGCTCTATATTCAGCCACAAAAACTAAAAATACCTGAAAGCGCAAGCCTGCCAAAAGAACATCGCAAGCTTGAAGATTCTGGCGAGAGAATTTTTGTAAAAATCGATCAGCTGATTTTAGCGCTTGGCTATGAACGAAAAGAAAATTCTCTGCTCGCAGAGCTTGGCGTAAACATCAACATTCCTGGCGGACGAACAATTAGTTCTCTTTCTTCTGGAGTGCAAAAAGTTTTGCAACACACAACAAATGTGCCAGGAATTTTCGTCGCTGGTGATATCGATCCATCACAAATCAACAGCAAAGAAGATGCTGAATGGACAGTTGTAAACGCCATCGCTAAAGGTCAGCGCGCCGCACGTACAGCAATTGCAATGCTTGCAGACGGGCATGATTTTTCAGAAGCAGCATGGAGAAAAACGCGGAAAAATATTTCTGCAGGAATTGCCGATCTCAGCGACTCAGACACATTAAGCCGCGTTAGCAGAAGCCAAGGAATCCACCCTCAAAGCCGCGTTGGCAGCAGCGACTCAACTTTTCCTAATTTACGCCTCGAAGCAGGAAGAACGCCTTCTCATGTAGCAAAAAATCCTAGAAGAAGAAGGCCAACATCTATCGGATATGAAGCAGATCTGAATGTTAATGCTAGTTCAAGATCAGATGCTGCTGATGCGCTAAATCCGCAATCTTCTCCGCATCCAGGCTTTGCTGAGCGTTTGCGCGCCACTTCAGGATCAGTTCCTTATGATGAAGAACAAAAACTCAGCGGTCCACCACCAGGCCAGAGAGAACGCGGATTCGGACCAGGAAGCTAAGCAAAAACGCCCCTTTTCCAGAAAATCATAAAAACAGAAACCATTATTAATCATTGCCTTAGAAAAAAACCGTGCAATATTGCACCGCCACTTCAATATTGCACGGTTTTATGTACGCAAGCCAGATTTTGCCTATCCTTCGTAACCGCGCTTCGATGCTGCCTGTTGTTACCAAAACCCGCAGCAAATTTGATGTAGCGAACTATCTCTCGCTTTCCGAATGGCTGAGCAAAGAAGGGTTTTAACGCCAACACAGCCTTCACCTCCCAAAAAAACCTCCAGCCAAATCCCTTGACGAAATTTTTTTTCCACATATCTTGAGCGTGGTTTGCAGTTTATTCACAATATTTAGATGTAGAATTTGCCTCACCCCAACAACATGCTGACAAAGAAAGATAAAACATGGTTACAATTCCTGTTATACAATCAGAAAATGCCAAAGACTTGCCGCTTCCGCAATATGCAACTGCGCAAAGTGCGGGAATGGATTTAGTCGCCGCCGTTACCGAGGAAAAAATTTTAGCACCTGGTGTGCGCGCAGTTATTCCTACTGGCTTATCAATTGCACTGCCTGATGGCTATGAAGCACAAGTGCGTCCGCGCTCAGGTCTGGCTCTAAAAAACGGCGTTACTGTTTTAAACAGCCCTGGCACAATTGATGCTGATTATCGCGGTGAAATCGGCGTGATTCTGATCAATCTCAGTCAGGAAAATTTTATCATCACTCGTGGTTTGCGCATCGCACAATTAATTATTTCGCCTGTTGTTCGAGCAAATTGGGAGCGAGTAAAAGTTCTAACCGACACTGAGCGCGGCGCTGGCGGCTTTGGTTCAACAGGAAAAAATGTAGCCGTATCGTGATCACCGATTTTTTCTCAAGCAAATTTTTAAGCGCGATAAAAGCCTTGTTATGCGTGGCGCTCTATCCAGGCACAAAGCGCATCAGCTGCCGCGAAATTGGCTCTACACTTGGTGTTTCCGCCAGGCATCTCGAAGCCATTTTACAGCAATTAGTGCGCGCTGGAATATTGCGCGGCGAACGCGGCCCTAAAGGAGGCTATGCGCTTGCACGTGAACGCCGAAAAACAACTCTTGCCGATATTTTTGATGCCATTTACACCGCCGCTGAAAATGAAAAAAACAAATCATCTGATTTTGATGCATCATTACATCGCGTCTTACGCCCACATGCCAATTTAATTTATAGCACTCTAAAGAAAACCACATTGGAGGATCTCTGCAACGAATCCTCTGATCTTTCCTCAACTTTATCAGCACCTAATCGCGCTGATTTTACTATCTAGTTCTTACAGGGAGCAGCAAATGCAAAACTCAACCTACACACCATCTCTAAACACAAAAGGTCGTGGAAAAATTTACGACAGCATCGTAGCAACAATAGGCGAAACGCCACTTGTAAGGCTTAATCGCTTGCCACAAGAAGCTGGCGTTAAAGCTGATATTCTCTGCAAATTAGAATTCTTCAACCCACTCGCAAGCGTTAAAGATCGCCTCGCTTTTGGCATGATCGAAGCCGCAGAACAACAAGGCGCGATCAACAAAGATTCAATTTTGGTTGAGCCAACTTCTGGTAATACTGGAATTTCTCTGGCATTTATTTGCGCCGCACGCGGTTATAAATTAATTCTCACTATGCCTGAGAGCATGTCGATTGAACGCCGCAAAATGCTGAAATTTCTTGGCGCACAGCTCGAGCTAACTCCTGCTGCAAAAGGCATGCGCGGCGCAATTGAACGCGCAGAAGAAATCGTCTCTGGAAACAAACATGCAGTAATGTTGCAGCAATTTAAAAACCCTGCCAATCCTGCCATTCATCGCAGCACAACTGCTGAAGAAATTTGGAACGACACCAATGGCAAAGTCGCTGCAATCATTGCTGGCGTTGGCACAGGCGGAACCATCACTGGAATTGCTGAAGTTCTAAAAAAAAGAAATCCTGCGATCAAAATTATCGCTGTTGAACCAGAAGACAGCCCTGTTTTATCAGGCGGAAAACCTGGACCGCACAAAATTCAAGGCATCGGCGCTGGTTTTATTCCTGATGTTTTGCAGAAAGATTTAATCGATGAAATCATAACAGTTGGCAATGAAACTGCATTTGCCACAGCGCGCAAAGCTGCAAAAATCGAAGGAATTCCTGGCGGAATTTCATCGGGAGCAACTATCGCTGCAGCGCTTGAAGTTGGCTTACGCCCTGAATTTGCTGGCAAACAAATTGTTGTAATTTGCGCGTCATTTGCGGAACGTTATCTTTCAACCGATTTATTCAGCGACATCTAATGCCGCTTTCTTTTGCAAATCGGCAGCGCTACGCACGTCAGCTAGCGCTGCCTGATTTCGGCGAACAAGGCCAGCTGCTTTTGCAGAAATCGCACATCGCGATAATCGGCGCAGGCGGCTTAGCTGCTACTAGTTTTGCCTATCTTGCTGCTGCTGGTGTTGGTGAAATTTCCATCTGGGATGATGACATAATCGAAGCCTCAAATCTTCCGCGCCAAATTTTATTCGCCACCGAAAATCTTGGACAAGAAAAAACCTCTGCGCTCGCTCATTGGTCAGAAAAAAACGGTTCCGAGACAAAAATCCATCAACATAAAAAACGCTTTAGCGCCGCAGATATTTCTTTGCTTAAAAATATTTCTGTTGTAATCGACGCAACCGATAACATTCAAAGTCGCCATGAAATTCATCTGTCTTGTCGCAGTTTGAAGATTCCTTTTATTTTTGGCGCCGCAGCAGGATTCAGTGGCATGGTCAGCAGTTTTTTGCATCAAAAAAACTCTGCTTGTTTTGCCTGTTTTTGTCCGGAAACTATTTCCGCCGACTCACTCAGAACCTGCGCACAAACAGGAATGCTAGGCCCTGTAGTTGGCTTAATTGGCTGTTTACAAACAACAGAATCTTTGCGCATTCTATTAAACAAACCCAGCTTCAGCGAAAAACTCATCCGCGTTGATTTTGATTCCACCACGCGCTTATTTTCATCAACAAAAATTTTGCCTGATCCAGCTTGTGGTATTTGTCAGAAAAACGATTAGGATCAAAACAGTTTTCGCTCTTAAAAATTTTCTCAAACAGAAATTATCTAGGATTAAATCATGATAATTCTTGGCCTACATTTCGGACATGACGGCGCTGCGTGTGTTTTAAAAGACGGGAAAATTATTGCTTATGTAATGCGCGAGCGTGAATCGGGCATAAAACATGCGCTTGGCGTCACCACGCATGAAGTAAATTTGGCTCTGTCTTCAGCAAAAATTCGCGCTGAAGAAATCGATGCTTTCGCAATTACCAGCACACAAGGAATCGAAATTCTTTATGGCTTAGTTGAAGGTTTAGAAATTATTCCAATCAAGCTAGCAGGAGATCCAGTTCCTGAAATTCTTGGCAAACTTCTGCAAGAAGCAGGCTTGGATTATTATCAAAAATGTCATTTTGGTTTGCGCAATATTCTCGACCCAAACAAAGAGAAAAGCTTGATTTCAGACGCTACCGCAGCTTATTTTCCTGAAAAAGAAGCTTATCTGCGTGGAGAAATAGCAGCGCTCGGCGCCAATGGTAGCGTTGCACTTGTGCCTGAGTTTGAAGCAAGCAAAGATCTCGATATTTTAGCTAAAACTTCACTGCGCAGCGTTTATGAAAATCATACTCTGCGCAAAGGTTTTCATCATAATTTCACGATAAATTTTCGTGGCCTCACCAGGCCTGGATATTTTATTCAGCATCACATGGCGCATGCAGCATCCAGTTTTTATCGCTCTGGTTTTTCTGATGCAGTTGTGTTTTCTCACGATGGTCATTCGGGCGAAAATTTCGACACAGGAATAATTGCCATCGGCTATGAAAATTCTTTAGTTGCACTCGCGCCACATAATTTGATTTTAGGAAGTCTTTACGAAAACATCGCCATCAGCCTTTTAAACAGCCCGTTTGGCGCGCCAGGCAAAATGATGGGCTTGGCTCCTTACGGCAAGCCGCGCTATTATGATTCACGTTTTGCCGTCAATAAATTTGAAGCAAAAACTCGCCTTGGTATGGATCACGTCGAAGCCTGGTATAAATGGATTTCAGAAAATACAGCCAATCATCCGCAAAAAGATTTCCTGCTCTCGCGCGAACATATAACAGCTCCAATCAACGCTGATATTGCCGCCAGCACACAAAAACTTTTAAACGAAACCATGCTGCGCACCATCAACACCAGTTTTCATTTAGCGCGCAATTCCGACCTTTTAAGTAATAATCTTTGTTTGTCAGGCGGAACTGCGCTTAATTGCCCTGCTAATAGTTATGTATTTACACAAGGACCTTTCGAGCAAATATTCGTCGAACCAAACTGCACCGATGACGGGCTTTCAATTGGCTCCAGCCTTTATGTTTACCATCATCTATATGAAAACAAACTAGACAAAGAAACGTTACAATATAACCAATCCCCCTATCAAGGACCGCTCCACAGCGAGGAAAAAATTCACGCCGCTGTTACAAATCTGCACAGCAAAATAATTGTTGAAACGCCAGAAAATTTTGCCGAATGCGCCGCAAAAGATTTGGCCGCCGATCTAGTAATTGCTTGGTTTGAAGGCCGAAGCGAAATCGGCCTGCGCGCTCTTGGTCATCGCTCCATCATGGCGCATCCTGGCGTGGAGAAAAATTGGCGGCGCGTAAATCAAATAAAAAAACGCGAGGAATGGCGCCCATTTGCTCCAGCTGTTTTGGCAGAACATGCAAGCGCGTGGTTTTCTCATACGCCACTTCCCTCGCCCTACATGCTTTTCACAGGCTATGTGCGTTCACAAAATTTACCCGCAATTACGCATGTTGATCAATCTGGACGACTGCAAACTGTCTCCGAAAAAGATGGTCGCTATTACGATGTTATTCGTTCTTTCTACGAAATTACTGGCTTACCTGTTGTGATGAACACTTCTTTAAACGGGCCAAAACAGCCAATTATCGAATATCCTGAAGATGCTTTAAACTTCTTATTAGAAACAGAAATTGATGTTCTCTACATGTATCCATTTCGTATTAAGCGGGCTCTTTCATGAGCGCGCATTTAGTTCTAGCTTTTGAAACCAGCTGCGATGAAACCGCTGTTGCAATTGTAAATTCAGAGCGAAAAATTCTCGCGCAAAATATTTATTCGCAAATAAAAGAGCATCAGCCTTTTGGTGGCGTTGTGCCAGAAATAGCAGCCAGAGCGCATTTGCCGATGTTATCTCCGCTCCTTAAGCGCACGCTGTCTGATGCCAATATTTCTTCCTACAATCAATTCTCAGCCATTGCCGCGACTGCAGGCCCAGGATTAATTGGCGGAGTTATGGTCGGTTTGATGATGGCAAAAGCAATCGCTGCTTCTGCAAAATTGCCTTTCATCGCCATCAATCACCTTGAAGGACACGCCTTAACTGCACGCTTAACACATGCGGTGGAATTTCCTTATTTGCTTTTGCTCGCATCAGGCGGGCATTGCCAATTATTGGCGATTGAAGATATTGGCCGCTATCATTTGCTCGGAGAAACGCTAGATGACGCAGCAGGCGAGGCTTTCGACAAGGTCGCGAAAATGCTTGGACTTCCATATCCTGGCGGCCCTGCAATTGAGATTGCCGCAAAAAATGGCGATGAAAATCGTTTCGCTCTGCCACGTGCAATGACTGAAAAAACTGGCTGCGATTTTTCTTTCTCTGGCCTAAAAACCGCTGTACGCCGCACTTTAGAGACCAGCTCCACCGCAAAAGATCCACAATTTATCGCCGATATTTGCGCCTCATTTCAAGCTTGCGTCGCCGATATTTTTGCAAATCGCTTGCAGCATGCGCTGCAAATTTTTGCTGATAAATACGGCAGAAATCCGCGCGTTGTTTTAGCGGGAGGTGTTGCCGCAAATGTAAATATCGGCAATCGCTTGCATGAAATTGCGGCACAGCAAAATGCCGAATTATTTATTCCGCCAAAAGAGCTCTGCACCGATAACGCCGCAATGATTGCCTGGGCTGGCATTGAGCGCTTTCAACTCGGCTTAACTGATGCACTTAATTTTCCTCCAAAAGCAAGGTGGCCTCTTAGAAATTAATGGCCTTGAAATGGATTGAGTATAAAAACCCTTATTGCCCTAATGATTCCCGCTATGTTATATCGCTCTCTGTTTTTAAAGCGGTAAATTAAATAACTGGTAGGTAACCAAAAGTGCGCAAATTTTCTTCTGCAAATATTTTTTTACTAGTAATTTCGCTCACTGTTTTTGCTGCTTGCACACAAAACACACCAGCAGAAGTGGAAATAAACACACGTCCCGCTGCAAAAATTCTTTCGATTGAAGAGCAAGACAAACCCTTCACCGTCGTTGTGCATAACGGCGATACAATTCACGCAATCGCTAATAAATACAACGTCAACACTCGTGAAATTATCGAGCTAAACCGCCTCGATGCGCCATATGATTTGCTTGAGGGACAAGTTCTAACTCTGCCAAAACCGCGCCATCACATCGTCAGTAAAGGCGACACAATTTTTAGCATCGCCAAAGTTTATAATTTAAGCGTTCATAGTTTAGCGCGCGTAAATCAGCTTGAGCCTCCTTACGTTATCAAGCTAGGACAAAGGCTGCGCATGCCTTCCAGCTTAAATAGTGAAAATTTTTCTGGCGAACAAAATTTTGCTAATGACATCTCCTCACAAAATAATATTGCTGGAAATGACGTAGTTGCTTCGCGCGAATTACCTTCGCCTGAGCAAAAAAACAAACAAGCACTTGATGATCCTTTTGCAAATACTAAGCCAAATCAAACCGCGCAACCGCTGCAAGAACAGATTCCTAAACCTGTTTCTTTGCAAGATTCTCCTTGGGAAAATCAGGCACAAACTCTTCAACAACAACAGCAGCAGCAGCAGCCAGTACAAAAATTATCAGCACCAGAAAAAACAGAAAGCAGCAGCAAAAAATCAGCAACATCTAGTAGCAGCAGTAAAAGCAA
>JBIKYU010000050.1:0-9224 GCA_044355085.1 Rickettsiales bacterium | reverse complement strand
GATATGAACAACTCCAGGAGAACCAGTATATGTACTAACCATTTTGCCGTAGCTGGCTTTTTCAGCTTCCTCTCTTGAAACGCGATAGAAAACCCCCTTTTTTCCTATGTCAGACCAAACAACGGAACTCCAATATATCAAAGAGGAAATATTTTTATTATTTTCTATGGACTCAAGAATTTTCTGAACTTCTTCGTTATTTTTATTGCTCTGATAAATCGGCTTAACTTTGTCAATTAAGGCTAAATAAATGTGATCTGAGAGGTTTTTATATTGCGCATCAACGCTCATTATTCCTTGTTTCAGCTCGTCACTGAGATGTTTCTCATGCGCTTTTTTTAAACGTAAAACATCAACACCCATGAACAACAAATAGAGAAAAGCTACGCCGCAAATAATTTTTAACGCGTTTATATAAGCGCGGTAGCGACGAAAAAATCTTGTGCGTTTGTTGCGAGAAGACATACTATTTTTCTAGTTTTTCCGCGTGTTCTAACACTTCTTGAGCATGGCCAGAAACAGAAACTTTTTTCCATATTTTTTGAATGACGCCTTTGCTATCAATCAGAAAAGTCGTGCGCTCGATACCCATATAGGTTTTACCATACATGCTTTTTTCTATCCAAACCCCGTAAGATTCAAGCATTTTACCCTCTTCATCAGAAACAAGCGCGAATGGCAGGCAATATTTTTCCTTGAATTTATCGTGCTTGGAAACACTATCTTTTGAAACGCCAACAATTACAGTATTAGCGGCTTTGAACGCTTCCTCAGCATCACGGAAATCTTTAGCTTCGATGGTGCAGCCTGGAGTGTCATCCTTGGGATAGAAATAAAGCACGACATTTTGACCGCGTAAATCAGTTAAATTAAGGCGCTTATTACCATCGGTTGGTAAATCGAAAACTGGTGCCGTTTGGCCTGATAAAAGATTCATAGAGATCAGCCTTCCATGCATAAATATTTTGGACAAAAAACTTTGTCGCCTATATAGCGCCTTATGCAACTAACACGCAACATGAGAGTGTATGGAAATGAGAGGAATTATTTTAGCGGGTGGCGCTGGAACTCGCCTATTGCCAATGACAAAAATTATCAGCAAACAAATTTTGCCCGTTTACGACAAGCCGATGATTTACTATCCGCTTGCAGTTTTAATGCGCGCTGAAATTCGTGATATTTTGATAATAAGTACACCGAGAGACTTGCCTTATATTGAGGATTTACTTGGTGATGGCTCGCAATTTGGACTGCAGCTTTCTTATGCCAAACAAGATAAACCTGAGGGAATTGCGCAAGCGTTTTTGATCGGAGAAAATTTCATCGCTAATCAGCCTGTTTGCTTAATTTTGGGCGACAATATTTTTTATGGTCGTGATCTTTCTGGATCGGTGAGCAAAAGCGCAGAGCGAGTAAAAAAACAAGATGGTGCCTGTGTTTTTGCTTATCATGTTAGTGATCCTGAACGCTACGGCGTATTAAATTTTGAAGAAAAAACTCATAAAATTATCGGAATTGAGGAAAAACCTAAAAATCCGAAAAGCAACTGGGCGGTGACTGGTCTTTATTGCTACGACGGCAGCGTAAGTGCGCGAGCAAAAGCGTTAAAACCATCGGCGCGCGGCGAGCTAGAAATCACCGATTTGAATAATTCCTATTTGGCTGATAATGCGCTTCACGCAACGTTTCTAGGACGCGGAACCGCTTGGCTTGACGCTGGAACACCAGCTTCGCTTTTACAAGCCGCAAATTTCATCGAGACAATTGAGACAAGACAAGGATTAAAAATCGGCTGTATTGAAGAAATTGCGTTTCATAATCGCTTCATTGATGAGAAAAAATTTCAGCAATTAATTGATGGTTTAGGCAGCAGCGATTACGCCGCTTATTTAAGGCGCATGCTTTCTGATGGCAGCAGTTTCTGGGAGCTTGGCGCGAAAAATGAAATATGATTTTCCATTCAATAATTCATCAAGTTTGATATTGGGAGCAAATGGGCAGCTTGGCAGCGCTCTGCAAAAAATTCTTCCCCGAGCGATTGCTCTTTCACGCTTTGATGCTGATCTTTCTGAAGAGATTTCTCTGAAAAATGCGCTTGATAAATTCAAGCCAAATGTAATTTTTAATGCCGCAGCTTACACGGCTGTTGATAAGGCAGAGTCTGATTTTGACATGGCTTTGCAAGTAAATTGCGCTGCTCCAGAAAGAATCGCAGAATATTGCAAATTAAACGGTGCTATTTTGCTGCATTATTCTACCGATTATGTTTTTGCTGGATCTGGAAATAATTTTTGGCAAGAAACTGATTCCTGCAATCCTTGTAATGCCTATGGTTTGAGCAAATTACGTGGCGAGGAAGCTATAAAAAATACTGCTGCAAAAGCACTGATTTTTCGTACATCTTGGGTTTTTGATTCCAACCATAATAATTTTTTTAAAACGATGTTGCGCTTGTTTGCTGAGCGCGAAAAAATTTCTGTTGTAGCTGACCAAATTGGTGCACCAACTTTTGTTGATCATCTTGCTTTTTCCAGTGTTTCTGCTCTTCTTAGGGCTTTGCAATATGATGAATTTCCAAGCGGAATTTATCACCTCGCTGCGCAAAATACTTGCAGCTGGCATGAATTCGCTGAAGCAATTTTGCTCGGAGCAAAAGCAAGAGGCCTGAAAATTGTTACAGAAAAAATCGATAAAATTTCAAGCAGTGAATATAAAACTGCAGCTGCGCGTCCGCTAAATTCAAGGCTTGATTGCGCAAAAGCCTTGCGTATTCTCGATGCGGTTTTGCCTTCTTGGCAGAATGGTCTGGAATCATGTTTTAGAGCTTATGATGAGAATAGAAAAAACCTATCTGCCTGAAGTTATTGAAATGATCCCACAGGTTTTTGCTGATGCGCGCGGATTCTTCGTCGAGCGCTTTAATCAGGCGCGCTGGCTGGAAGCAGGAATTTGTGCGGATTTCGTGCAAGACAACCATTCTCGCTCCATTCCTTCTGTACTACGCGGCTTGCATCTGCAGCATAATCCTGAACAGGGGAAATTAGTCAGTGTCGTGCGCGGAAAAATTTTTGATGTTGCAGTTGATGTAAGAGCATCTTCCAAAAATTTTGGTAAATGGGTTGGGGTGGAACTAGATTCTGAAAAAGCAAATATGCTTTGGATTCCACCAGGATTCGCACATGGATTTTGTGTTTTAGGCAATGAAGCAGCTGATGTGCTTTACAAAGTTAGCGGGCTTTATCAACCAGGTGGAGAAGTAGGAATTAGTTGGAATGATCCAGAAATTGCTATCGATTGGCCAATTAAAAATCCTATTCTTTCTGAGCGTGATAAAAACTTATTATCGCTTGCCCAATATCGTCAAAAATTTGTAAACGCTGGAGTACTATAATTGCCTGATTATAACGCGGTTAGCATTGTCATGGTTTCATTTCACACAGGTAATGTTTTGTGGGAAGCCATTGCCTCGGCTTTGGAACAAAGCTCGGTTAGCGAGGTTCGTCTGGTTAATAATGGCAATCCTAAAGATGTTCTGAAAAAACTTGAGCAATTAGCTGATGAAAACTCACGCTTTATTTTGCTTTCTGGACACGGAAATGTTGGGTTTGCAGCTGGGTGTAATATCGGTGCAAGACAGGCTAGAGGTGAATATCTGCTGTTTTTGAATCCTGATTGTTTGCTCTCAAGCGGCACAGTTTCTTTTGCACTCGATGGATTATTATCCAACAATGAAGCCTGGATGGCAGGTGTTAGACTTGCGTATTTAGATGGTGCAGAGCAAGCTGGTGGAAGACGCAATTTACTTACGCCAAAGACGGCTATTGTTGAAAGTTTTTTTCTCGATCGTTTACCTGGAATTGGCGAAAAATTTTCTCCGCTTAATTTGCATCGTCAAGCTGAACCAAAAGCTAAAATTTTTGTTCCAGCAATTTCTGGTGCTTTTATGTTGATTTCTGCCAAACGTTTTTTTGCGCTTGGCGGTTTCGATGAGAAATTTTTTCTCCATGTTGAAGATTTAGATCTTTGCCTGCGTATCAATCAATTGGGCGGAAAGATTTTATATTTATCAGAATATTCAGTTCTGCATCAGCGCAGTACAAGCCGCGTTTCGAGCCTAAAAATTGAGCAATATAAGCGCGATAGTTTTATATATTATTTCAAAAAACATTTTTATAAAAACAACCAAACTGGGTTGGAAGTTTTATTCTCTTTGTTAATTAATCTGAATTTCATCATACGAATTATTATGAATTTTTTATGGCCTTTGATCGGAAAAATCAGAAATAAAATAATGCAGAATAGGGCTGCATAAATGAAAACTGTATTTGTCACTGGTGTTGCTGGTTTTATTGGATTCCACGCGGCGAAATCATTACTAGAAGCTGGTTTTAGAGTTATCGGAATTGATAATTTAAACGATTATTACGACGTTACTTTGAAAGAAGCGCGCTTGTCACAGCTGGTTACGAATTCTCAATTCCTGCATTACATTGCAGATATTGGCGAGCGCAGCGAAATAGAAAATATCTGCAAAAGCCACCAGGAAATTACTCATGTTTTGCATTTAGCAGCGCAGGCTGGTGTGCGCTATTCGCTTGAGAATCCCTTCGCTTATGTCCATAGCAATTTGATTGGCCATATGGTTATATTAGAATGCTGCCGTAATTTTTTACCTAATCTTGAGAATTTTGTTTATGCCAGCTCGAGCTCGGTTTACGGCGCTGGCAATGATGTTCCTTATGACACTGATGATAAAACCGACTCACCGCTTTCACTTTATGCGGCGACGAAAAAATCTAATGAGCTTCTGAGCTATAGCTACAGCCATTTATATGGCATACCAAGCACTGGTCTGCGTTTTTTCACCGTCTACGGACCTTGGGGCAGACCCGATATGGCGATGTTTTTATTTACCAAAGCAATTTTATCAGGCGAGCCAATAACGTTATTTAACAACGGAAAAATGCGCCGCGATTTTACTTATATTGATGATATTATTTCTGGAACTTTGGCGGCTTTGTGGAAAAAAACAGCAAAAAAAAATACGCATAAAATTTATAATCTTGGCAATAATAAACCTGTTGATCTAAGTTACTTTGTAACATTGCTCGAAGAAAATATTGGCAAAAAAGCAAAAATTAAATATGCAGAAATGCATCCAGGAGACATGCAAGAAACCTATGCTGAGATCAAGCATTCGTGCGCCGATTTAGACTTTACGCCTAAAACTTCCCTCGCAGAAGGAATACCAAAATTCGTGCGTTGGTATCGAGAATATTATAATTTATAATTCACATATTTTGTTATTTTATAACATTATTTTTGTAGGAAAAAATGGCTAGCAAAACCGCAACAAAAAAACCTGTAAAAAAAACAGCAAGCAAGATTTCTAAAACTCTTCCGCGCTGGGATTTATCAAGCCTTTATTCGTCTTATAAAGATCAGGCTCTTAAGCGCGACGAGAAAAAACTGGCGCAGAAAATTTCTAATTTTGTTGAAAATTATCGCGGGAAAATTGCTAAATTATCAGCGCAATCTTTTGCTCAGTCAATCGCTGAATATGAGGAAATAAGCGACTTATCGGGCAAGCTCTCCAGCTATGCTTATCTTTGCTATGCCACAAATTTAGAGAACAAAGAAATACTTGGTTTTTTCCAAAATCTGCAGGAAAAACTTTCTTTGCATTATGCGGATTTGGTCTTTTTCACGATAGAAATAAATCAGTTAACTGAGGCGCAGATAAAAGAAAAATCTGCTGATAAACTAAGCGCAAATTATGCACCGTGGCTACGTAATGTTAGGCTTTTGCGCCCTTATCAATTGTCGGAAGAAGCCGAGCAATTATTTTTAGAAAAATCGGTTAGTTCTGCGCAAGCCTGGGTGCGGCTTTTTGACGAGACTTCCGCGCGCATGCGTTTTAATTTTGAGAATAAACAAGTTTCATCAGCGGTAATTTTTGACAAGCTTTCTAATAAAGATGGAAAAATTCGCAAGCAAGCTGCTGCGTCAATCAGCAAAACGCTCACAGAAAATCTGCCAATTTTTACGCATATAACCAACACTCTAGCAAAAGATAAAGCTATTGAAGATCGCTGGAGAAAATTCCCCGATCCTATTTCTTCGCGCCATATTGCCAATGATGTTGAGAAAGAAGTTGTGGATGCTTTATTATCGAGCGTACAAAAGAACTACAAAAACCTCGCGCATCGTTATTATGCGCTGAAAGCAAAATGGCTGAAGAAAAAAACCTTGCCTTATTGGGATAGAAATGCCCCCCTGCCCTTTGATAGTGATCGGAGTATTTCCTGGGATAGGGCGCAGAATATTGTTCTTTCTGCATATCGTGATTTTTCCCCTCACTTAGCCGATTTAGCTGCAGAATTTTTCAACAAAAAATGGATTGATGCAGCAGTTTATCAAGGAAAAGAATCGGGTGCTTTTTCGCATCCGACCGTTCCTTCCGCGCATCCATTTATTCTGATGAATTACCAAGGAAAACTTCGCGATGTAATGACTCTAGCGCATGAGCTTGGGCACGGAGTGCATCAATTACTTGCCAGAGAACAAGGAGCTTTGATGGCAGATACGCCACTTACTTTAGCCGAGACTGCTTCTGTGTTTGGCGAACAGCTTACTTTTCAAGCCTTGCTTGCTAGCGAGCGCGATGAAAAATTAAAGCGCTCAATGATTGCGCATAAAGTCGAGGACATGCTCAACACTGTTGTGCGACAATCAGCATTTTGTTTGTTTGAAAAAGATGTTCATGCAGCCAGAGCGCAAGGTGAAATTTCTTCAGAGCAATTAGCGAAATTCTGGCTGAATCGTCAACGCGAAAGCCTAGGACCAGCAATTACTATTGATGAGAGCTATGGCTGTTATTGGGCTTATATTCCGCATTTTATTCACAGCCCGTTTTATGTTTATGCTTATGCATTTGGCGATTGCTTGGTTAATTCGCTCTACCGCGTTTACCAGGAAAAACCAAAAGGCTTCGAAGAAAAATATCTGAATATGCTAAAAGCTGGAGGAACTCTACATCACAAGGCTTTGCTGAAACCTTTCGCACTCGATGCAAGCCAGGCAAATTTCTGGCAAAAAGGCATGGATGTAATTTCTGGATTTATCGATCAGCTGGAGTAATCAGCTTTTTGTCTGAATTAATTATCAGCCTATTTTTATTTTTTTAAAACCCATTCACCTATGCAGGTTAAATTGGGGGATGATGCAATATCATAAGTATCTGAATCATTTCCAGACAGACATTTATAGTTCGCCCCAATAGTCCAAACATTAAATCCTGAATAGGCCCTGAATCTTCCTTTCCGCGCTAAACCATCATCTAATTTTTGATCAATTGCATAGGTCTGTGTCGGCGTTGTTGTTCCGCCCCCATCATCAAAGCCGTTACCGCTTTCAGCAGGCCATACAATATTGAGGTATAAACCAGCTGTAATCTGGGTGCTTGTTAGTTCAGCATCTGAAAGCTGGAAGTTGTAGCCATTTCCGCTTGCGCCATCGACATAATAAGCAGCCATCATGCCTTTATTTTGATTCACTTTAAGTTCTGGATATCCTTCACCCAGAACGTATGTGTTGTTGTAAGTTCCTGAGATTAGGCCAGCAAGAGATAAATGCTGAAAAATTGTGTAGCGCTCTACTGCTGTATTTGACGGAGAAGTTCCTGATGCTGCGCCAGATTCATATCTACCATTGCCATTGCCATTGGTTGCAGATGACCAATAGCTGCTGGCATTTGCCAGATCACCAGGAATGGCGCCGTATTGATCTTGAAACACATTAAATGCTATTTGGTATTTTTGTAATTCTGAGATTTGAGAGCGCAATTTTGATGCTTCGACAAGATTTCTTCCAGCAACTATGCCAGATATTATCAAAGAAATGACAACCAAAACAATCGACAGTTCTATTAAGGTAAAAGCGCTTGTTAATTTATTAGATTTAGACTCTATGTTTTTTATTTTTTTCATGCCATCCCACACTTAAAAATAAAGTTATAAAGGCGAAAAGAGATTACAAAAATATTTGATTACCTCAAATATGCGACGTGATTTCATTAAAGAACACATCGCATATGCATCTATTTTTATTCTGTCTGAACTTGGTAGTCATCAAAAAAATTTCCGCAAGCGCAGCCTAGATAATTTTAGAAATCGTACATTACATAATCATGTTTTTGATTTGGATTCAATGGCTAATTCGTCATAAAGAGAGGCCTCTACATTGAACTCTTTTTCCTCTTTTTTTGAGCCTTCTTCCACAATCTTTTGCAATTGCCATTAAAATTTGGAATGTACCTTCTGGCGCACAAGAGAGGATTGTCTTTTATTTTTCTCCATCTGCTCGATTTTTTCTCTAAGAGCATTGGTTACAGCCTGAGTCATATTTTCCCCAGTAAGCTTTGATAATTTACTTGCTAATTGGTGTGCCTCTTCGCTTTTTATGTTTAAATGCATATTACACCCCCATTCCATGGTAGATAATTTTTGTAAAATGGTTTTTACTCCCACTCAATAGTGCCTGGAGGCTTTGGCGTGATGTCATAAACCACGCGGTTTATCCCACGAACCTGATTTATAATTCTGGTGCTGACTGAACGCAAAAATGAATGCGGAAAATCAAAGTAATCTGCGGTCATGCCATCAGTTGAAGTAACAGCGCGCAAAGCACAAACATATTCGTAAGTTCGTGCATCACCCATTACACCAACGGTTTTTACAGGTAAAAGCACGGCAAAAGCTTGCCAGATTTTATCGTATAAACCAGCTGCGCGGATTTCTTCCAAATAAATTTCATCAGCATTTTGTAATAATGTAACTTTTTCTGCAGTGATTTCTCCAGGAATACGAATCGCCAGACCTGGCCCAGGAAAAGGATGACGGGCGATCATCTGCTCTGGAACGCCAAGCGCATGACCAAGAGAGCGCACCTCATCTTTGAATAATTCGCGCACTGGCTCGATTAATTTCATGCGCATGCGCTCTGGTAATCCGCCAACATTATGGTGCGATTTGATAGTTGAAGAGGCATTTCCATGAACAGAGACTGATTCAATCACATCAGGATACAAAGTGCCCTGCGCGAGGAATTCTGCGTCTTGCAGATCTTTTGTTTCTGCTTCAAAAACATCAATAAACAATCCACCGATGATTTTGCGCTTTTGCTCTGGATCGCTAATTCCTGCTAGTGATTTCAGAAAAATTTCG
>JBIKYU010000049.1:0-9332 GCA_044355085.1 Rickettsiales bacterium | reverse complement strand
CAACAGAATTTTACCGCGATGGTTTTTATCATTTAGAAGGCAAGCAGCTTGATGCTGAAGCGATGATTTCTTATTACCAAAATCTTTTGTCTAATTATCCAATAATTTCGATTGAGGATCCGATGGCTGAGAATGATTTTGAAGGCTGGGCGTCAATTACAGCTGCTTTGGGAAAATCATCTTTATTGGTTGGTGATGATTTATTTGTAACGAATCCGCGCATTCTTATGGAAGGAATAGAAGATAATCTCGCCAACGCGTTGTTGGTAAAAGTAAATCAAATTGGTACTTTGAGTGAAACTTTAGCAGCGATAAAAATTGCGAAATCAGCGCAATATAAAGTTATAGTTTCGCATCGTTCAGGCGAAACGGAAGATAACACAATTGCTCATATTGCGGTTGGGGCTGGAGCAGAATTCATTAAAACTGGCTCGCTCTGCCGCAGTGATCGCTTGGCGAAATATAACGAGTTATTGCGCATTAGCGAAATATTAGGCTAGGATCTTAAGCTCCTTCATTCTTATGATGGAGGAAAGGAAAAAAACCATATGCAATGGACGAGCTTTCTTCAGCGTTATCGCATGCGTTCATCGATTATGGCTTTGTTGTTTGTGATTGTGCTTGGCTATTTTTGTTTTCATGCATTGAATGGCGAGCGCGGATTTTTTGCGTTTATTCAATTATCGCAGGAAGTAGAAAATTCAAGACGCGAGCTAGAAATGTTGCGGGCTGAGCGTTTGCAGATTGAGCATCGGGTGAAATTGCTGAAAAATGAATCGCTAGATTTAGATTTGCTGGATGAGCAAGCCAGGCGGGTTTTGGGGCAAAGCAAACCTGATGAGTTGCTCTATATTGTGCCAGAGGAAAATGCGAATCTTCCTGCTAATAATGCGGCCAAGAAATGACGGCTCTTTATATCCATTGGCCGTTTTGTGTTTCTAAATGTCCTTATTGCGATTTTAATAGTCATGTTGCAGAAAAAATAAATCACGATGACTGGATTTTGGCTTATTCTGCGGCTTTTGCGGCTTATGAGGAATGGTTTTCAACTCGTGAAATTACTAGCATTTTTTTTGGTGGCGGTACGCCTTCGCTGATGCCGCCAAAATTGGTTGAGAAAATTATCACCGATATTTCGCGCATTGGAAAAATTTCTGCGGATTGCGAAATTACTTTGGAGGCAAATCCTTCGTCAGTTGAGAGAAAAAAATTTCAAGAATTTGCTGCAGCTGGTGTGAATCGTTTATCGATTGGTGTTCAGTCTTTGCGCGATGATGCGCTGCAATTTTTTGGTCGTCCGCATTCTGCTGATGATGCGCGCGCAGCTATTTCGCAGGCAATGGCTTGTTTTCCAAGAGTTTCAGTTGATTTGATTTATGCGCGCCCCTCTCAGAAATGGTCGGAATGGCAAGCGGAGCTGGAGGAAATTTTAGCTTTCAATCTTTCGCATATTTCGCTTTATCAGCTAACGATTGAGCGCGGAACAGCATTTTTTGCGGCGTTCAAAAAAGGTGTGTTTAAAGAAATGCCAGATAATCAGGCAGCAGATTTTTATGCAAAAACGGTTCAGTTTATCGAAGCAGCAGGCTTCTCGTTTTATGAAGTTTCTAACGCGGCAAAAACAAAACAAGAGTCGCGACATAATTTAGCTTATTGGAATTACGAGGAATATCTTGGCATTGGGCCTGGCGCGCATAGTCGCATTATTGAAAATAAAAAGCGTTTTTCGCTGATGCATTGGTATGCGCCAGAACGTTGGTGTCTGGCTGCGCAAAGCAAAAATATTGCGGAGATGGAGCAAAAGCGCGAGGAAATTTCTTTCGCAGAGCAAAAGGAAGAAGCGCTGCTCATGGGTTTGCGTTTGCGCGGTGGCATTAAAAATTCACGCTGGCAGAAATTATTTTCTAATTCTTTGGCGGAAGATTTTCCGCCTTTGCTCACGCAAAAATTTATTGATGAAAAATTATTGCTGCTCGATCAAAACGGTATGCGCGCAACAGAAAAAGGTCGCATGGTTTTGAACGAGCTGATTCTGCAGTTGCTCGCTTAGTGATTTCTAAAAATTTTTTCCTAATTCTCAAATCTTTTCGTAGCTGGCTGGAGCGTGGAAGCATTGCCATTGCGGCTTTGCATAATGGTGAGCCCGCGCTCGTTTGAGCCATCTGGGCGGAAGCGGAAAATGCCATTTGTGCCTGCAAATCCGCGTTGATCGAAAAAGGCTTCGCGCGTGATTTTTCCTTGCGGATGCAGAGCGGTTAAATGCGCAGAAAGTGCGATTGCATCATAAGCTAGGCTACTTAAGCGATGCGGCGCATAGCCGAATTTTTCTTTGAAGCGTTGCTCAAAAGCTTTGAGATTTGCTGGCTCTGGTGCGTTGAACCAGGCATTATAGAGTGTAGAAATATTTTGCAGATTTTCTCTGTCCCATAAAGAGCTGCCAATAATTTGTAGATTGGGATTGTTGTTTTGTAGTGCACGTAAATAAGGCTCTGCCTGCGTTAGGCGCTCTCCACCTTCGGGAAAAAACAATGCTTGGGCATTTTTATTTGGCGCTGCGGCTAAATTATTTTGTAATGCCAAAATTAAATTTGGCAAGGAATTATCTGTTGATTTAGTTGGATAATATTGCGCGGAGAAAGAATAATTTCCATTATTTGCTGCGCGGATATTACTGTTTAAAATATCAGCGGCAGTGTGACCGAAAACATCATCTGGTAATAGCGCGTAGAAATTTGCCTTCCCTTGTTTTTGTGCGTAATTTAGAAGTTGTTCAAGCGATGAAAGCGAGGAAATTCCTAGTAAAAACAGGTTTTGATTGGTGAGGCGGAAATCATTGGAAAAACTCACAACAGGAATATGAGGAGTTAAAATTTCTGCGACTTCTTGCGTGGTTTGACCAAAAACTGGGCCAATTACCATTTCAACATTGCTGTATAGAGCTTGTTTTGCGGCATTTTCTGCATCAGTGCGATTGTTTTTTGTATCGATTGGAACCAAGAAAATATCAGCGCGTTTTTGTTCGAATAAGGCCAAAGTTGCCGCATCGAGTAGAGATTTTCCCAGCGCTTGATTATTTCCTGAAAGCGGGAGCAAAAGGGCGACACGACGTGGTTTTAGCGATTGTTGTTGGAGTTCTTGTTGAAGAAAATCAGGAAGCTCGGATATCGTTCTATCTTGCGGAGTTGTTGGTTTTGCTGATATTGGCTGAATTGCTTTTTGTTGAATTGCGCAAGCGCTCAAGAAAAAACATAAGAATGCGCTGCAAATAATTGCGCTAAGATTACTAATCCGCCTGGAAAAAAACAGCGCAGAAAAAATTTTATTGCGAGTGAATAACATGTCGAATCCTCTTCTCTCCACAAATGAAGATCAGCAACATAAGCGAAGCGATTTTTCAAGTAAACCGCTTGTGCGGGGTGCGCTTTATGTTGTTGCGACGCCAATTGGAAATTTAGATGACATTACTTTGCGCGCGCTTGCGGTTTTATCTGCTGTTGATGTGGTGTTGTGCGAGGATTCTCGTGTTACAGATCGATTATTAGCAGCGCATGGAATCCGCGCTTCGCTTTGGGTTTATCATGAACATGCGCATAAAAATATGCTGGAGAAAATTCAACTGGCTTTGAGTGCGGGAAAAACTTTGGCGCTAGTTAGTGATGCGGGAACACCAGGAATTTCTGATCCTGGATATGCGCTGATTGCTGAGCTGCGCGCGCAGGAGTTTCCGATTTATGCAGTGCCTGGAGCTTCAGTTTTAACTGCGGCAATTTCAATTGCTGCTCCTGCTGCTGGGCCGTTTTTATTTGTAGGATTTTTGCCTGATAAAAAACAAATGCGCGACGATTTATGGCAAAGAATTTTGCTCGTGAATTCTGTTTCGGTATTTTTTGTCTCGGCGCGAGAATTGCCAAAATTTTTGGAGGAAGCAGAGGAAAAGCTTGGAAACTGCCAAGTTGCGGTTACAAGAGAACTTACAAAACATTACGAGCAAGTTGTCTGCGGTAGGCTTAGCGAGGTGAGAGATAAATTTTTCGAAGCACCAAAAGGAGAAGTGGTGGTTTTGATAGCAGCAGCAGAAAAAAATCAAGTCACAGCTGATGAAGCTTTATATCAGCCAGTTTTGGAAGCATTGCTTGCGCAAAAACCATTGCGCGAAGCGGTTGATATGGTGCAAAAAATCAGCCAAGTCCCACGGAATTTTTTATATGATCTGGCATTGAAAATAAAAAATTCTGAATAGGGTTTTATTCTTATTTAAATTCCTGATGAAAGATTTTCTTTAAAAGCTAAATAACATGCTGAATCGCTGTTACTTCATTGCCAATTTGATTGTAGTGAAGCTGGTCAAAACTAACGGTTTGCGCCAGCTGAATGCCAGAGCTGATATTGGGATTGTTGCGTGATAAATAAGATTGCCAATTAAACCCTCTGCCTTCATCACGTATGCGTACGATTATGCTGTGCTCTTGTCTTTCAAAATAAATACTAACTAATTTTTGTGCATTTTGTGGCAGGGAAAGTAGGCGTTCTCTTTCATTTCGTAGCGTACCATTTTTTAGAAGACGAATTTTTTCTTCGCCGTGAATCGATAAATTTCCATGTTCAATGGCGTTATAGATAAGCTCAAGCAAGCCAATAACTGTGCGTTCTGGATGCGGATAACATTGCGCGAGCAAATGGGCTGTGCGTTGGCCTTCGGCAAAAGTTTTGAGAGTTAATTCCAGCGATTGAATATTGGAAAAAGTTTTTTTTATTGTTGTGAGTTCGGCCATAAATTTGCTGTTTCTACGAATATCCGCAAGTGCTGAGCGAATGACTGCAGTTAGCATTTCGCGGCGATATGGCTTGGTTAGATAATGAAAAACGCCAGCTTCAATTCCATCAATCACACTTTCTTTATCAGCCATAGCAGTTTGCATAATGACGGGAATATGAGCAAAAGAAGGATTTTCACGAATATTATGAAATGCGGTCATGCCATCCATTTCTGGCATCATGCGATCAAGCAAAATTAACTCGATGTCTTTGTGGCTTTTTAGTTTCTCGAGTGCATCCCTACCGTGATTGGCGGTGATAACTTCAAAGCCTTCATCGATTAAAACATCTTCAAGAATTGTGAGATTCAGTGCTTCATCATCGACTGCTAAAACTTTCATGCAGGTTGCTCGCTGTTAATTTTCTGCGTTTCTGTGTCGCTATCTATTATTGCTTGCTGAGGAAGAGTGAAAATAAATTTAATTCCTTTATCGGCAATATTTTCAACCCAGATTTTTCCTTTATGCGCTTCAATAATGGTTTTACAAATTGCAAGCCCAAGGCCAGTTGCGCCAGGTGAATTGGTGTTGCCTTGCTCAAATTTGAGAAATATTTTTTCTTGCTGTTCAGGCGAAATTGTTTGTCCTTCATTAAATACAGAAACTGCAACCGCGTTAGCTGCATTGCCTTCTTTCCATTCAATTTTGGCGGGATCAATGCTGATTTGAATTTTTCCGTTTGCTTCAGTGTGGCGAATAGCATTGGCGAGCAAATTGACGAGAACTTGCATAATACGTCCAGTGTCGCACCAAACTTCACGGTCACGAATAGATTGATTCAGCGAAAGATTGATCTGTTTTTTTTCTAAAGCAGGTTGGAGTTCAGCAATAATTTTTGTTACGCATTGATCGATATTTTCTGAGCGGAAAGAAAATTCGCTGCGTCCTGCTTCCATTTTCGCAAGATCAAGCAGCTCATCAATTATGCGAAGAAGTCGTTCGCTGCTTTGTTCAATATGGCGAAAATATTGTAGAATTTTATCTTTTGGTCCGTCGTTAAGTTTATTAGCGCCCATTTCGGCAAAATTCAAAATTGCATGCATTGGGGTGCGCAGCTCATGTGACATGTTGAATAAAAATTCGCTTTTGGCGCGATTGGCAGATTCCGCTTTTTTCTTCGCATATTTTAAACTGCGATCACGATGCTCAATTGTGTAGGACATTTTCTCAAACGCATTAATTAGCGCTTGCGATTGTGACTTTGACTCGTTGAAAATGCTTTCTTCATGCATAGAAACTAAAGATTTATGAGCCTTTTTTTTCTGTCTTTTGTAGAAAAATTTTTCCCAAGCTAATAATAAAGAAATGGAAAAAAATATTAATACAGACGCAATGATTATGTCATTGGTTAGAATTTGTGAGAGAGTTCTGTTGCTTAGAAAAGCGTGAAGTTCGCCGTATGATTTATCAACTAATCGTAATGGATAAGTAAAAAGCAGAATGTTTTCTAAATTCGATATTTCTTGTTTTTGTTCGGGGCATTTTTCGCGAATATCTGAGCTGAAGCCGCTTAAAAAATGTCCTTTGTTATCGTAAAGACAAAGACCAGAAACCGCTTTGCTTTTTTCGAAAGCATTCAATGAATCCCAAAGATTTAATCCACCATTTTGTGCCAATGAAACAGTTGCAGCTGCTGCTGCCATTTCTCCGTTTTCCTGAAGAGCCTGAATTAGTTGAGAGCGTTTATAGTTATATTGAAGGCTGGTGCTGATGATTATAGCTATAGTTACGGCTAAAAAAGTGGGAATCAAATTTGTGCGAGATTCTTTTTTTGGCATTTTACGCAGCGCTCCCGACAAGACGTTTTATACAGAGTAATTAGAAAGCTACTCTAACGAACGCTGGTTTTCAACCTAAGATTTTCAAAATTGGATTTTAGATTGAATGCTTGAGACTGGCTCTTTGTTTATCTTCTGGAAATTTTCTCACCGAGATCAGCAAGATATTTTTTCATATCATGATCATTTTGCAGAAGTTGTTCGATAGTTTTTATCGCATGCATTACTGTTGTGTGGTCTTTTCCTCCTAGCATACGGCCAATTTCACTCAAGCTTTTGGTGGTATGATTTTTGCAAAGATACATCGCAATTTGGCGTGGTCTTGCAATGCTACGTGATCTTCTGCTTGAAAGTAGATCCTGCGTTTTGATTTGAAAATATGCGCAAGTGATGTTGATAATTTCATCAACGCTTAAAGCGGTTTGTTGAGTTTGGAGCAAATCTGCCAACATATTTTGGCATTGCGATGAAGAAACGTTGATGCCCAGAAAAGTTGATTGCGCTAAAACACGATGCAATGCGCCTTCAAGTTCACGAATATTGCTGCTGATGCGGGTTGCTAGAAGTTCGATTACTTCATCCTGAATTTTAACTGCAGGCATCAAAGATAATTTTTTTTCAATAATATTGCGACGAAGAGAATATTGCGCTGGTGCGATTTCAACAGTGAGGCCGCCAATTAAACGTGAGCGCAAACGCGCATCAACAGTTTCAAGCATTGCAGGTGCGCGGTCGCAGGCTAGAATTACTTGTTTTTGTTGTTCGCAGAGAGAATTTAGCGTGTGGAAAAATTCTTCTTGAGTGCCTTCTTTGCCGACTAAAAACTGAATGTCATCCATCAGCAAAACATCGGCGCTGCGCATAAGATTTTTGAATGAAACAACATCACGATTGCGAACTGACTGAACAAATTTGAGCATGAATTTTTCAGCAGAAAGATAGCAAATTTTTAGTGCAGGATTGTTGGCTTGCATAACGTGAGCCATTGCGTGCAAAAGGTGAGTTTTGCCTTGGCCGACTCCGCCATGTAAATAAAATAAAGAAACGCCAGAAGCTGCAGAAGCATTCAAAGATATTGCCTGAGCTGCACGAAGGGCGAGTTCATTTTCTGGGCCGCTGATGAAATTTTCAAAGGTAAAACGACGATCTAATTCTGGCGCTTCGAAAGTAACTATTTGCTCAAGCGCAATAACATTACTATTGCCAATTTGTGCGCCAGCGATAGTTGTGCTTTCGTCGCTGTTTTCTTCCGCGACGGCGTGAACGCGCATTTCTAAGCGGCGGATGGATGAATCTTGCTTTTGCAAAAGCATTTTTATCAAAGAGGCATAATGGGTGGAAACCCACTCGCGCATGAATCTAGTTGGCGCAGTAACAATTGCTGCATCGCCTTCCATTCCATGCCAGCGTAAAGGGCTGATAAGGCTTTTGTAGCGCCCTTCCCCGATATGTTGAAGAAGTAGGTTTTGTATCGCAAGCCATGCCGATTCTGTTTCTGCAGAATTGGCTATTATATTTGATTGTGGTAGCAGTGATGCCGATGACAAAGTCATGCGTTAATTTCCCCAAGGTAAATCAGACGAATTTCATTGCTTCCTGAAATGAATTCGATCTTTTGCCCTGAAGCCATAGCGATGTCACGGTTAAGTGTTAATCGTGATAATGCTATGGCTGCTTTTAAAATTATCTCCTCCTGAGATAATAGGTAAAAGCTCGGGTGGCTTAGTTTATTTGTGCAAAAGGAGAGAATTCATTTTGCAAAATTGCAATTTTTTTCTCTAGAGGAAGATAAAAGCGATAGACCACATCGCTGATTTTTCAATAAAGATAAGAGCCCTTTTATGTAGCTATTTATGCTGTTTTTAAGGGGTTGCTTTTTTGCGGAAGTGAATTTTTTCAATCACGTTTGCCTGTGCATCAATGACGAAATTCCATGAGTGAGTAAATAATTTTCTTTCACTTTTTTTTAAATAAAGTGGTTGACAGAAATTTTCTCTGGCTTTCTGGTAGCTTCCTCTGAAAACAAGGATTTCTGCGGAATTTAGCGTGTTTAAAAAATTAGCAATGGCGCTTTCTTGTTGTAAAAGAGTGTCTTACTTTTTTGTTTTCTCGCTGAGTTTTTTCTGTAGATAGAGTGTTTAAATTTTTCAAAATTATATTTGGTAATTTGATGTCATCTTCTTCTGATATTTCTTTTCGTGCTTTGTGCTATCGCAGCACGCATCGTGGCTGCAGAGAGACCGATGTTATTCTCGGTGCGTTTGCAAATTCGCATCTTGAATCATTTTCTGAATCGCAGCTCGCACTTTATGCAAAATTTTTGGATGAACAGGATTGGGATATTTTTGCTTGGGTGATTGGTGAAATAGATTTACCACAAGAATATGAAAGCTTCGCTCCGCTGTTTGCGGCTCTTGATTTTTCGCGTTATGCAAATGAAACAAACTAAAAATTTCTCGACAAAATTTCTGCAAAATTTATCGCATCCACAAAAAGGAAAGATACAAAAAATCGGTGGCGTCTCTGAGACATTGCTGTCGTATCTGATTGCAGAAAAACATGAAACTGGCGTGTGGCTTCATGTTGCTAAAGATGAGGCGCAAATCCATAAATTGCACCAGCTGCTTGCTTGGTGGAATCCACAATTACAAATTCTGGATTTACCAGCGTGGGATTGCTTGCCTTATGACCGCGTTTCTCCATCTTCATATATTTTGAGTAAGCGCGCGGAAACGCTTGC
>JBIKYU010000048.1:0-9392 GCA_044355085.1 Rickettsiales bacterium | reverse complement strand
AGAGGGAGCGGGAGCGCTAGCGGCAGCAGTACGCAAACTCCTCCCCTGAGCTGCGACTCTAGAAACAAGACTGCTGAGATCGGTATCGTCAGAGGGAGCGGGAGCGCCAGCGGCAGCAGCGGCAGCGGAAGCAGAAGGCATAAGAGAACTCCCCCAAATAATGTGAGTACTATTAACTTGCTTGGTAACTTGATCGCGAGAGGGATGCTGAGCGTCAACATTAGATTGTCCGTTAATATCGACGCCTAATGTTTTCAAATCCAAATAAGGAATCGGTTGTTTTGGATGTTTTGAAATCAAACCTATAAGATAATTGAGCTTTTGCGCACCGTCTTTATTAACAGCAGGAACATCTAGTTTTAGTTCTGATTCTTCCTGCATTTGAGAGGAGGGTTCATCATTAAGAACCATGGCCATAAGGCGCAGCTTTTCCGCAACGGTGAAGAATTCTACAATCGCTTCATTTAAAACTTTCTTTTGATTTTCTTTAGCGATCTTTGCATCAGAGGAAGATTGAATTAACTTCGATTGGTATTTAGTAGAGAGATTTTCAGCGAATTCCGTGGCACATTTAGCGGCATCTTCAGATTCTTTTTCACAAGATTTTTTATGTGCAGAAGAACCGCCTTGATTTTTTTTAGCCGCTTCATCATATTGTTTTGTTGCCAATTCAAATAATTGCTTTTTTTGGTCAGCAATATCAAAAAGCTCCATAGATTTTACAAACTCTTTGTATGTATCCAACGCTTTTGTCAATCTCTCCTCTTCTGATCCAAGATATTTTCCAAATGAATGTTTGGCATTTGCGCCAGCTAGAAAGTTAATATTATGTTTTGTAGCATCAATAGCTTTTCGAATAAGTGCTGCTGATAAATCGTATTTTTGATATTTATTTTGAGAATGTTCAGGCACAACCATATCTCGTGATTTTCTTTGCAGAAATGCTCCAACATTCTGAAGGGAAGGATCTACTGTCTGAAGGGAAGGATCTACTTTTTTATCTTTTAGAGCAATTGTTTGCAGCTTTTCTATGTCTGGCGATATTTTTCTATTATCGTCTCTATTTTTGTGGCCAAATAACCCGAATAAACTTTTTCCTGCATATTCAAGAGTGTTTTTTCCCCGCGTCACTTCTCCATGAACAGCCGCTATAACCTCGAGATCATGTGTTAGGCGAGCAATTTCTGTTACTAGAATCTTCTGATTGTCTTCAATCTTCTGATTGTCTTCGGGTGATTGTTTATCATCTTTATTTTCTACAAACAAACTTTCTTTTAGCGCAGACAATTTTTTTAATATGTCTTCTGCTATTTTATCAGCTCTTAAATTCACAAAATCTTTTTTACCTGCGACTACTGGGATCATCTTAATCATTTCTTTGCTGCGCTTATTTAAAACTGCAGCAAGGCTGGCTATGAAACGAGCCCGTTCAAGAGGCGCCGCTTCAGTATAATAACTATGATCAAACACAGAAAGAGGTTTTTCTTGGTTGACGCCAGTATCTCGAAAAAAATCATAACAAACAGAGCTATTTTGAAACGCAACGAATTCTGTATCCTTTCCGAATTTTTTCTTTTCCTTTAAACCAACTACGAAGGCATAACGCAAAAGCTCAGAGTCAGAAGCAGTAACTAAACATTTTAGGATTTGATATTTTTCAGCGTTTTTATCATTACAAAAATCAGCTATTGCTTCGCGTCTTTTGTACAAAATATTATTAAGATCAACTTTTAAAGCATTCCGATCTGGCAAAGCAGCGTAGGTTTTTGCGAATTCTTGTATTGTTTCTTTATTTTTAAAAATATCATAAATATTTCTACCTAACCCTAATGAATCGACATCTAATGAGTTTAACTGTGAATAAATTTCAAAGAATTTTTTTAGACCGCTTCCATTTGAGGCTCTTAGAGCAATTTTAAGAAGAGGTTCAATAAAATTCTTTAAGCCTGACCTTTTATATTCTTCAATTTGACCTCCAATAATTTCAATAAATTTATCTGGAGATTCTTTTGCAATATTTTCTAAATATTTTTCGATAAATTCTAAAGGGTCATTTCCATTTTCTACTAAAGCCAGGAGATTTACGTTGATAAAGCCTGATACTATGTCGTCATTAATTTTAGCATCTTTTGGATTGATTCTACCAATAATTCGCAGCACGTCTTTGATGAATGTAAAATCATCTCCTTTTTTTTCATTAGCATTTCCATATTTACATTCTTTATCTTGCTTGCGAATAACAAAGCTTAAAAGCTCCTCACCTAATTTTTTTGCACTAATTTGCAAATTATTATCTTCAGAAGATGATTGATGTGATTCTGGTGATTTCTCATCTTTAGGCGGCAGCCCAGCTTGAGTGGAGGCCACGGCAGAAGAGGAAGCGGCAGAGGCACCCATATTTACTGTACTAACCTCAGAAATACTTTGTAGCAATTTTTGTAATTTATCAAAAGCGGATTTTACTATTTGCTTATCTTGATCTTCTTGATCTTCTTGATCTTCTTCATCACCAACTATTTCTTTAGCTTTATCACCAACTATTTCTTTAGCTTTTTTAAGAATTTCTTGTGCCGCTTTTATTTGTGATTTAGAGCCATTTTCTTCATCATCATGTGAAAACGGTTTTAATTCTAATACTGGATCTGCATCTGCTACTGCAACAGACTTTGCTCTAGCCATAAAAACTCTCCTCAATAAATAAGCGTCGTATTTTTTTGACGCAATTTTCCAAATTCAGAAACCAATGTTGCAGATAATTGTTAAGATAATATGAAAGTTTTAAAATCGTTGTTTTTAGAAAAACTAACGCAACAGGCCATTGGCAGCGAAAATTCAAGTAAAAAATACCCCTCTTCCTCAAGGCGAGCGGGGATAATCAGAGTGCATCCTCAAGGGGAAAGGAAGGCAGAGGAAAATTCTTGCCGCGGAAATAATTGCAAATATTCCCCCTCTAGAATTTCTAGGATTTTAAAAAATCCTGAAATTCTTTCTCCCCCGCTTGCAGGGGAGAAAATTGTTGTGCCTGTGATTGTGAAAAATCGCCAGCTTTCTCCCCCGCTTGCAGGGGAGAAAATTGTTG
Source organism: Rickettsiales bacterium (assembly GCA_044355085.1). Lineage (GTDB taxonomy): Bacteria > Pseudomonadota > Alphaproteobacteria > Rickettsiales > JBIKYU01 > JBIKYU01. The sequence continues at coordinate 6,313 of JBIKYU010000048.1, read as the reverse complement.
TGCCTGTGATTGTGAAAAATCGCCAGCTTTCTCCCTTAGCAATGCAGGGGAGAAAAGTAAGTGAGCTTCTCCCTTAGCATTCCAGTGGTGGAAAGTGAGTTAGTGGCTTCTCCCTTAGCAATGCGGGGGAGAAGGGCAAATGGAACAGAAAAATCTATAAAGATACGATTCTCCCTTAGCAATGCGGGGGAGAAGGAATGCAAGCTTTTTTGACAAAAAAAGCGCCAGCATTCCAGTGGGGGAAAGGAAGGCAGAGGAAAATTCTTGCCGCAGAAATAATTGCAAATATTCCCCCTCTAGAATTTCTAGGATTTTAAAAAATCCTGAAATTCTTTCTCCCCCGCCTGCAGGGGAGAAAATTGTTGTGCCTGTGATTGTGAAAAATCGCCAGCTTTCTCCCTTAGCAATGCAGGGGAGAAAAGTAAGTGAGCTTCTCCCTTAGCAATGCAGGGTGGAAAGTGAGTTAGTGGATTCTCCCTTAGCAATGCGGGGGAGAAGGGCAAATGGAACAGAAAAATCTATAAAGATACGATTCTCCCTTAGCAATGCAGGGGAGAAAAGTAAGTGAGCTTCTCCCTTAGCATTCCAGTGGGGGAAATTGAGTTAGTGGCTTCTCCCTTAGCAATGCAGGGGAGAAAAGGCGGAACTAAACAGTCTACGACATTTCCAGCATGCGGCGCAGTGATCGTTCGGCCTGTAGGCGCGTGGCTTCCGGCAAGGTTATTTCCGGACCAACATTTACCATGCAAAGATAAAGTTTTTCCAATGTGTTTAGCTTCATATAAGGGCAGCTATTGCAGCTTTCACAGCCAGATTGGCCAACACCTGGCACAGAATAAAAAACACTGCGCGGAGACTTCAACTGCATTTGATGGATGATTCCTGGCTCGGTAAGAACGATAAATTCTCCGCCCCTTCTCGCCTCCACATAACGCAAAAGCGAAGTAGTTGAACCAATAAAATCGGCGTAATTCAGCAAATGCGCAGGGCATTCAGGATGGGCGATAACTTGCGCATCTGGATGACGAATTTTCAGCTGCACTACTTCTTTTTCAGAAAACCGGTCATGGACTAAACAAGCGCCGTCCCAAAGGAGCATGTCGCGCCCTGTTTTCTGCATCAAATACGCACCAAGATGTTTGTCAGGCGCAAAAATTATCGGCTGAGATGCAGGTATTTGGCGGATTATAGCTTCCGCATTAGAAGAAGTGACGATGATATCTGATAGAGCCTTAACTTCAGCTGAGCAATTAATGTAGGTCAGCGAAATATGATTTGGGTGAAGATCGCGGAAAGCCTTGAACTCAGAGGGCGGACAGGCTTCTTCAAGCGAGCAACCAGCGTCGAGATCTGGCAATAAAACAAGCTTTTTCGGGTTCAAAATTTTTGCGACTTCCGCCATAAAACGCACGCCGCAAAACACAATTACATCAGCATCGGTCGCGGCAGCTTTGCGCGAAAGATCAAGCGAATCGCCAATAAAATCAGCGATGTCTTGAATTTCAGCCTCCTGATAATAATGCGCAAGAATAACCGCGTTATGCTTGTGTTTTAGCTCAGCAATTGCTTGTTGGAGATTCGCGGGAATGGTGTTTTTATTTTCTATCATTCGCTTATTTATTCACTTTTTCTCTGATTAAGCGGGGCTCTTTCATAGGGTTTTTGCCAGAAAAATCAAAGCTTGATGTGTTTAGAAAGGAATTTTGTGGCAAGTTTTTTTCTAAAAACCCATGATTTTTTTGATTTCCGCCAGGTGTTTCTCGGCCAAATTAGCGGCGTTTTCTGCGCCTTTGGCGAGGATTTTCTCAAGCTCGGCTGGATCAGATTCAAATTCCTGAATGCGCTTAGAAATTGGCTCTATTTCTGCAACCAAAAGATCGATTACTTCCTGCTTGAAGGTGGAAAAATTCATCTGCGCGCAGCGTGCGACAATATTTTCGATTTTTTCTCCGCTAACCGCACTAGAAATATTAAGCAAATTCGCCACTTCTGGGCGTTTTTCTGCATCGTAATTTATGCCAAGTTCAGCATCTGATTTTGCTTTTTTGAGTTTTTGCGAAATCAAATCAGCAGAATCAGTTAAATGAATGCGGGAATAGTCGGAAGGGTCGGATTTGCTCATTTTTTTCGTGCCATCACGCAGACTCATAACCCGTGTTGCTGCGCCCAAAATCAGTGGCTCGGGCAGCGGGAAAAATTCCACAGCAAAACGACGATTAAACGCGCCGGCAATGTCGCGCGCTAGCTCAAGATGCTGCTTTTGATCCTCGCCAACTGGAACATGCGTTGACTTGTAAAGCAGGATATCTGCGGCCATCAGCACGGGATATCTGTAGAGACCAAGCGAGGCGTTATCGCGCTGCTTTCCAGCTTTTTCCTTGAATTGCGTCATGCGATTTAACCAGCCAAGCGGAGTAAGACAGCTGAGAAACCAGGCGAGCTCTGCATGTTGAGGGATTTTCGACTGAACAAAAATCGTGGATTTCTTGGGGTCAATTCCACAAGCTAAATAAGTTGCAGCAGTATGCAAAATATTTTTGCGCAAAACTTCATGATCGTAATCAGCCGTAATTGCATGTAAATCAACAACGCAAAACAAACATTCATGCGCATCTTGCATGGCAATCCATTGCCGAATTGCACCCAAATAATTGCCAAGATGCAATTGTCCTGTTGGTTGAACGCCAGATAAAACGCGCGACATAATTTCCTCTTGATCTATAGAAAAATTTTTCCATCCAATTTTAAAAACTGGATAGGAGCAGCTCAACGTCCCTTAAAAAGAGCTGAAGAGAAGTATTTTGCGGCCTGTTTCTATGAAGCCAAGAAGTGCTTGTCAAAGCGTTTGTAAAATACTATGAGTGTCGACCCTTTTTTAGGAAACATATTTCCTGCGGCTTGCAAATCGAAGCTTTCGGCCTTTTTGCGACAAGTTGCGGAGTTTTTATTTTGTGTTTTCAGCGCCCGTAGCTCAACTGGATAGAGCACCTGACTACGGATCAGGAGGTTTGAGGTTCGAATCCTTACGGGCGCGCCATCCCCCTTTCGCTTATCTACAGCGTGCCCCTATCCGCTTTCGATTTGCTACATTGTGATTTAGTCAGTAACAAAAATCACTCAGCACAACCTAAGACGGAACAAAATAATGGAACCTTCACAAGCGATTATATTATTCAAAGAACAAAAAATTCGCCGAATTTGGCATGAAGAGCAGTGGTTTTTTTCTGTCGTGGATGTGGTACAAGCATTGACTGGTAGCGCTGATGGCAGAAAATATTGGAACAAGCTGAAACAAAGGCTGACAGAGGAAGGAAGTGAAGTGGTGACATTTTGTCACCAGTTGAAAATTCTTGCTCCCGATGGAAAAATGCGCATTACAGATTGCGCGAATACAGAGTCAATACTTCGTATTATCCAATCTGTTCCATCTCCGAAAGCCGAGCCATTCAAGCGCTGGCTGGCGAAGGTCGGGTATGAGAGAATTCAGGAGATCGAAAACCCCGAACTCGCGCAAGAGCGCATGAAGCAGCTTTATGAAGAAAAGGGCTATCCGAAAGATTGGATAGACAAACGCTTGCGCGGAATTGCGGTACGCCAAACACTCACCGATGAATGGAAAGAACGCGGTATAACCAAGCAATCAGATTATGCCATTCTAACGGCAGACATTTCTCGCGCCAGCTTTGGCATGACACCAAACCAATATCGCCAATATAAAAATCTTCCCGATCAATCAAACGCTAATCTTCGCGATCACATGACGGATTTAGAATTGATTTTTACTATGCTGGGCGAACGCGTTACGGCAGAAATCTCAGCCAATGAAAAACCCACAGGAATTGAAGAAAATCGTCGCGTTGCCACGCGCGGCGGCAATGTGGCGGGAGTCGCACGAAAGCAAACTGAAGAAGAAATAGGGCGTAGCATTATCAGCCGAGAAAATTATCTTTCGCTTGATGCAACCGCAAAAAAACTAACCGAGAAAAATGATAAGAAAGATATTTAGCAGGCCCGCATTGCATAGAAATCTTCTTACCATATTCAACGCATATTTTGCGGCTAATAATGCTTGTATATGCAGAGATTACATGTAAATCCACGAGCGAAAAGGCTGGCCAGAATTAACCTGAGATCAGGCGGCACTTGCTAAGGCTGAAGAGAAAATCAGCAAACAAAAAGCCAAGCAGCTTTTTGATTCTGGCGATATTAAAGAAGCAGAAATCGGCACTTTCAAAGGACTTGCTTTTATTCACGCCTATTTATTTGAAGATATTTATGAATTTGCAGGAAAGGTCCGCGAGGTAAATATTGCTCACCCATTCCGCGAAGGAAATGGCCGCGCCACGCGCATTTGGCTGGATTCAATCCTCAAAAAAGAACTAAAAAAAATGGTTGATTGGAACAAAGTGGAAAAGGAAGATTATCTTTCCTCTATGCAGCGCAGCGTGGTGAAAAATTTGGAGATAAAAATCCTGCTAAAAGCCGCTCTGACAGATCGAATCGACGATCGCTTATTATTCATGAGCGGCATCGATGCCAGCTATTATTACGAAGGCTAAAACGAGTTTAAAACCGAGGATTTGTAGGATTTATCTCATTCGAGAATCTATCGAAACAGACTAATTTAAAATCGCGCTTTTGGCGTGTAAGAGTTATTTTCATTGCTCCTCTTCATGCTTAAAAATGTAATGGCACTAATTTCTTGCAGTTATTTTTTTGATGGTTGCTGCGGCTTGTGCGCGAATTGCTTGTTGTTTTTCAGGAGGGAATTTATCCCAGGTGGAAAACACATAAGGCAGGCGCTGATTATTGCGGAATTTATCCGCGTGGCGCACGAGAAAATCCCAATAAAGCGCATTAAATGGACAGGCATTATCGCCGACCATTTCTTCTGGATCATATTTACATTTTTGGCAGTAATTGCTCATGCGCTTAATATATTTGCCGCTGGAGGCGTAAGGCTTGCTGGCAACCACGCCGCCATCACCAAAGAGCGACATGCCAAGCGTGTTGGGCATTTCCACCCATTCATAAGCATCAGAATAAACTGCAAGATACCATTCCTGCACCTGTTTAACGTCAATTCCTGCAAGCAGGGCGAAATTTCCTGTAATCATCAAGCGCTGAATATGATGCGAATAAGCGTGATCGCGCGCGCTGCTTATCGCCTCACGCAGACAAAACATGTCGGTGTTTGCCGTCCAGTAAAAATCTGGTAGCGGATTTTTTGCCTCAAGATAATTTCGCTCGCCATATTCGGGCATAAAATGCCAGTAAATTCCGCGAATATATTCACGCCATCCCAAAATTTGACGAATAAAACCCTCAACCGCATTTAGCGGCGCAGCGCCTTTTTCATAGGCAGATTGCGCCTGTTTGCAAATCTCCAGCGGCAGCAATAATCCAGCGTTTAAATAGGTTGAAATCAGCGAATGATAAAGATAAGGCTCGCCTGCAACCATCGCATCCTGATAATCGCCAAAATGCGGCAAGCAATGTTCGATAAAATGCGCAAGCTCCATTTGCGCCTCAGCGCGCGTAACTGCAAAATGAAATGGTTCTAATTTTCCGAAATGATGGCTGAAGTGATTTTTTACCAATTCCAGAACTTCTAAAGTAATCGCAGATTTTTTGTGCGAAACGCGCTTAGGCCCAGAAAGTCCAGCTTTGGGAGGTTTGCGATTTTCCTTATCGTAATTCCACTGACCACCGACGGGAGTTCCGTCTGACTCCAGCAAAATGGAATATTTTTTGCGCATTTCGCGGTAAAAAAATTCCATCCGCAGCTGTTTTTTGCCGTTCGCCCAAGCTGCAAATTCAGAAGCGCTTGCTAAAAAACGATCATCTGGCCTGATTTCTACTGGCACGCCCATAGCTGTGCTCCAGTTTTTCATCATGCTAAGAACGCGGTATTCTCCCGCTTCTGTTACTATCACATGCGAGGGTGAAAATTTTTTTACGGCACGTTGCAGCTCGAAAGTAAAACTTCCACTATTTTCTGGATCGTCAAATTTTACGTAATGTATGAGCGCGCCTTTTTCGGCTAAATCATTGGCGAAATGCCGCATTGCCGCGAAAAGAAAAGCAATTTTTTTGGGATGATGCAAAACATATGTGGCCTCTTCCCGCACTTCACAAAACATGAGAATATCGCCAGGAGAAATTCCCTGAAGTGCCGAAATAGACTCAGAAAGCTGATCAGCGAGAATTAAACGCAGGCTATTCATTCGCTTTGCTGCAATAATTTCTCGATAGATTTTTTGATGTTTTCAGAATCAGGCGCAGTAGTTGAGTTAAAATAATCAATTAGATT
>JBIKYU010000146.1:0-2569 GCA_044355085.1 Rickettsiales bacterium | reverse complement strand
AAATATGGAATATCCATCCGCGTAAAAGCCAGCGCAGTCGTGGAAATAAATGCGCATAAAAAAATTAGCATCGAGGAAATAAAAAATTTTGTTTGTAAAAACGCTGAATGGATATTGCAGCAACAAAAGCGGATGAGGAAAGTACCTAAAACAAAAAATCAAAAATATTTTGTTGACCATGCGCAGATCAATTATTTGGGCGATTCTTACCGCATTTGCGTTCGACCAGGCTTGCAAAATAAAGTGGAGATAGAAGGAGATTTCTTAGTAGTAAATATCGCTGGAAAAAATCAGAAAAATGTTCACCGCTTGGTAAAAGAATGGTTTGAAAAACAAGCGCAAAATTACATAGAAAAACGTTTGGAAATTTGCCTCAAAAAAGCAGCAATGATCGGCGTTGAAGCTATAGATTCTTTGGAGTTTCGTTGGCTAAAAACCCGCTGGGGCAGCTGTTCTGTAAGCAAGAAAATTACAATAAATATCGAGCTTTTAGCGGCGCCACCTGAAGCAATTGATTACGTAATTCTGCATGAATTATGCCACATAAAAATTATGAATCATGGGCCGAAATTTTATGAGCTGCAGGAGCTTATTTCTCCTGATTGGAAAAAATGGAAAAAATTTTTGTCAGGCAAGTAGCGATAGGAATCATGCTTCTAAGCATGAAATGGAGCTGATGCCAGTCACGACCCTCTACCCCCTCCTCCTTTTCCATGTCCATCTGTAAGTGGTTGTTTCGCATTATTTCGTTCTATAAGTGTTTGTAGAATAGTATTTTGGCCTTCTAGATAGCTTGCTTTTTGTTTCTCTTTTTCTAGTTTTTGCGAGAGAACTCTAACATCATTTTCTAGCGCCTCATCTTTTTTCTGGCCGAGATTAGATGTTTTTTCTTCCGCTTTTGTTTGTTCTGAATTAATTGTTAGCGCATAATTTTCTCTTAAATCTTTAACTTCGCTAACTGAATAAGCTGTAACTCCAGCCAAAGTAGCGGCACCAGCAGTCACCGATGCGCCAACTGCTCCGGCCGCAACTCCACTTAAAGTGAATAATTCGCCAAAACTGATCATTGCATTCCAAAACCAAACGGCTGCATTGGCAATGCCTGAAAATACAACGCTTCCGCCAGGAACTGCAAAGTTCACAGCAACCAGCGCGACTGCTATTATCACGGCAGAAAGCAAAACAAACCAATGGCGCCCACGTTTAGAATCAGAGCTAGCAGTTGCAGAGTTCGCTGTTTCAGCCGTACCAGATTGAGGAGGCGTGCCTTTTGTTATTTGATTTTTTTCTTTTGCCACGGTTTTATCACCTCAAATTCAGTTTATATTTTTTGCTAAAATGTTTTAGAGAAGTATATCTGCTTATATTAAAATTATATTAAAAACATCTCTGATTGACTACAAAGCCTAGCACGAAATTATGACGAAGACATTAAACTGGGCTTACTTAATACCATTTCGTATTTCTAAACATGAGAAAGAGCTAAAAGTTTTTTAGGGTTTAAGCGTGCTATGAAGGAGTGCATCTGTTACAAAAAAAACCAAACAGTGACAATGCAATAGTAAAAATATGGAATGGTATTACTTTACAAAATACAGCAGATAGTGTTGAAGAAGCCTGTAAAAATAATAGCAAATTCGGCAATATCCACATTCAGGCGCTTTAAGCGTGTCTACAAGGAAAATATTGCAAGCTTGTTGTCTTAAACTTTAAAAATATTTTTCTAAAAAATACGAGGAATTTCAATGGAACTTTTGCAGGAAATAAAAGAAGACATTCGAAGAGAGCGTCTTGAAAAACTCTGGCAGCGTTTTGGTGGAGTTTTAGTTGCTGCTGCAGTAATGATCGTTGTTATTGCGGCCATGATCGTTGGTTGGAATTATTTTCAAAATAAGAAAGCAGAAAAAGAAGGTGGAGAGCTGTTCTTAGCGATTGAAAATTTTAATCGCGCTGCAGATGAAGCCAGTAAAAAATCACTGGAATTAGCAGCTGAAAACAAATCAAATTCTGCGATTTTAGCTCATTTTCATCTCGCCACTTTAGCGCTCGAAGCAAATGAAGCTGAAACAGCAGAAAAACATTATCAAAAAATTATAAAAACGCCTGGAGTAGCGAAGGAATTTCTTGATCTAGCTTTGTTATACATTGCCATTTACAAATTAGAAAAATTAGATTCTAACGCCGAAGCCATTTCTAATTCTACTGCGCAACTAAAACATCTTGCTAACGACGAGCTAAGTCCTTGGCGTTCTCTGGCTTTGGAGCAATTAGCGGTACACTATTTACTGCAGAAAGATAAAAAAAATGCCGAGGAAACTTTAAATACACTAAGCAAATTGGAAGGTTTAGCAGCCAGCCAAAGAGAGCGCGTAGAATTGTTAGTTTCAACTTTGCACCAAGACTCCGCATCCTAGAAAAACAGCGGCTTTAAGCAAATAAAAAATTTTAGACATAACGCCAAAATCGGGCTTATTTCATGCAGAATCTTTCAAGATTATTTCCATCATTGCGTATATTTACAGCAATTTTTTTATCCCTTCCTTTGATCGCTTGTAGCTATTTGCCAGAC
>JBIKYU010000009.1:0-29850 GCA_044355085.1 Rickettsiales bacterium | reverse complement strand
AGAAATTGCCGATACACTCGTGCGTTCTGGCGCGGTTGATATTGTTGTGGTTGACTCGGTTGCAGCACTAACACCAAAGGCTGAAATTGAAGGCGAGATGGGCGATTCACATATGGGATTGCAAGCGCGTTTGATGAGCCAAGCTTTGCGTAAATTGACTGGTTCAGTTTCGCGTTCAGGCTGCATGGTAATTTTCATCAACCAAATTCGCATGAAAATTGGCGTGATGTTTGGTAATCCTGAAACAACAACAGGCGGAAATGCGCTTAAATTCTACGCTTCAGTTCGCCTTGATATTCGCCGCATTGGTTCGATCAAAGACAAAGACAATGTCATCGGCAATCAAACCCGCGTGAAAGTGGTTAAAAATAAAGTTGCGCCACCTTTTCGTCAGGTTGAATTTGATATTATGTATGGCGAAGGAATTTCTCGCACGGGCGAATTAGTTGATTTAGGTGTGAAGGCTGAAATCATTGAAAAAAGTGGTTCTTGGTTTTCTTACAACGGCCAGCGAATTGGTCAGGGAAAAGAAAATGCCAAACAATTTTTGAAAGAAAATGCAGCCATTGCTGATGAAATCGAAGCAAAAGTGCGTGCACAATCTGGTGTTGTTGGCATCGCTCAAGGCGAGAGCGAGAGTGAAAGCGAAACAGCGGAAGCTTCTGGCTTTTAGACGCGATTAACCGGAGCAGCATCTATGCAAAGCGTGGCGCAAATTCGCGAAGCTTTTATTTCTTTCTTTGAAAAACATGGTCATGCGCGTGTAGCATCAAGTCCGCTTGTTCCGCATAATGATCCAAGTTTGATGTTTACTAATGCGGGAATGGTGCCGTTTAAAAACGTGTTCACTGGCCAGGAATCCCGTCCCTATACGCGCGCAGTTAGTTGTCAGAAATGTGTGCGTGCTGGTGGTAAACATAATGATTTGGACAATGTCGGCTATACGGCTAGGCATCATACTTTTTTCGAGATGCTTGGTAATTTCAGCTTTGGTGATTACTTCAAGGAAGAGGCAATCAGCCTAGCGTGGGAGCTAGTCACCAAAATATTCGCGATTGCGCCAGAGCGCTTAGTTGTTACAGTTTATCATACTGATGATGAAGCTTTCTCGTTATGGCGCAGAATTGCTGGCATTCCAGAAGAGCGCATAATTCGTATAAAAACTCAGGATAATTTTTGGTCGATGGGTGAAACTGGTCCGTGTGGACCGTGTTCGGAAATTTTTTACGATCATGGCCCGCATGTAGCTGGCGGCCCGCCTGGTTCTGCTGATGAAGACGGTGATCGTTTTGTTGAAATTTGGAATTTAGTTTTCATGCAGTTTGATCGTCAAGCTGATGGAACTCTAGTGCCATTGCCTAAGCCTTCCATTGATACTGGAATGGGCCTAGAGCGCGTATCTGCAGTGATGCAGGGCAAACATGATAATTACGAAATTGATCTCATGCGCGCGCTGATTGATTCTTCAGTAAAATTATCAGGCAATAATGAAGTTACGCATTTTCATTCGCATCGTGTAATTGCTGATCACGTGCGCGCATCAGGATTTTTACTTGCTGATGGCGTGCTGCCCGCAAATGAAGGGCGCGGCTATGTTTTACGCCGCATCATGCGCAGAGCTATGCGTCACGTGCATTTGCTTGGTGCGAAGGAGCCGCTGCTTTACCGCATTGCTCCAACTTTGTTAAATTACATGGGCGATGCTTATCCAGAGCTGAAGCGCGCTGAGGCGTTGATTGTTGAAAGTTTGCGGGGAGAAGAAGTTCGTTTCCGCGAAACTTTAGGCCGTGGTTTGAAATTGCTTGACGAAGAGACATCACAGCTTGATGCAGGCGGGAAACTGCCCGGAGCTGTGGCTTTCAAGCTTTACGACACTTTTGGTTTTCCACTAGATTTGACTGAAGATATTTTGCGCGCACGTAAAATGAGCGTCGATAATTTTGGTTTTGATGCGGCGATGGCGGAGCAAAAATCCCGTGCCCGCGCGGCTTGGAGCGGATCGGGAGACGCAAAGGAATCGCCGATTTGGTTTGCTCTACATGAGAAATTACCTGCAACCGAATTTTTAGGTTACAGCGCCGTGCAAGCGCAAGGAAATGTTGTGGCGCTACTGGTTGATGGTGCGGAAGTCAATAACGCAAAGCAAGGCGATAGCGTTGATGTAATTTTGAATCAAACTCCTTTTTATGGAGAATCAGGCGGACAAGAAGGTGATCGCGGAGCGTTATTTTGTAACAATACGCAGCTTGAAGTTTTAGATACGCAGAAAAAGATTGGTGGCCTGATTGTGCATCGCTGCAAAGTGGAAGTGGGCGTTATTAAAATAAATGATTCTGTAAATGCTGTTGTGGATAACGAACGACGCTTGCGTGTGCGCGCGAATCATTCGGCCACACATCTTCTGCATGCGGCTCTGCGCAAGGTTTTGGGCGCGCATGTTACACAAAAAGGCTCTCTAGTTTCAGCCGAACGTTTGCGTTTTGATTTTAGCCACAACACAACTTTATCAAGCCTCGAGCGGCGGCAGATTGAAAATTTGGTCAATGCTGAAATCAGATCCAATCGTTCTGCACAAACAAAAATTATGTCTATTGATGAAGCGATGAAAATTGGCGCAATGGCTCTGTTTGGCGAGAAATATGATGATGAAGTGCGCGTGGTTTCAATGGGAAGTGAGCAGCAGGCTGAGCATTCTTTTTCTGTTGAATTATGTGGCGGCACGCATGTTGCAGCAACGGGCGATATCGGCGTTTTCGTCATTCAAAGTGAAGCTTCAATTGCAGCGGGTGTGCGGCGGATTGAGGCACTTACAGGCGAAGCCGCTTTAGCATTTTTACTCAACGCACAAGACCTGCTTAATCGCGCGGCTGAGAGTCTAAAAACTTCGGCCGAGCAAGTGCAGATGCGCATAGAAAATCTTCAAGAAGAACGCAAGCGTTTGGAACGCACGCTGGCTGAGGCGCAAAAAAACTTAGCTTTAGGCGGAACTGGTAATTCCACTGAGGCAGAAAAAATCGGTGATATTTCTTTTATTGGCGCGGCTCTTGCTGGATTACCCGCGAAAGAACTACGCTCTACTGCAACAGAAATACGACAAAAAATAGGCTCTGGCATTGTCGCAGTTGGCACGGTTGAAGAAGGAAAAGCATCGCTGATTGTGGCGGTCTCTGCTGATTTGCTCGAGCGCTTCTCTGCGGTGAAACTTCTCGAGCCTGCAGCTGCTTTACTTGGCGGACGCGGTGGCGGCAAACCAGATTTTGCACAAGCTGGCGGACCAGCTGGAGATTTACTTGCGGATGCTATTGATAAAATTCGCCAAGCCATTCTTTAGGAAAAATACGGGCCTAAATCAAGGCGCCTTGCCTGAAGTAAAAACCCCTTGTTGATCTGTTTTTATTTCTGTGAAATATTGAAAAAATAATTTTCTTTCGCTTCTCTTGACTTTTCGTTGCAATTTTTTGGGGATAAGAATGCGCGCAATAGATACTCTTATCCGCTTGGAAGATCATGAGCTGGAGCGCCTACAACGCAAGCGTGCTGAGCTTTTCGCCGAGCAAGCGCTTGTGCTTGAGAAAATATCTGCGCTAGATTTTTCTCTCGCAGAGGAAGCAAAAATTGCAGCCGATACAAAAGATGCAATCGTGCGCGAGAGCTTTCCTGCTTTTGCAGAACGAACTCGTAAAAAACGTGCTCATTTAATTTTAGAAGAGCGTGAAATTGCAAAAAATCTCGACATTCTTGAAGAAGAATTACGCCAACATTTCACCCAACAAAAAATTTACGAACAAGTTGCAGAGCGTTTAAACCAGCAAAGCTTGAAGCTGGAAAAACGTAAAGAAAACCATCAACTCGACGAGCTAGCACTGCAGGCTTTTGTGCGCAAAAAAAATGAGCAACAAGATGTTTTGTAACTTTATAACATTGTCTCAGAGACGAATATTTCTGCTTCTGCTGCTGTGTCTTGCAAGCTCCGCCTGTGCCGCCTCGCCTTACTACGATGCAAAAAAAGCGCATCACACGCCTTATGGCTTTCGTAATCCTGAAGTTAATGACACGCCAAACACAAAGAAACTGCTGCGTTTTATGCTAGAAGTCATGCCAGAAATTCAGAAAAATAAAAAAGCCAGCGTTTATGTTCCTGAATATAGAAATCCTGATTTAGCAAAAATTGCCCAGCCGCCAAAACATGGATTGCTAGCCACTTGGATTGGTCATTCGAGTTTTCTTCTGCAGGTAAATGGTCAAAATATTTTGACTGATCCTATTTTCAGCAAGCGCGCTTCACCTGTTGGCTTTGCTGGCCCAGAGCGCTTGTCTAGAGCGGGTTTAACGCCTGAAGAATTGCCGCCGATCAACATGGTTTTAATCAGCCATAGCCATTATGACCATTTAGATGAGGCAACAATTTTAAAGCTCGGCAACGCGCCGATTTATGTCGTTCCGCTTGGCCTAAAAGCCTGGCTTAATAAGCGCAATATCACCAATGTGATTGAGTTTGATTGGTGGGATCAGCTGGTAATCAATGGTTTGAAGGTAACTTGTATTCCCGCGCAGCATTGGTCAAATCGCGGTATTGCTGATTTCAATCAAACTTTGTGGTCGGGCTGGGCGGTTTCTGCTGCTGATTTCCAATTTTATTTTGCGGGCGACACTGGCTACACCAAACAATTCAAAGAAATTTATCCTAAGCTTGGTGCAATGGATTTAGCGCTGCTGCCAATTGGTGCTTATGAGCCGCGCGAATTTATGCGCAATCAGCATGTTTCTCCTGTAGAAGCAGTACAAATGCATAAGGATGTGCGCGCACGCAATTCTATCGGCATGCATTGGGGAACTTTTATGTTGGCGGCGGAAAAGCCAGAAAAAACGCCGATTGATTTATACAACGCACTAGATGCTGCAAAAATATCGCGAGATAAATTTTCAGTAATGGCTTTTGGCGAAACAAGATTTTTTAAATCTTCTAAATTACGAGAAAAACCATGATCAATGCCTTTGTTTTGATAATATTTCTGGCGGCTGTCTCTTTTGCAGAAGGCAGCTTTGCGGCCAAAGAAGCGGACACAAAAAATGATTTGGTGGTAAAAAAAACCGCTGATGATTCATTGGAAGTTTATCCAGCCAGTGAGTTAGAAAATAAAAAAACCAAAACTAGCGCTCAGGAAAAAAATTCTGAAGATTTGCAAGATACAGAAGTCAAAAAAACTAACAAAAACAAAGCTGATGACAGTTCAGAAACTGAAGCAAAATCTAAAAGATCTGATTCCGAAGCTCCTGCTCAATCGCATAAGCAGGAGCAAGGAAACTCTGCCGATTCCAGCATGACAAGCGAGATTCCAATTCCTGATCCAAGCGCCAAAATAATCGAGCCCTCCCCTGTCGATAAAGCGCTTGATCGCTTTCAGCAGCAGCAACAAGACTTTGAAAAACGCGCAACTGGCGGGTATTAATTTTACTTGAGAAGATTTTGCAAGCGTTCAAAAATCCGACCAAGAAAACGCTGTAAGCGGCAGTGAATTACATTCCTGGAATAACCTGAAATGGCTGCGAATTTACCGAAACTCCGAGCGCAATGCTTACAACGGGCCTGCCTTTTCATCTTTCATAAATTTCAGATTTAAAAATCTGAAGAAACATCGCTTCTAATAGAAATATTTTTTACTTAGATTACCGGACAGGTTCTGTTTCTACCACGCGTCCTGTTTTGATAGTTTGCTCAAAACCAGCTGGCGGTTCTGCGCGCCTAGCGACTGCGTTTAAGCCAGCGGCCTCTGATCCTGCTCTGGGAGTTTCTATTTTTGTCTTTTTAAGCTTATCAACATCAAATTCTAGCGCTTCTATTCGCTGCTGCTGCTTCCCTTGAGTGTTCTCCAGTTCAATTGCTTTGGTTTTTTCTCGCGCTTTATCACTGATATTTTCGACATCAATTTCAGCCTTACTAATTTGATCGTTTAATTTTCCATTTTCAAATATTGAATCAATATAGCCAAAACCACCGCCAACGACAGAACCAGCTGCAGCGCCAATTACAATCGCACCAGCAACACCCAATGGACCAGAAAGAAAAAGCCAAAACAAAGCTCCTCCCAGCAAGGCTCCTAAAAGCACGCCAATAAAAACAGCGACTGCTGTAACTGTTGAGCGCGGATCTGTGGTTTCATGTTTTGCTTGTCCAGCAGATTCCTCATTCAATTGTTTTTCAAAGCCGAATTTATAAGCGCGCTCCATAAACCAAACAGAAAGCAAGCCTGTGACGGAGAAACCATCACCGCCTGTTTCGCGATCTAATTCGGCACTACGCGACGATTTAGACGCCTTCAGATATTTTTCCTGCCAATCTTTTACATATCGTATTTCTGCGTTATTCAGCGGCCGTGCTTTTTGATTTATATCAACAGCTTGAAATGGTTGGCCTTGCTTTTCTTTGCTCATAAACACTCCTGCTAGTTTAGATTAAACACGCCCTTGTGCTGATGGAGCGGCCGAGCTTGAGAATCTATCGGTAAATTTAGGACGATATTGTTCAGTTTCTGGCTGATGTTTTTGTTCTTTTTCTTCGGGAACAGAAATTTTTTCTGCTTTTAAAGATTCCGCAAATGCGCTCTTTCCCGCTTGGTCGGCGGCATCGTTAAAAGCTTTGTCTGCGCGCACATCAATAACTTTACCGACACCAACGCCAACACTTAAAATTCCTGCATAAGCCAAGCCCATTAGAATAGAACTGGGTGGAAAAATAATTGCTAGAACTGTCATTAATGCCAATGCAACAGCAGTGCCTTTGGCAACATAATGCTGGTCTTGAAAACTCGCTGCTTTTTGCGCAGAAAAAGCTTTTTTGTAAGCGAGCTCGGCAAGCTCTTGTCCTTTTATTCCGCCCTTTTTGGCGACTGTGAAAGCTTCTTCATGAGCTTTTGCGTCGGCATCTAATTGTGCTTTTTGTTTGCGTTCACCTGGTGTGAAGATACCAAAAGCCACACCAATTAATGCACCAATCGGGCCTGCTAAAACTAACATCGCTGGTGAAATAATAAGAGCGAACGCACTTCCAGCCGTTGCTCCTTCTAAGGCACCAATGCCGGTTTTGGTTTTAGAAGTACCAAGCTTTTCTTCATCCTTACCTGCTTTTTCTTCATAAGTTTTTTTCCAAGCGGCTTTTGCTTTTGTAGTAATATCTGCAAGCAACGATGCTTTTTTTGCAGCGGCTTCTTTTTCTGCCGCAGCTTTTTGATCTGCTGTTAATTCCTCTTTGGTCCCAGAATTCTTACCGCTGGACATAGAAATGCCTTTCAAAATATTTCTAGATAAGAAAAAAATGTACCATGCTGGTAATTAACAACTTATTAAAAATAAATATTATCTCGGGCCTCTTTTTTGTGGTGAAACTTGCATATTGGCGTTGGATTCTCTAGAAAACCCGCCACATTCATCGGCAATTTGAGAGAAAAAATGCGAGTTACTAATTTATGGGCGCGCGGACGCGCCTTCTTAGGCACAGAAACCGCCATTTTGGGCGGGGCGATGAGTTGGGTTTCAGAAAGAAATTTAGTTGCAGCAATTTCAAATGCGGGCGGTTTTGGTGTGATTGCTTGCAGCTCCATGTCGCCTCAATTGCTTGCGACTGAAATCAAGGCTACGCGAGCAAAAACACAAAAACCATTCGGCGTGAATATTATTATTATGCATCCGCAATTGGATGAATTGCTTGGCGTTTGTATCGCAGAAAAAGTTTCGCATGTGGTTTTAGCGGGAGGCATTCCTTCCGCAGCGCATATTCAGCGCTTAAAAAGCGCAGGAATCAAGACTCTTGGCTTTGCGCCTGCTTTGATCATCGCCAAAAAATTAATTCGCGATGGCATCGATGCTTTGATTATTGAAGGAATGGAAGCGGGCGGTCATATCGGCCCAGTTAGCACTTCGGTTTTAGTGCAGGAAATTATTCCGCCGCTTATTGAGAGCGTGCCGATATTTGTTGCGGGCGGAATTGGGCGCGGAGATTTAATCGCTGCCTATTTACAATTAGGCGCAAGCGGCTGTCAGCTAGGCACACGCTTTGTTTGCGCGAGCGAATCAATCGCGCACCCAAATTTCAAACATGCTTTCATTAAAGCACAAGCGCGCGACGCAGTGGCATCGGTGCAGCTTGATCCTGATTTTCCTGTGATTCCAGTGCGCGCGCTAAAAAACAAAGCGACTGAAGCGTTTGCGCGGGCGCAACATGAGGCTATTTCAGAATTTCGCTCAGGCAAGCTTGATAAAAAAGAAGCGCAGCTGAAGATCGAACATTTCTGGGCGGGCGCTCTGCGCAAAGCCGTGATTGACGGCGATATTGAGGCAGGCTCGCTCATGGCTGGTCAAAGCGTTGGCATGGTAAATAAAGAGCAGCCCTGCGCAGAAATTATCTCTGAGCTAGTGCAAGAAGCCGAGGATTATTTGCAGAAGGCTTGAATAACGCCAAAAGAAAATCCTGGAATATTATATCTTCTCTTGAATCTGAGAAAGCGCCGATTTGGTAAGGTTTTCTGACCATTCTGGATGTTTTGCGCGCAGAGTTTCTTCTGCTGCTGCGATTACATCGGCTAGTAATTTTTCCTGAATTTTTTTTGCTGCAGCAGTTTCATAATCGTCCAAACGCCTCTTGGCGGCTTCAACTCGCTGCGAAACCATTTCTGTGAAAGCTTTTTCTGCTTCGTCTATGCGCTTTGCTGCGCTCTCTTCAGCGTTCTTCATTAACGCACGCGCTTCGCTTTCTATTTGCGTATGTTTGGTGATGTATTCAGCGCGAAGATTTTCTGCTTCTTTTTTTAAAGAAGCAGCCTCTGCCAGAGTTTCTTCGATGTGCTTCGCGCGTTTATCTAGTGCTGCGGTAATAACGCTAGAAAAATTTTTTGCCAGGAATGCAATCACTACTAAAAATGAGGCACCAACCCAAAATGTGGCATCAAATGTCATGTTTATTTTCCTTAATTTGCGCTTTTATTAGAGCTGACTTTTATTTCAGATGCAGGAATATTTTGGCCAGACACATGCGAAACTAATTTGCTCGCAAGCTCGATTACATGCTTTGGCAATTCTGCCTCAACGGTCGCAAGCGTTTGTGACAACGATTGATTAGCGTTTTTTTCGATTATTTCTATGGCATGCTTTGCTTTCACCAAATGATCTAATTCTGATACTCGAACACGATTTTCTGCATCTTGAACTACGATTGAAGCACGCGCACGTGCTTGCGCCATAGAGACTTTCCACTGTTCCTCTAAATTTGCTGCTTCACGCTCAGCCGTTGCAGCAATTGCTAAATCAGTATCACGCAAATTTTGTCTCTTGGCTTTTAGCGCCGCAATCTTAGGCAAAGAACCGCGTGATAGAACTATATACAAAACAATAAAGCTGATAAGCAGCCAAAAAATTTGTGCGGCGAAGGTCGAAAAATCGAGCTGCGGCATCGGAATCACCTTTTAAAAATAATGTAAAAATCCGTGGAGTTTTTGACCTTTTTTTACTGAAGGCAGAACTCCACGGATTGCAAAATTTATTTTGCGTTCAAAATTAGAAGCGCAATAACGAAAGAGAAAAGGCCCATTGCTTCTGCAAGACCAGCTCCAACGTACACATATTTTGACAATTGTTTTTCAGACTCTGGATTGCGAGCAATGCCGTTTAGCATAGCTTCAAATACTTTCGCCACAGCAACTGCTGCGCCTAGCATTCCAAGAGTTGTCAATCCTGCGCCGATAAATTTTAATGCTTCGAGTTCCATGAGTTTTCTCTCTTAATAAAGTGGTTGGTAGGAAAAATTTCAGTGCAAGTGAATCGCATCATGTAAATAAACACAGGTCAGCACCGCAAAGATATACGCCTGCAAAACAGCGACGAATAATTCAAATCCATTGAGAACAATCAAGAAAGCAAATGGTAGCCAGCCAAACATAAAGCCCAAAGCCACAACGAAACCACCTATAACTTTCAGCATGGTGTGGCCCGCAGTCATGTTAGCGGCCAAACGGACCGAAAGACTTACAGGGCGTGACAGATAAGCAAAAAGCTCGATTACAACAATCAGCGGCAAGACAAATTTTGGCACTCCTGAAGGCGCGAAAAGACTGAAAAAATGGAAGCCATGCTTCCAGATTGCTAGGCCTGTAATGGCCAGAAAAACTGCCATTGCGAGCGTAAATGTAACGGCAATATGGCTAGTTGCGGTAAAACTATAAGGGATCAGGCCAAGCAAGTTACAAGCAAGAACGAACATGAATAATGTAAAAATACTGGGAAAATAGCGTAGGCCTTCTTTTCCAGCGTTTTCCTCTATTGTTCTGGCGATGAATTCATATGCAAGCTCAACCATGCTTTGAAAACGCCCTGGAACCAGCTGCGCGCGGCGCATGCCTAATGTGCAAAAAAGAGCCACGCAAGCAAGTGACAAAACCATCCATAACGAACTATTGGAAAAATTTATGTTGAAACCAGCAACAGGCTCCCACTGAGTGAGATATTGGATTTCAAACTGATGCAGTGGACTATGACCTTCCGCCATTGGTTCTATTCCTTTTGTTCTTGTTGCGCGCGGCTTGCATCTTCTTCACGTTTTTGTAGCTGCAAAACCACACGCTGAATGTTGAAAATCGCTCCTGCTGTTCCCAGCATCAAACCAATTATCATGCCAAATGGATCACTGCCGAATGCTTTATCTGCACCGTATCCAATTCCTAAACCAACCATAACACCAGCTATAAGCTCGGCACTAACTCGCCAAGCCATACCTGCTCCAACGGCAGGAGTAGAAGTATTTTTATCAGCGTCAACATGTTGCGCTCTCGCAATTGCCTGACGCAGATCTTCACGCGAATTCTTGGAATTAAGCGGCATGAAAACACGTATGATTGGTTGCAGAAAATTCCGCTTCCCCATTTTAAAAAGCGGGGCGGAACTTAGGGACGGTTTTTTTGTCTGTCAAGACTGAAAAACTGCAGCTTCTACGGGGCAGGAGAAGCTGGTTTTTCAACGCTTTCCTTCGAGCCTGCTGTTGTACCAGCAGCAGGCTGTTGCGCAGATGGCCGCGCTTTTTCAATGGCGGCTATGAAATATGAAACTGGTTTTGCGCCAGCATGCATCAAACCATTGATAACAAAGGATGGCGTCGCCTGAATTTGCAGTTGCTGTGCCGCATGAATTTTTTGCTCAACCAAACGTGTTTCAAGCTCTTTGTTATTAAAGCAGACGTTTATCTGCTCTCCCGTTAAGCCAGCAAGTTTGCCTATATTTTCAAGAATCGTGCGGTAATCTTTTTTGCCAGCCCAACTTGTTTGGGTTTTAAATAAAGTTGCAAGCAAGCGATGATGATGCTCGCTGCCGCCGCATTCTACCAACATTGATGCGCGCAGCGCTGGTTCATCAAGCGGAAAATGGCGAAAAACATAGCGCACAATGCCAGTATCGATATAACGAGTTTGCAGCTCAGGCAAAACATTCGCGTGAAAACCCGCGCAATGTGGGCAAGTTAGCGATGCATATTCGATTATTGTAACGGGCGCATCGGCCTTTCCTTGAATTACATCACTTGGCTGAATGTCGCGAACATTGATTTCTGTTTTTGCCCCAGGACCAGCTTTTGCTGCTTCTTCAGCCTGGGCGGAGGCAAAGCTTAGGCTCGCGAAAATTAGTAAAAATACTTTACTGAAAAGAATTTTTTTCATTTCTAGATTCTCTCTAAATTATAACGTTCCATGTTTTTATGCGCGGCAGTTTCTACTAGAAAATAAACTCAAGACCAAGCTTATATAACGCTAATTGCGCAAAAATTTTTCTGCGCAATTATTTTTTTAGCGCGCAAAATATCTGCCATTAACTGCGATGATAAGGATGGCCCTGCAGAATAGTGTATGAGCGATAAAGCTGCTCAACCAACAATGTGCGCACCAAGCGATGCGGCCAAGTCATTGCACCGAAGGAAAGGATTAGCTTTGACTGCGCGCGCACCTGATCGGTTAAACCATCAGCGCCACCAATTATAAAAACAATATTGCTAGTTTGCTGCTGCCAAGCTCCAATTTGTGCGGCGAATTTTTCGCTCGACCAATTTTGTCCGCGCTCGTCTAAAGCTACTAAAACTGAGCGTTCTGGATGATTAGAGAGCAGCCATTTTGCTTCTTGCTCTTGCCGCAAATTGCCAAGAATTTGTGCTTTTATTTCATGCTCAAAAATATTCACCGACCATTTCATGCGCTTGCGATATTCATCAATGCAAAGCTGCAGAGGATCTTTTTTGCCAAACTTACCAATTGCACGAATTTGTATGTTAAGTGACATAATTTATTGCCCGAACTGAGCGGCTCTGAACTCCGCATTCAGAGCCAGAGAGGGAATTGATGCGCGAGATTTAATCACTGCTTCGCTATCATATTCGGCGAAAATTATTTGCTCTTTATCAGCGTCTCCTTCGGCAAGAATTGTTCCGTCTGGCGAGACAATCAACGAATGTCCATAGGTTCTGCGGCCTGAAGCGTGCAAGCCAACTTGCGCTGGCGCGATTACAAAAGCAGAATTTTCAATCGCGCGCGCGCGCAGCAACACATGCCAATGTTTTTCTCCCGTCGTTTGAGTAAAAGCAGCAGGGACGGAAAGCAAGCTAGCGCCTGCTTTTGCAAGGCTCCGATAAAGATGCGGAAAGCGTAAATCATAACAAATGCTGAAGCCTAAAATTCCCCACGGGGTTGTTGCTATTTCTGCTTTGCTGCCAGAAATAAAACGATCAGATTCGTTGTAGTTTTCGCCATTTGCTAGAGCGACATCAAACAGATGAATTTTGTCATATTGCGCGATTATTTTTCCAGAATCAGAAAGCAAAAAACTGCGATTAAATAATTTGTTTCTTGCGGGTTCGTAAATTGCAATTGATCCAACTAAAAGCCAAATTTTATGAGTTACAGCAGCAGCCTGAAATGCTTGCAATGCTGGGTGTTTGTCCTGCTCGAATTTATGCTGAAGAATGTCATGCGGATTTTTGGGCATACAGGCAACATTCTCTGGCAGAGAAATAAATTCTGCTCCAGCCTGCGCTGCTTCAGCTATCATCAATGACGCGCGCGATATGTTGCTTTGCAACACATCATCACTAGAAATTTGTATGCACGCCATTTTGCATTTTGGCATTTATTCCTCCGTCAACTTTGTCTTTTTGCGAGGCGATGCGCCAGTGTTAGCACATAGACCTGCTTTGCACCAGCGCGCTTTAATTCTTTTGCCGCAGCGTTTGCGGTTGCGCCTGTGGTCATAACATCATCAATTAAAAGAATGGTTTTGTCGGCGATTTTTTTACGATAAATGCGGGGAACATGGAATGCTCCTTGTATATTTTTTTGCCGCGAAGACCTTGTCAATTGCGCTTGTTCACGCGTTGCTTTGCGACGCTTGAGATATTGCGGCTGGCAAATAATGTGAATTTTTCTGGCTAAATATTTTGCTAATAATCCCGATTGATTATAGCGCCTGCGCCATAAACGAAAGCGATGCAATGGAACGGGAATAATTATGTCAATTTTTGAGAAAAAATCTCTTCCCGCACGCAACATCCAATCGGCCGCATATGGCGCTATGTGAAGTTGATCGCTAAATTTTAATTGCCGCACCAATGCCTTACTGTTTTTTGTGTAGCGAATTGCTGCACGCGCAGCGACAAATTGCGGCGGATTTTCTTGACAAGGAAGACAGATTTTTCCGCTAGCAATCTCCGCAAGCGGCGCGCCGCAAATATCACAAAGGCTCGACTCAAGAAAATGTATTTTTTTCCAACATGAGGCGCAAAAAGTACCCATCTTCACGACTGAATAATCGCAAAGCAAACAATGTGGCGGAAAAATAAAATCCAAGGCACGCGCAACTATGCGCTCTGGATAAAAAGGAAATAGGCTTCTCACGCATTTTTCCCAGATTAAACCAGCGCTTAGCTATTCATTAAAAAAATAGCCAGGATGTACGTTAAGTGAATGCGCCAGAATCAGCAAAAGACTTGCTGGAACAGCTTCATCACCTTCTTCATAGGCAGCTATTTCTTCTTCTTCAACGCCAGCCTCAATGGCTAGATTTTTGCGATCCACACCTTTTTCAAGGCGCAAATGCATAAGCCGTTGTCCGATGCCACGA
Source organism: Rickettsiales bacterium (assembly GCA_044355085.1). Classification (GTDB taxonomy): domain Bacteria; phylum Pseudomonadota; class Alphaproteobacteria; order Rickettsiales; family JBIKYU01; genus JBIKYU01. The sequence goes on along the minus strand of JBIKYU010000009.1, from coordinate 15,711 downwards.
TCTTCGCTGCTGATGCTAGACCGAGAAGAGCTAGAGGGAGTACTTACCTTAATGTTACGTTTTGCCATGATGAAGTTTCCTTTTTCGTAGAGCCAGTTTAAGCAGAGAAACCTGCATAACCGTGATTGGGATGGTCACAAGATTGCAGCAAATTAGTGATATAAAGTAACAAAATCTTTCGACTGAAAATTTTTGCCAAGACCTCTCTGAGTAAGGATGCCGCAGCAAATTTTTGGTCTAAAAATCATGATAATTTTCGAACCACTAATGATTCATGATTTTGTCTTTTTTTCGTGTTTCTTGCAATTACGCCAGAAACAAAATCCTAAGGCATAGAGTGCATCCGAAGGATTTTTTCTCTAGTTAACAAAGAAAAAAATCACGCAAAAAAATTTGATCTCGTGAATCGTTAGGCGGTATAAAATCCAATTCTTAATAATTCGTTAACTTGAAACGATTTTTGGAATAAAAATCACGGCTTAATGCATTTTTTTGTGCCAACAGGTTACAAATACCAGAAATTTATAATCTTGAGTTGAAAAAAGATCCTGGGAATTGTTTTTCGCAGACTGCAGCAATTTATTGCCGCGCGAAGATTTTTATTGCTGAAAAGCAAAACTCTGCCGATGGTCAGGAACAGATTTTTGCATCGAATTTATGCTCACATAAGGAAATATCATGAAAGACGAATCTGTGATGATTGCGCCGTCGCTTCTATCGGCTGATTTTGCTAAGCTTGGCGACGAGGTGCGCGCCATAACTGCAGCAGGCGCAGATGCAATTCATTTTGATGTGATGGATGGGCATTTTGTTCCAAACCTTACCTTTGGACCGCAGATGGTGCGCGCATTACGGCCACACAGCAAGCTTCCTTTTGATGTGCATTTGATGATCGAACCAGTAGATCCATTTATCCAGGAATTTTCAGATGCAGGTGCAGATTGGATAACAATCCATGCGGAAGCAACGACTCACCTTGATCGTAGCCTACAAATGATTCGCGCATTGGGAAAAAAAGCTGGAGTTTCTTTGGTTCCATCAACACCGCCTGAAATGTTGCGTTACGTGATGGATAAAGTTGATTTGATTCTGATTATGACTGTAAATCCTGGCTTTGGCGGCCAAAGCTTTTTGGATTCACAACTAGCAAAACTGCGCATTTTGCGCCAATGGTTCGAGGAACAATCGCGGCCTTTCATTTTATCAGTTGATGGCGGAATAAACCCAGAAACTGCTAAGCTAGCACGCGATGCTGGCGCTAATTTGCTCGTTGCAGGAACGGCTGTGTTTGGCTCTGGCGGCCAAGATTCGACTGCTTACGCAGCGCGGATAAAATCTCTTTCTGCATAGTTTCATCCTGGTTACTAAGCCTGCTTTAGGTTTTATTAAACTTTTCTCCCTACATTGCGATTTGCATTGTTGTCATGATTTTGTCACATGACCTTTTGAACTGATTTGTTTGTGTTTTTACACAACAATTTAAAGGGGGATTTATGAGTTATAATATTTTGGTAGTTGATGATGAAGCAAGCGAACGCTCCCGCGTTGAAACAATTTTACATGATGGACTGCATTACCAAACGACATCGGTAAAAAATGGCAAAGAAGCAATAGATTTACTCACCAGCAAAAATGACGACATTGATTTAGTTCTGCTTGATTTATCCATGCCAGATATGGATGGAATCGATGTTTTGCGCGCGGTTAAGCCGATTAAACCAAACTTGCCGATTATTGTGCGCACAGGAAATGATGATCTTGATATGGCGGTGATTGCGCTAAAAGCAGGGGCAACAGATTTTGTCAAAAAAATGGATTCTGCTGATCGCCTACAAACGAGCGTTTCCAACGCTTTGCGCGCACATGTCTTGCATGATGAATTGGATAGAATCAAACGACTCTCTCCTTCACATGTGCCATTTTCTGCGATTATTGGTGGATCGCGCTCGTTGCAAAATGCTGTTTCTTTAGCAGAGCGCGCAGCAATTTCTGATGCACCAGTTTTGATCGAAGGAGAATCTGGCGTCGGCAAAGAATTAATCGCCCGGGCCATTCACTCTGCCAGCTCTAGAGCTGGAAAGCCTTTCATTGTTTTTAGTTGCTTATCAGAAAAAATGGAAATGCTTGAAACGGTTTTATTTGGCAAAGAATGCAAGGAAGGATTTCAGGCTTTTGGAAAATTTCGTGAAGCAGAAGGCGGAACTTTATTATTAGATGATATTGAATATTTACCAGATCGCCTGCAATCGGCCCTGCTCTCGGCACTCCAAGAAAATCTGATCAAACCAGTACAAGCAGATTCACCAGTTAAAATTAATGTGCGCTGTATCGCAACTACGACACAAAATTTAGCTTCGCTTGTTGAGCGCGGAAATTTCCGTCAGGATTTATATTATCGCTTGAATGTTTTGCCGATTTCTATGCCAGCATTGCGCACACGCAGCGGTGATATTTTGGCTTTGGTGAAACATTACGCAACACGCTTTGGTGATTTAGAGGGCAAGCCTATTGATGAAATTGAAGAAGACGCTCTGAAATTACTACAGCGCTATGATTGGCCAGGAAATGTAAGACAGCTGAAAAACGCTCTTTTCCGCGCAGTGATTCTTGCTGATGGTCACACCTTGCATATTGGCGATTTTACTCATTTACGTGAGGCTCCGCGCAATATCGCCAAGCCGAATTCTTTTTCGGAAAGGAAAAAAAGCAATGCCGAGAAAAATATTTTGCATGTAGCAATTGTGGATGAAGCAGGAAAAATTCGGCCATTTGCGGAGCTTGAAGAGGAAATTATTCGACAAACAATCAATCTCCACAAAGGGCATATGAGCGATGTAGCCAGGCAGCTCGGAATTGGCCGCTCAACGCTGTATCGAAAAATGAACGAGATGGGAATTCCGCTGAAATTTTCTCACAATAATGAAGGAGATTCTACGCATGCGTAATCTTAAGCGCGGATTTTCTCTGCTTGAGCTTGCCGTTGCTTTGGCCGTGATGGGATTGTTGGTTTCTGCGGTTTTGGGCGCACAGAGCCTACGCGAAACCGCAGCACTACGCGGAGTTGTTGCAGAAGTAGAACGTGCGCGCGTGGGAATTTATCATTTTTATGATCAATATGGTTCAATGCCTGGTGATTTAGCGAATGCAACGAGTTTCTGGCCCTCACCTACACATACAGTTACCAATGGAAATAATAATGGCCGCATTGATAACAGCGGCACGCCTGAATTTTACGCCACTTGGGAGCAGCTGGTTTTAGCGGGATTAATGCCAGGACCTGCAGACGGTTCAGCGGCGGGAATTTTTTCAGGAACTGGTTCTATTCCTGAAATAAACGTCAATGTTCCGCGCTCTAATTATTTTCACAATGTTGGAATTTCTGTCGATTGGTTGACTTCTCCGCCACGCAGCCCCGTTATTGTAGGAAACTATATTGTGGTTGGCACAAAAGATCCCGTCGACAATGCTTCTTCTTTCCTTACAGGCGGCGCTTTTACTGGATTACAAGCAGCAGAAATTGATGAGAAAATCGATAATCGTTTGCCTGAGTTTGAATCGGTTCTTTCGGCGAATTCTTTAAACGGACCTGGAGAATGCGTCTCAGGTGCAGCTTATAACACAACCAGCACAACAAAAGATTGCCTGATGTTTTTCATGCTCGCGAAAGATTTATAAAAATTGTTATTTTATAACAAAGCCATCTGCGCTTTTTTCAAAATCTAGACAGTCATTTGTACGCCAATTTCAACAACGCGCGCGCGCGGAATATTAAAATAAACTGCAGCGTCGCTTGCATTATTCGCCAACATGATAAACAGCCGATCTTGCCAAAGTGGCATGCCAAAAGACTTTGAAGGCAAAATATTGCGCCTTGAAATAAAGAATGTCGTGTGGTGCAAATCAATTTCCACACCTTCAAAACCAAGCAATCGAATTGCGTTTAGTACATTTGGCGATTCCATATATCCGAAACAGAAAAACACGCGCACAAAATCTTGATTGCGCTCGACAATTTGCACGCGCTTGCTCTCACTCACAATCGGCTCATTGGTATAATTTATGGTTATCAAAATATTGCGCTGATGCAGAACTTTATTGTGCATCAGATTATGAACCAAAGCTGATGGCGCATAATCTGGATTGCTACTTAAAAACACCGCTGTGCCTTCAATACGAGCAGGCGGATGTGCTTCTAATTGCGCTGCTAATTGCTTCATTGTGAATGAATGAGTTTGTGCATAATGATTCAGAGACTCACTACCTTTTACCCAGACATAAATAATGGTCATTAATGCCGCAGAAAAAATAACTGGCATAAAGCCGCCATGGAAAAATTTCAGCAGATTGGCTAGTAAGAAAGTGATGTCGAGTAACAAAAGCGGAGCAACAACCAAAATGGTTACAACCAAAGGCCAGCGCCATAATTTGTGAAAAACAACTGCAGCCAGAAAAGCGGTCATAACCATGGTTCCAGTTACAGCGATACCGTACGCAGCAGCAAGCGCGCTGGAGGAGCGGAACAGATCAATCAGCACGATAACTCCAATCAACAACAGCCAATTTACGTGCGGCATATAAATTTGCCCTTTTTGATTGGCCGAAGTGTAGCGCACGCGCAAGCGCGGTAGCAGACCCAGCTGAACTGCTTGGTGAGTGAGAGAATAAGCTCCAGTTATAACTGCCTGGCTTGCTATAACCGTTGCTAATGTTGCTAAAATCACCATTGGAATTAACGCCCAATCTGGATAAAGCAAAAAGAAGGAATCATGCGCTGATTCTGGATGAGAGAGCACAAAAGCCGCCTGACCAAGATAGTTCAGAATCAAGGCTGGCATTGCAATACCAAGCCAGGCAATACGAATTGGTTTTTTACCAAAATGCCCGAGATCGGCGTAGAGAGCCTCGGCGCCAGTGACAGATAAAAAAACCGCACCCATCGCGATAAAACTGGCCATGCCGTGATGCGTGAGAAAATAAATTGCATAGCGCGGATTAAAAGCCTGCCACACTAAGGGCGAATCTTTGATATGCAAAATTCCGCCCCACGCAAGCGCAGCAAACCACAGCAACATCAAAGGGCCACAAAAACGCGCGACTTTTTCTGTGCCCAAAGATTGAACGCAGAACAGAGCAACTAAAATTGCAATCGCAATCGTCAGTACATAAGGCTCAAACACTGGAGTTATAAGCTTTAAGCCCTCCACAGCAGATAAAACAGAGATGGCTGGAGTTATAATTGCATCGCCATAAAAAAACGCCACACCCGCAACGCCCATCCAAAAAATCCAAGATTTTTTTCCGCCAACAACATTGCGAACTAAAGACATCAGTGAAAGTATTCCACCTTCTCCGTGATTGTCGGCACGCAAAAGCAGCACAACATATTTCAGCGTTACGATCAAAAATAATGTCCATAAAATTAGCGACAAAACACCGAGCACTGCTTCTGGAGCTATGTTTGTTCCTGCTGCTGCCACTGATTCGCGGAATGCATATAACGGGCTGGTGCCGATATCGCCGTAAACCACTCCTACTGCGCCAAGCGTGAGTTTTGCCAGATTCGGCTGAAGATTCTTTTGTGATTGATGCATGTTTATTCCTTGGTTTAAAAGCGCCCTTCCTATAGCGAATTTTATTATCTCGTGTCGATTACTATCTGCTATAAAAATTCTGGAAAACCCTTTTCTTCTTCCGCTTCACACAGTCAGATAGGCAAAATTTCTGACTAAATTTTAGGATTTTTATGTCTAATTCTCTGCCGAAATCTTTGAATGAAATTCGCAAACAGAGAAAGCCCATGCGCAATGTTAATGCTGCATGCAGAGAGAAATTATCTCGTCTAGACCGTTTGGCGCTGTGGATAACAAAAAAAGTTGGAACAATCGGTTTTTTTCTTTTGATCGCAGCCTGGACGGCCATTTGGCTTGGTTGGAATTTATTCGCGCCAGATGCCTACCGTTTTGATCCACCAACTAGCTTTACTTTTTGGCTTTTTATTTCAAATTTGATTCAAATCTTACTCATGCCGTTGATTATGGTTGGCCAGAATTTACAGGGACAACACTCGGAAATCCGCTCTGAGCATGACTTTGAAGTGAATGTAAAAGCTGAGGCAGAAATAGAAGCCGTGCTTATTCACTTGGAGTATCAAAACAAATTACTGCAAGCATTGGTGAAGAAAATCGGCGCCGACGAACCCAATGCAGAGTAATTTGTTCAAGCGTCTTGATCTTGCAGCTTTAAAAGCTTACTTCAACGCGCCAATCGGCAGAAATTTATAACGCGCTCGTCACAGCGAATATCATTTGCCGTAGCTGGACGACGAAGAGCTATATTTTCAAGCGACCTGCAGCGGGAAAGAGCCACGTATAACTGCCCTGCTGCAAAAGCTCCGCCATTATCAAGATCGATGATTACGCGCTCCAATGTTTTTCCCTGCGCCTTGTGAATAGTCATCGCCCATGCTGGGGTGATTGGATATTGCTTATAAGTACCAACGGTTTTAGCAATTATTGCGCCATCATCTGTCGCATCGTAGCGAATCATTTCCCATTTTTCTGGCTCGAGAGTGTAAATTCCTTCTTCGGTTTTGACCTGTATACGCGTCTGCGTTAGTGAGTGAACCGTACCAAGAGTGCCATTAACCCAGCGTTTCTGCTCGGGGTCGTTGCGCGTAAACATTACTTGTGCACCGATTTTCAAACGCAATATTTCTGGTGCTGGAAGCCGGTCTCCACTCAAAGGCAACTCGCCTTGTATATTGCCATCATAGGAAAATTCTGTGCCTGGTAATTTTGCTAGCTCTTCCTCATTAATCCGATCAGCGGTGAGGTTTCTTGCTGCAAGCGTTAAAGTACCTGGGTTTGCGCGGGCTCTGGCAATTACTCGTTGATTTATTTTCTCCAGAACAGAAATACTAGAATCGCCAGAGCGAATAAGATTCAACAAGGAAATAAATTCTTGGTTATCTTGGCGATAGATATTGTCAAATTCGATAATTTCAAAATCAGCATCTTGATATGCAGGAGCAGAGAAGAAAAAAGGTGTTTCATAACGCTCGCTAAAAACCGATTCCATTTCTCGACCTACAACGGGCGGAAGCTGATGCAGATCGCCAATTACACAGATTTGCACTCCACCAAATGGCTTGTTTTTATCGCGACCATTGAGACGCAAAAATAAATCCATGCTCTGAAAAATATCGGCACGAACCATTGAAATTTCATCGACGATTATGACATCTATGGCGCGATAAATTTTACTACCACGCACGCGCTGAATTGTTTTGGGATCATTCACATCTAAAAAACGCGGCGGAAGCCGAAAAAAAGAATGGATAGTTTGCCCGCCAACATTAAGAGCAGCAACTCCGGTTGGCGCAACAACAGCTATTTTTTTGCTGCTGTTTTCGCGTACATATTGGAGAAATGTTGATTTTCCTGTTCCTGCGCGCCCAGTTATGAATAAATTTTTTTTTGAGTTTTCAATTAAGTTAAAAGCGCGCGAGAAATCTTCGGAAATTTTGAGATTAGCTGAGGTTTTGATCATTGTTTTGTATGTGCTTTCGCAGATTTTCCATAGACTTTATTGGTTTCAGGCCGATGGCGGTAATATTTTTTCTATCTCCACCAAGCGCTCGCCTGGACAGGCGATATATAGATGTTCAAGCTTCAGGTCTAGCATCGCTTGTCGCATGGATTTGGTAATTTTGGAATGGTCTCTGAATTTTGCTTCAAATCCGATGAGCTTACCTGCGTGATGAAATTAGTAAATCAAGCTCTGCGCCTTGATGTGTGCTCCAGAAAAAACCTCTTCTGAGCCAAGCTTTAGAGCGCGAATTCTTCCCAAATAGCACCGAGATGTTGATGGTTGATTGGAGCTTGATGCATAACTTTCCTGGCGTAATTTCGCATGTGCCATCTTCATGTTTTTTTTGCATAGCAAATATCGTTTGGGGTGCAAAGCTCTGGATTATCAGGATGAAGCCAAAAGAACTTATCCACAAGCAGGCTTAAAAATCCATCTGTACTGAAATTTAGCCATTCTTCTCCCAATTAACGATATGGAAGATAATGTTTTAAATGAAGCTGGAACTGTTTTTGATTTTCAATTTTTGTACAATAGTTTGGAGCTGATGCGTAGCTCTATGAGAGATTTTTCGCTTGAGGATTTTGTTTTGCGTACGATTGAAGAACTGATGGAGATTAATCGCCGCGCATATCTTGAGATTTTGCGAATGGATAACGGGCCTGAATTTATTTCAAAGCGCCTTCGTGAATCCCATTCTTGTAACAACTTTACAATCTGAACTTCACTCAATTTAGCTTCTTCATAGAAAAATCTCATTGCTTCTTTGAATTACAAGAAAATCCTCCAGTTACAATCGGATCTATTCTAGGGTAGGGGTAGCGAAGCTAAAAATATAGAATGTTATTACGAGCTATTTAAAATAAAAAAGGCCCGTTTACTAAGCCTGGCAGCGACCTACTCTCCCACGTCTTAAGACGAAGTACCATCGGCGCTGGAGGGTTTCACGGTCGAGTTCGGAATGGGATCGGGTGTTGCACCTCCGCCATAACCACCAGGCTAAATAAACGGGCCTTTTTCAGGCAAATTGAATAGTGTCTAGATATAAAATCTTGTCGCCTGAGCGCAATCTGATGCGCACTAGTTCTACATACATCAGCAACGTGAAGCGAAATGAATCAAACCAATCGAGCTATTAGTACCAGTTAGCTACACGCGTTACCGCGCTTCCACACCTGGCCTATCAACGTCGTAGTCTTCGACGGCTCTAATTGGGAATACTTGTTTTGAGGTGGGTTTCCCACTTAGATGCTTTCAGCGGTTATCCCTTCCGTACATAGCTACCCTGCAGTGCCGCTGGCGCGACAACAGGTACACCAGAGGTACGTCCAACTCGGTCCTCTCGTACTAAAGTCAGATCCTCTCAATATTCCTACACCCACGGCAGATAGGGACCGAACTGTCTCGCGACGTTCTAAACCCAGCTCACGTACCACTTTAATCGGCGAACAGCCGAACCCTTGGGACCTGCTCCAGCCCCAGGATGTGATGAGCCGACATCGAGGTGCCAAACGACTCCGTCGATATGGACTCTTGGGAGTCATCAGCCTGTTATCCCCGGCGTACCTTTTATTCGTTGAGCGATGGCCCTTCCACGCAGAACCACCGGATCACTATGACCGACTTTCGTCTCTGCTCGGCTTGTCAGCCTTACAGTCAGGCAGGCTTATGCCATTGCACTCTACAGACGATTTCCGACCGTCCTGAGCCTACCTTCGCACGCCTCCGTTACACTTTGGGAGGCGACCGCCCCAGTCAAACTACCCACCATGCAGGGTCCCGAGCCCGGTTTCACGGGCTTCGGTTAGGTAACAAAAATGTAAAGGGTGGTATCTCAAGGATGACTCCACTACAGCTGACGCCATAGCTTCAAAGTCTCCCACCTATCCTGCACATTACATTCCTGTTACCACTGCAAAGTTGTAGTAAAGGTGCACGGGGTCTTTCCGTCTAACCGCGGGTACTCCGCATCTTCACGGAGAATTCAATTTCGCTGAGTCGATGTTGGAGACAGCGGGGAAGTCGTTACGCCATTCGTGCGGGTCGGAACTTACCCGACAAGGAATTTCGCTACCTTAGGACCGTCATAGTTACGGCCGCCGTTCACCGGGGCTTCGGCTCGAAGCTTGCACATCTCACCTTAACCTTCCGGCACTGGGCAGGCGTCAGACCCTATACTTCCACTTACTCGTGTTAGCAGAGCCCTGTGTTTTTAATAAACAGTCGCTACCCCCTGCTCTGTGCCACCTTCTTATGGTTGCCCACAAAAAGGTCACCCTTCTCCCGAAGTTACGGGTGCATTTTGCCTAGTTCCTTCAACATCGTTCTCTCAAGCGCCTTGGTATACTCTACCAGTCCACCTGTGTCGGTTTGGGGTACGGTCTATACGTGGGAGTTATTTCCTGGGACATCTTCGCTGCCCGGTCAATCCAATAAGACCGAACAACTTACAACATCCGTCACTACCCACAGGCTCAGGAATATTAACCTGATTCCCATCGACTACGCCTTTCGGCCTCGCCTTAGGGGCCGGCTAACCCTGCGTCGATTAACGTTGCGCAGGAACCCTTGGACTTTCGGCGAGAATGTCTTTCACATTCTTTGTCGCTACTTATGTCAGCATTCTCTCTTCTGATACCTCCAGCAACTCTCACGAGTCACCTTCGCAGGCCTACAGAATGCTCCGCTACCGCGCCATTAAAGGCACTCTCAGCTTCGGTGTATGGCTTGAGCCCCGTTACATTTTCGGCGCAGAAAAACTTATTTAGACCAGTGAGCTGTTACGCTTTCTTTAAAGGATGGCTGCTTCTAAGCCAACCTCCTGGTTGTTTTGGTTTTTCCACATCCTTTCCCACTTAGCCATAACTTGGGGACCTTAGCTGGAGATCTGGGCTGTTTCCCTCTCGACGATGGACCTTAGCACCCACCGTCTGTCTGCCGTGGACTTACTCACTGGTATTCGGAGTTTGGTTAAGTTTGGTAGGTCTTTAGGACCCCCTAGCCTATCCAGTGCTCTACCCCCAGTGGCATAATCACGACGCACTACCTAAATAGTTTTCGCGGAGAACCAGCTATTTCCGAGTTTGCTTGGTCTTTCACCCCTAGCCACAGCTCATCCCGTACTTTTTCAACAGTAATGGGTTCGGTCCTTCAGCGAGTGTTACCTCGCCTTCAACCTGGCCATGGCTAGATCACCCGGTTTCGGGTCTAATCCGACAAACTATACGCCCTATTCAGACTCGCTTTCGCTGCGCCTACACCTATCGGCTTAAGCTTGCTTGCCAGACTAACTCGCTGACCCATTATACAAAAGGTACGCCGTCAGGACACGAAGTCCCTCCGACTGCTTGTAAGCATCCGGTTTCAGGTCTATTTCACTCCCCTGATCGGGGTTCTTTTCACCTTTCCCTCACGGTACTTGTTCACTATCGGTCGCTAGAGAGTACTTAGGCTTGGAGGGTGGTCCCCCCATGTTCAGACAGGGTTTCACGTGCCCCGCCCTACTCAAGGACCTAGCGTAGATTTACCCATACGGGACTATCACCCACTATGGTTCTCCTTTCCAGAAGATTCTGGTTTTCTACGCCAGGCCACTGGCCTGGTCCGCTTTCGCTCGTCACTACTAACGGAGTCTCGGTTGATGTCCTTTCCTCTGGGTACGTTAGATATTTCAGTTCCCCAGGTTAGCTTCGCTTACCTATGTATTCAGTAAGAGATACCGCTTAAAGCGGTGGGTTTTCCCATTCGGAGATCCACGGATTAACGTTTGTTCGCAACTCCCCGTGGCTTATCGCAGCGTACTACGTCCTTCATCGCCTTCTAGCGCCTAGGCATCCACCAGATGCTCTTTTTTTGTTTGATACGACACTTCACGATGCCGAAATGTATGCAGAACTAGACACGCATACAGATCGCCTCATTAATTTATCAACTCAGCGCGATTAGATTTTATTAATCTAGATCACTATTCAATTTTCAAACAGCTCCGCAGCCACTAGGGCGGCGGCTAATCGAGAAACTACCAGGCTTTCGCCGCTGGCCGTTTTTCGTTCCCCATTTCGGGGAGGGACGGATATAGCTATGCGCCCATAGCCTGTCAACAGCAAAAAAAAATAAAATGCATTTTTTCTTCATTTATATTTTCTTTGATGAGAAGTTTTTGCTGATTTTTTGGAAAATTTCAGCCGTATATTTTGTGATATCGCTCGCCGCGATAAGCCCAGAATCTGCGGCTTTCGCAAGTTCCGGCACCAAAGGTATTCTTCCTAAAAATGGCAAAGATTCCGCAAGCGCAAAATTTTCTACGTTACCTTCGCCAAAAAGACAAAAACGTGTATCGCCATGCTCGATGTAACTCATATTCTCTACAACACCCCATAATGGGACCTCTAATTTTCTACACATGTCTGCAGCCTTCTGTACATCCAGCAAAGCAAGGCCTTGCGGCGTTGATACCAAGACACAGCCATCTATCTTACATTGCTCAGAAAGAGAGAGAGAAACATCACCAGTGCCTGGCGGAACATCAACAAACAACACATCGCGATTTGTCCAAGCGGTCGTGAAAAGCAGCTGATTCAGTGCCTTTGCGAGCATAGCACCGCGCCACACAGTTGAAGTTTTTTCTGGCAACAACAAGCCCATAGAATTTAATTGCACGCCAAAAACTTCTGGCGGAATCATTTTCTGATTTCTCACTTCAGGCTGTACGCTCACACCAAACATTTTGGGAATTGATGGCCCGAAAATATCGGCATCGAGAATGGCGCTCCGCATTCCTTGTGCTTGCGCAGCCAATGCCAAACCCGCCGTTAGCATAGATTTACCAACGCCACCTTTTCCTGCCGCAACCATAATTACACGCGCAACGCCTTCTGGACGCTGCTCGCCTTTTCTTTTTCCGCGCTTCATTATTTGATCAACTTCAGACGCATTAGAAGAAGATGCATGCGCTGCTGAAGATTCTTCCGCGTTCGTTAAAACTATTGTTACGCGCATATCAGGAAATGCATTTTGTAAAATCACCTCACAAGATTTCTGCACTTGCAGATATTTTTCTTCGTGCCCAACTGGAACCGCGAGAACAAATCCAATACTGCTCTCGCGCAGGACAATTGCACTGACACGCCCTGCTGCAACAATCGATAAATTAGTTTGTGGATCTGTTATTTTTTCTAATACGCTTAATATGTCGTTCTTTGAGAGCGCCATGCTTGAAAACTCCTGTTTATGTAATTATATCTCTTCGCGCTTTTTGTAATTTTTGGGATTAGCAAATTTACCTTGTTAAAAACTGCGGAGCTTCTTCTTTGTAGTTTAAGTTATACCACTCCATGTTTTTTAAGCACGAAGAGGTGATTCTTTGTTTAGTAAACTTAAGTTTAAAAAACAAAGAAGCAGCGACAATGTAGCCGCTAAAAAAATGGAATTGCATTATCTAGAATAACGGCATCATACGTGTCACGCTTTGTTTACGGAGAAAATCATGTTTTTATTTAAACGTTCTGGTCCATGGGGCTCTGGCCCATCAGGTGGAAATCCTTGGGGAAATGGCCAACAAAAGCCCCCTAATAATGGACAAGGTCCTTCACAGCCTGATCCTTTTGAGCAATTTCGTCGTCAATATCGAAAGTTTTCCAGAAGTTGGTTTAGCGGCGGAAATGGCGATAAAATATCGCCAGAACGCGCTATTTTATTAGGCCTGGTCGGTGTCGTTTTATTTTGGTTCGCCACTGGTTTTTATACAGTTAATGCGAGGGAAGAAAGCGTAGTTTTGCGCTTCGGAAAATATGTGCGTACTGATACTCCTGGCTTGAATTACCATCTGCCAAATCCGATTGAAGTAGTTCACATTGTTCGTGTTCAAGATCGTTATAAGGAAGAAATTGGTTATCGCTCTGCAACGGCTCCAGCCTCTGGTTTTAGAAGATCAGGTCGCAATGATGAATCTTCAACAACACGCGAAATTTTGATGCTAACTGGTGATGAGAATTTGGTCTCAATAACTTTGGAAGTGCAGTGGCAAATTACTGATGCACGAAAATTTTTATTCAATGTTCATGATTCCAAGCGCACTGTTGCCGATGCAGCAGAAAGCGCTCTTAGAGAAATTGTTGGCACCACGCCAATTAATGACATTTTATCTGAAGGCCGCAGCCTGGTGCAGTCGGAGACCAAGCTTGCCCTGCAGCATATTCTTGATTCTTACGATGCGGGAATTGCCATTAGTGAAATCAACATGAAAGCGGTTCCGCCTGATTCGGTTGTTGATGCTTTTCGCGACGTACAGGCCGCAAAAATCAACAAGCAGGAAATGATCAATAGAGCTATCGCTTATCGCAACGAAGTAGTGCCAAAAGCACAAGGTGAGGCGGAGCGCTTTCTTTCTGTTTATCAGCAATATGCTTTGGCAAAAGATGTTACGCGTACACGCATGTATTTAGAAACAATGGAAGAAATTCTAAAAGGCATGCCAAAAGTTATAATCGACTCCGCGCAAGGCCCGATACCTTATCTTCCGCTACGTGAACTACAAAATAAAGGAGGCGCAAATGTCTCAAGTTCTAAGTAATCGTTTCTGGTTTTTATTGGGCGGAATTTTTCTGCTGTTTTTGGTGGTTTCAAATTCGTTCTTTATTGTTCAGCAATCACAGCAGGCGATAGTGCTTGAATTTGGCCGCCCCGTTGCGTTTAAGGATGGCGATAAAACCGTTTATGCGATTCAATCTCCTGGCCTAAAATTCAAAAAACCTTTTGTGCAAGAAGTCGTATTTTTTGATCAAAGGATTTTAAATTTTGCTGCAACAAACAAAGAAGTTTTCGACTCAGAAAAGAAAAATCTTTCTGTTACTGCTTTTGCGAAATATCGCATTGTTGATCCGCTAGCTTTCTATCAGAAGGTAACGGATGAGCGCGGAATTCGCGACAAAATGGACAAAATCGTCGAGACCAGTCTGCGCGACACAATTGGCCGCGTTCCTTTGGGAGAGCTACTTACAGCGGGCAGAAAAACCATTGTTGCGGATATAAAAAATATTGTCCGCGAGCGGACGATTCCTTTTGGTGTTGATATTCTTGATGTGCGTATTGTTGCAGCGGATTTACCAGAAGAAAACAGCGGTGCGATTTATAATCGCATGCGCGCAGATCGCCAAAAAGAAGCGGCTGAATATCGTGCACAAGGAGAACAAGAAGCACAAAAAATTCGCGGTAATGCTGATGGTGAAGCGATCAAAATTGTTGCTAGCGCTTTCGGTAAAGACCCAGAATTCTACCATTTTTACCGCTCTATGCAGTCTTATAAAAAGAGTGTTTCTGCTGAAGATACAACAATCTATCTTTCGCCGAAAAGTGAGTTTTTGAAATTCTTTAATTAGCTAAAAACCCAGGCCACAAATATTGTTATTTTATAACATTGATTGCAGGAGTTGTTTTCCCATGTCGCGTATTTGTTATTTGATAGCATTTTTTGTCGGAGTAATTTCTTCTGCGGCGAATGCGCAAGGTCCAGCGATGGTTCCTTCTGGATTCGCCGATTTATCAGAACAAACTTTGCCTGCAGTTGTGAATATTTCTACAAAACAAAAACCTGAGACAAAAAACGCTGTAAAGGGCAAAATGCCTGAGATTCCTGCTCTGCCACCAGGATCACCGTTTGAAGATTTTTTTGAACAATTCCAAGAATTTTATGGCGCCCCGCAAGATCGCGAAGCGGTGTCTTTGGGATCTGGTTTTATAATTGATCCATCTGGTTATATTGTAACAAATAATCACGTTGTTGCTGATGCGGCAGAAATCACAGTGACATTTCGTGACGAGACAAAATCTCTCGCCAAACTTATTGGACGCGATCCAAAAACTGATGTTGCGCTTTTAAAAGTAGAAAGCAAAAAACCTCTTCCTGCCTTGCGTTGGGGCGATTCTGACGTAGCAAGAGTTGGTGATTGGGTAATTGCAATTGGTAGCCCGTTTGGTTTTGATAGCTCGGTTTCTGCGGGAATTATTTCGGCACGTGCGCGCGATATAAATTCTGGTCCATTTGATGATTTCATTCAAACTGATGCGGCGATTAATCGTGGCAATTCAGGCGGCCCGTTGCTGAATATGAAGGGTGAAGTGATTGGC
>JBIKYU010000145.1:0-2606 GCA_044355085.1 Rickettsiales bacterium | reverse complement strand
CACATCACCAGATTTAACATTATCACCTTCTTTCTTAAGCCATTTTGCTAAAGTTCCCTCCGTCATGGTCGGCGAAAGCGCAGGCATCAAAATCTCAACAGGCATATCAAATCCATAATTAGTTACTTGGAAATCAAACTTAACGAAAAACAAACCTTACTTAGCAAAATAACTGCGCAGATGGAAGCTAGTTATAAATCTGGCAATTTTTTTTTGCTTTCTCTTTAGGGCGCTCTCAAAAACCAAAATGTTTTTTAATGCCACTGGCTAGAATTTATTTATTTGCAATGATCGGTAGAAAATTTTGTATCTGTTTGTGGTGATTTTATTTTTTTACAATGAGTTGATTTTTCAGTTTTTCTTTGCTTGATTTGCGCGTTTTAATAGCCTGAATTGCTTTGTTTAGGCACCTCAACAAAACCGACACATCAATCAGCTAAAAGCCACTTGCAGGCAAGCCATTCTCGAGCAAATAGCCATCAAATGCGGGCGGCCATCACAAATGCAAGTAAGCCTTGCGATTCAGCGCAGCCTCAATTCGCAAAAAAATTGCTCCACTTAAATTATCAACCGCAAAAAAATTCAACCAGCCGAGACATCAAAAATTATCCAAAAAAAAATCCACCAATACTCATAGAAAAAAATATTTATACCACTGATATTTAATAATTTTATCCAGATAAGAGGTTTTTATAGGCACCCTATAAATAAAGAATCGTAGAAATAGTAGGCTATAATTCATTTTTTACACTGTATTTTTTGCGTAAATATAGAAAAACATAAACCAACTATTCACTATCGATAGCAAAATTTTTTGCTATTTTTTGCTTAAAAACAAGATTAACTAGAAAAACAAATAAAGCCCACAACCAATCCGCGCAACAGTTTGCAGAAAATAAAAAACAACCAGCAGAAAAAATATTGTACTAGCACCAAAAATCCCAACATCAACTAATAAAAATCTAATTTTTCACCATTTCGTTACAAAACATGTGAATTTTTATTTGAAAATAATCGCAAGTTAGAATAAACAACTATCTATTCATTTTAACTTTGTTTTTTACGGTCTTTTTAGGGGGACTACACGCCATGCCAATCGTTCAAAAAATTATCAAACAAAAAATCGACTCAATGGGAATTTCAGCTAATTCTCTCGCAAAAATTGCTGGGATACCAACAAGTTCATTAAAAAACATCCTACAAGGGAAAGTGGAATCGCCGCGCGCGCAAACTTTGCACGCACTGGCACGCGCCATGAAATGCCGGGTGGAAGAACTTATGTTCTCTAACCCAGAAAGCGCCTACCCTGACTCAACAAGCAATGCAAATTCTAGCATATATCTGCCAGCGCCTAACATTATGTCTTCTGAAAATTTTGACGCAACACTCTACAGCCAAGCAGTACAAGTAGTAACCGAAGTAGCGACGAAAATGGAATTTCCACTCAATCGCGACATCGCTCTTCGCTTTGCAGAATGCGCCTATGACTACGCTCTAAGCGCAGCAAAAACTACTGGCGAGAAAGTGTCTGTTGATTTAGTTTTTGTAACTTGGTTGCTTGAGCGCGAAAAATCCCGCACTCCTATTATCGACTTTGGTTTCGGCAACGTCGTACGCCGTCGCCGTCGTCGCACCAGCGCAGAAATGGCTGAAGACCGCAGAATCACAGCATTAAAAGAAGAAAATAACGCAGCCTAAAAGCAAATTTTGCATTTTTGCTAGCATCCACTATATACACAAGTTGAAAAATGAACCTCCGATATATATCGGAGGTTCATTTGTTTTTAAGCACAAACAAAAATACAAGCTCTGACTCTCCATACCAAGCCCGCTCTTCTTGGATCTAAAGCAAAATTCATTATTTGCGCGGCTTAAGATCTGCAGCCAGCATAAATAAAATCTATATTTCCCAAATCTTATAGACCACCAAATACCATATATTTACATAAAAATTAGGTAGTAAGACCATGGTGTGCTTTTGCAGTCCTATAAATAAATTCTCAACTTCTAAGATTTATTGCGCGCATTATTTTATGCCAAAAAATCATGTCGAAAAAATTTTACACTTAACAATCAGCAAAAAATAATTTTATCTTGAGTGATCAGAAAAAGACTTCAACCTTAACCACATCAGATAGAAAAATGGAATTTTTATCAGAATCATCCGCGAGAAATATCTCATGAAAAAACGTGCAAAATCTCTGCGTTTTATGATCCCTGCTTTGCTTGGCTGCACCAGCGTTCTGGCATTTTTGGTTTTTTCTCTGACCTTCTATCGCATTAATGAGCAAACCAATCTTGCTATACAAACCACCATCAACCAACACGGCGCGCAGATAGAAAAATCTTTTACCGATGCTCTAACTCAAACAAACTGGCAATTACAGAGCATCGCATCTGCAATCGCCACCGCACCAAACACGAAAGCAGAAACAATTCTACCCATTCTTAGACGCATGAATTTAGCGCCAGGCCTGCCAAACTTTATTCACCCAGCCTTATTGCGCTGGTCTAACAATGACCAATCTTTGTTAATTGACGCAACATTTGGAGTCAAAAATTCTCTCGCACTAATAAAACCCAACGATATTCCTCCTTTTACCTTG
>JBIKYU010000144.1:0-2610 GCA_044355085.1 Rickettsiales bacterium | reverse complement strand
ATGAAAAAAAACGTACCGCTTGTGACGAGTAAAGGAGCCAGCCAAATATTTGGCATGCTAATTAAAAAAATCAGTCCACCGCTCATGAGTAAAATTACCGCAAGTGGAAATGGCAGCAAACCAAGCAGTAATAATGGCCCAAAAATACAATGATGTACCTGGTGCGTTTGTGCGAAATTATTGGCTGTTGTGCGCATTTTATCTATCCACTAAATCCAGTTAAAAAACGTGCAATACTGCTTGCTGCGCCAACTAGGAGGCCTCCTGAAATTAAGGCAAGCGATGCGCCCCAGCTTAATCTTCCCATTGCGAGCAAAACGCCTGACACAACTATTGAAAGTCCAAGTAGGAAAGTTGCTCCCCAGTGAATAAGTTTTGTGGTTAATTCTCCTTTTTGCTCAAGCTCAGAAAAGACAATATCCGCCTGTTTGGCCTCGTCTGTTGAGCTTGCTGCGCCTGCAGAAAAAGATATTGCGAAACCAATTATAAAGAGCGCAAAAAATAGCGATCTGGATCTAATGCGTGGTTTTATTGAGTAAAAAAAATTCTTGAAAGAGAAAAAAAAATATTCCATAACCACCTTAAGCGTTAAATATAAAATTTTTTACCTTAATTTAAGTCAATAAATTGTCTACTTGGCGAACGTAAAATCGAGGCGTGCTTTTTTTAGTAGCCCTAATCTACCTTGAATTTCGCCTGCCAGAAGTCATGAAAAGCGGATGCGTTAAACTAAGTAATGAGCGCTTCTTGTTTAATGCCATTTTCAAAAAACCACCTCTCGCATGGTTTTTAAGGCATTTATCTTTGCGCAGATTCAAATTACTATTGTTCAAACGCTCGAATTTTATTAATGCTGCTTACGAATTCGCCTATTTTTTATGGTGCTCTCCAGGCAGAGATCATAAAATTATAAAGGATTTTTCGCCCAGCTAATTCTACCGATAATCTGTTTCTCCTTATTTACGTCGCCAAGTAGTGGTTACTTATTAGCCATAAAAAATATTTCAGATTAGGCTAATGAGTCGCCAGCTAATGCCCTTGCCATAATAGCTAGCGGCACTGTTATAAATTTTTTGACTCAGTTAAGTCAAGACTACTTAGCAGACAATCGAGGCTTTTTTGATTTCGATATAAAAAAATCAAACGCGGTTGAATTCAAACCAATACGACATAATGGAAGTGATTTATTTCTGCGGCTTGGCGCGCGATTACCTGTTTTTTGATTTCAAAAAAAATAATCAGATTTTTGCCTCGGAAAAACCTCGGAAGAATTTTTATCGATCAAGCTTGAAGGAAAAAAATATTTTGCGCCTTTGAAAAACTGTTTTTCGCCTTGATTTTCTGCCTCTGTTAACGTAACACTCCGGCCCCTTTGCTGGGGCTGCATATACACTTCTTGTCTGCATGTTTATTAATTGCCAACTCCTTTGTTTCTAAACAAATAAGCTGAGTTATAAAAATTGTACTTCGATTGATTTTGAAGTTTCATTTTTTAGAGTAAAAAATCTCGTTTAAACAATTGGATGGAAATTAAAAAACAAGAGATAAAATTGACTGATTTAACTTTGGCAGGAAAACCAAAATGAGCATTCATCCGATGAAAAAATGGGTCTATAACTTTGGTGACGGTAAGGCTGAAGGCAATAGCGGCATGCGCAATCTTTTGGGCGGTAAAGGCGCTAATTTAGCTGAAATGTGCGCGCTTGGAATTCCAGTACCACCAGGATTTACAATCACAACCGAGATGTGCAGTTTCTATTACAGCAATAATCGTACTATTCCCGATGATTTAAAAAATCAGGTTGCCGAAGGAATTTCTAATATTGAAAAAATTTTACAGGCTGGTTTCGGTGATACTAAAAATCCGCTTTTAGTGTCGGTTCGCTCTGGTGCGCGTGCATCAATGCCAGGAATGATGGATACGATTTTAAATCTAGGTCTCAATGATGTAACTGTTGAAGCTCTCGCTAATCGCAGCCAAAATCCACGCTTTGCTTATGATTCATATCGCCGTTTTATCCAGATGTATGCAGATGTGGTGATGGGCGTTGAGCATTATCATTTTGAAGATTTGTTGGATCTAAAAAAACAAGAACGCGGAGTCACACAAGATACTGAACTCTCGGCTGATGATTTGCGCGAGCTTGTAAAAAGCTTCAAACAAACCGTTGAAAAACATAGCAAGAGCCATTTTCCGCAATCTGTACAAGATCAATTATGGGGGGCGGTATCTGCGGTTTTCACATCTTGGATGAATGCGCGGGCAATAACTTATCGCAAGCTTAATGACATTCCTGAATCTTGGGGAACGGCTGTAAATGTGCAGGCGATGGTGTTTGGAAATATGGGCGATAGCTCTGCAACTGGTGTTGCCTTCACGCGCGATCCTTCTACGGGAGCAGCGGAGTTTTATGGCGAATATTTAGTCAATGCGCAGGGCGAAGACGTAGTTGCTGGTATTAGAACTCCGCAGCAAATAACTATCAAAGGCAAGGAAAAACAAAGCAGCAATTTACCTGCGATGGAAGAAGTAATGCCTGATGTTTATCAGGAATTAGTGCGCCTATATCAGCGCTTAGAGCAGCATTATAAAGACATGCAAGATATAGA
>JBIKYU010000143.1:0-2648 GCA_044355085.1 Rickettsiales bacterium | reverse complement strand
GCGTGGTAATTACTTCAGTGAATGCGTGGATGCAGATGGTGCCTGCTGCAGAAAATTTTTCCAAACGCTATTGTAAAATTGAGTTGGGCGCTCCGCTTAAGCGTGATTTCTTGATTAATTACTTAAGTGAGAATGGTTATGTGCGTGTTAGCATCGCTAATGATTCTGGTGAATTTGCGGTGCGTGGAAGCATTATTGATATTTTTCCAAGTGGCGCGGTTGAAGCTATTCGTATTGATTGTCTTGGCGATGAAGTGGAATCAATTCGTCGCTACGATCCTTCAACGCAGCTGAGTCTAGGCAATTTAGAATCTTACCGTTTTGCGCCAGCAGGAGAATTGCTTGTAGATGAGCAGAACCGCGCGCGGTTTCGTACAAATTATCGCGAGAAATTTGGTGCAGTGTCTTCGCAAGATTCTCTCTATGCTGCGATTACGGAAGGCAGGCGTTATGCGGGAATGGAGCATTGGCTGCCGCTTTTTTATAATAAATTAGTTCCGCTGTGGGAATATGCTGAGATTGAAAATGTAAGTGTTGAAGAAGGTTTCTTTGAAGCCTGTGAAGCTCGTCAGGCGCAGATTACAGATTGTTATGATCAGCGCATCAGCGGTAAAAATTATAGCAAAAAACTATCGTCTAATTATCAAGCAGATATTTATCATCCTTTGGAGTATTCGTTACTTTATAACAACTATGCGCAAGCGCAAAATTCTTTGCTTTCATTGCCATCATATGTTTGCGCGCAGTTTGATAGTGATGAAAAAAATATCATTAACATGTCTGAATTTGGTTTTCATTCGGCACCAAATTTTTATTTGAATGCGCAGGCAAAAAAACAGAGTTCCTTGCCGCTGTTGCGTGAATATTTGCAGGAAGATGTTGCTGGAAATCGCGATAAAATAATTATCATTTGTTGTTACGGAGAAGGCTCTTTAACAAGGATGGCGCAGTTATTGGCTGATGAAAATTTACTCACGCAGCGGCTGGAAAATTTCGCGCAGATTGATTCTTTGCAAAAAGGAATAATCGTACTCACAATTTTGCCATTAGTTGGTAATGGTTTTTCTTCGGCAAAAATTTTACTGCTTGGTGAAGAATCATTGTTTGGTGAGCGTATGCAGCGCAAGCGTAGCAATCGCAAACAAACCGAGCATTATTTGCTTGAGGCTTCTTCGCTTTCAGAAGGTGAGCTGGTTGTGCATCGGGAGCATGGAGTTGGGCGTTTTGAAGCTTTGGAGACGCTAACAATTTCTGGTCAGCGCTATGATTGTTTGCGCGTAGTTTATGAAGGCGGCGACAAGCTTTACGTGCCAGTTGTGAATATGGATTTGATAACCCGTTATGGAAGCGATGATGAAAACTCAGCGCTTGATCGTTTGGGCGGCAGTGGCTGGCAAAATCGTAAGGCTCGTTTAAAGCAGCGCATCAAAATGGCAGCGGAAGCATTGCTTGCGGTTGCGGCGGCGCGCTCTTTGGTGAAGTCGACAGAATTTATTCCATGTACAAAAAATTACTCGCAATTTTGTGCGCGCTTTCCTTATCCAGAAACTGATGATCAATTGCGCAGTATTGCGGAAATTGAGGAAGATCTCCGAGCGGGAAAACCAATGGATCGCTTGATTTGCGGCGATGTTGGTTTCGGAAAAACAGAAGTGGCTCTGCGCGCTGCTTTTATTGTTGCTGCGGCTGAAGAAAATCCTGGTCAAGTGGCGTTGATTGCGCCAACTACTTTGCTTGCACGTCAGCATGCGCAAACTTTTCGCGAACGCTTTGCGCCATTTCCTTTCAATGTTGGACATGTTTCGCGTTTTGTTTCAGCCAAAGAAGTGCGCGATACCAAGGCAATGCTTGAAAATGGAGCAATGGATGTTGTGGTTGGAACACATGCGCTATTGGCAAAAAATATTTGCTTCAAACGTTTGGGTTTAGTGATTGTTGATGAGGAGCAGCTATTCGGAGTCAAACAGAAAGAGGCATTAAAAGCGCTGCGTAGCAATGTGCATGTGTTGTCTCTTTCAGCAACGCCGATTCCAAGAACAATGCAAATGGCGCTTTCTGGCGTGCGTGAGCTGAGCTTAATTGCCACGCCTCCAGTTGATCGTTTAGCAGTTAGAACTTACGTCATGCCTTTTGATCCGATTGTGGTGCGCGAGGCGGTATTGCGTGAACGCGCGCGCGGAGGTCGATGTTTTTTCGTGGTTCCGCGCATTAATGATCTCGAAGAAATGCGCGTATTACTAAAAGAATTATTGCCTGAATGTAGCATTGCTGAAGCGCATGGCAGGCTTTCTGCGGAAGCAATCGATGACGTGATGAATGGTTTTTATGATGGTCGCTTTGATGTGTTACTTTCTACCAATATTGTTGGTTCAGGTTTAGATGTTCCTGCAGCAAATACTATCATTGTGCATCGGGCTGATCGCTTTGGTTTGGCGCAGCTTTATCAGTTGCGTGGACGTGTTGGGCGCGGGAAATTGCGTGGCTATGCATATTTTACTTTGCCGCCGCGCATTCCACTGACAACAACCGCAGAGAAGCGCTTGCAAGTTATGCATGGAATTGATGCGCTGGGCGCTGGTTTCACCATTGCGAGTCACGACATGGATATTCGTGGTTTCGGCAATATGCTTGGCGAAGAGCAATCGGGT
>JBIKYU010000142.1:0-2659 GCA_044355085.1 Rickettsiales bacterium | reverse complement strand
CGACCAGCCCTACTTTTTGTCCAGGTTCGATGATAAGATTTTTATCGCTGAAGAGAGAATTATTTTTATTGTATGAGAAATGCACATTTTCAAATTCAATCTTTCCCTCAGCAACCACCAAATCCTTGGCAGAAGCAGAATCCAAAAGCTCATGTGATTCAGATAAAACAGCAAGCGACTGTTTGGCGGTGCCGATTTCACGAAATAAATTGCTGAAGGATTCGCTCATCACCCAAACTTGATTCATCAGCGAATTGGTTGCAAATACTAAAAAAGCAACATCACCAGCACTTACAAATCCGCGCTGCCAGCCGATGATAGAGCCAGTAACCATCAGAGTCATGACCGCAAATAGTTGAATATCCATGCTACCGCGCAGCCAGTTCAGCAGAATAATTATTCTTTTATAATTTTGTTTTTCGATGTTTTGATATTTTATAACATAATCCAAATCCTGCATTTTTCTGGCAAAAGCTTTAACTGAAATTACATTAGATAACACATCAACAATGCAGCCAGAAAGCTTACTTCGATCTTCTGAAATAACTTCAGATACTTTCTGAATATGGCGCGCAAAAGCCAGGGAAATGCTAATGTTTATGCTTATCCATCCCAATAGCAGAAGGGCAAAAAACGGATGCATTTTCCACATAAAAAATAACGCGACCAAGGCGCCGATAAAAGGCGGCATAATTGCCCAAGAAAGCATCAGGCGGATATCTTCAAGCGCGCGCGATAATTCAGAAATCTTATTACCTAGATTTCCTGCAAAATTTTCAGAAAAAAAACGATAGGAATGACCAAGCGTATATTCTAGACTTTCCAAGCGAATCTCAGCCTGAAACCTAGGTATTGCATAGGCTTGCAGCCAGTTCTGAAAGCGCGCAACAAAAATCCAAGCCAGCCAGCCACCAGCAAAAAGTTTCAGCGGAGACGCAAGATGCTGAAAAATGTCGCTGCGATTTCCTTTAAAATTCTGCAAACTATCAATGATAATTTTCAGCGCATAAGGCATGATTGTAGTTTCAAAAACCAAAAAAATTGGCGCCACTGAAAATAAAATAAATGACCATTTCTGACGTTTGGCGAAATGTAAGAAAAAACTTATTAATGTGCGGGGTAGGATTTTCATAAAATTCCAGATTATAAAAACAACTCATGCAATGGCAGTAATTTTGAGAAGAGATTGATTTTTAGAAATTATTCAACTGAGTTTCTATTCGCTAAAAAATAGCCTGGCAATTATTTTCGTCTTCGTTTTTTGATGTTGAGTTGCGCGCTTTTGCGCCTTAATTCGTTATATTTGCGTAGCAAAGATCTGTGGAGAAATATTATTAAATCCATATTCTATCCTCACCTTCTTGCTGTTTATTATTGAGTGCGCATGTGCGTTTTACGACACTTCAAAGAAAGCCAAAAATACTTGTAGCCAGTCATCAGGATTAAAAATATTGATTGGTATTATTTTGGCTTGAAGGAAATTTATATGCCCAAACCACCATTTGCCATCACAGATAAAATAGCCAATCTTGTTGCAAAGATCGCAGAAGAAACAGGCAGGATTGAAGGTGCTGGAGAATATAGCCGTAATTTGCATTTGCGCAAAGCCAACCGCTTGCGCTCTATTCATTCTTCAACCGCAATTGAAGGCAATACTCTTTCATTGCAGCAGGTGACAGAAATCATCAATGGCAAGCGTGTGATAGGTAATAATCGCGAGATCAAAGAAGTAAAAAATGCCTACGATGCATATGAGCAAATTTTGAATTTCAACCCTTTCAAAGTTGCTGATTTTCTCAAAGCCCACAATCTAATGACTATGGGCCTTGTAGCAGAATCAGGGAAGTTCCGTGCAGGCAATGTAGGCGTATTTTCTGGTAAGAAAATCGTGCATCTTGGTGCTAATCCAGAATTTGTACCAAAGCTGGTAAAGGAATTATTCGCCTGGGCAAAAAATTCAGACACACATCCGCTTATAAAAAGCTCTGTCATGCATTTTGAAATCGAGTTTATACATCCGTTCTCAGATGGAAATGGACGCATGGGGCGCCTTTGGCAAACACTTGTTCTTGCAAGTTGGCATGAGATTTTTGCCTGGGTGCCAATCGAAACCATCGTACATGCAAAACAGAAAGAATATTATCAGGTGCTCGCGCTTGCTGGGAAAAAAGCGGATTCCACCGAGTTTATAGAATTCATGCTTGAAAATATTTCTGAGGCGGTTGACGAACTGCCTGCGAAAAAATTTACCGATATAATTCCCGATAAAATTACCGATAAACTGAATAAAGCAGAGCTGGAGTTTCTCAAAAACATAATTGGTTTTCTCGAGAATAACCAAGTTATTGATAATTACCGCGCGCAAGCACTTACAAATAAATCAGCAGATAGTGTGAAGAAGCATTTTGCAGCATTGGTTGAGGTTGGAATTTTGAAAGCAACAGGAGAGAAAAAGGGAAGGAAATATAGTTTGATGCGCCTAAAAAACTCCTAAAAAAATCTTTTGTAGATGCGTTTCATTTTTACTCTTCACTAAAAAACAGCCCCAAATTTTTATGCAAGTATCTGCAATCGAGTATCGAAACTTCTCAAGCGATTATTCCTCTTTCTCAGGTAAGAATCCGCCTGCCTGCATATTCCAGAGTTTTGCATAATGGCT
>JBIKYU010000141.1:0-2661 GCA_044355085.1 Rickettsiales bacterium | reverse complement strand
ATACCTGTAGATTTTCTTGCAGTGCTAGAAGAAGCAAGGTTTTTAAGCGGAGTGTACTAAAAGTACATGAGCACTAAAAACCGCAGCGCCGACAACGCAATGCAGAAAATATGCAGGTATTTTAAGCGTGTAATGCTCTACCAAAAGCATCCAAAACCGCCTCATGCATCATCTCCGAAACTGTTGGATGCGGGAAGATACTGTGCATGAATTCTGCTTCGGTTGCTTCTAAGGTTTTTCCGACCACGAAACCTTGAATCATTTCGGTTACTTCAGGGCCTACCATATGCGCGCCTAACAATGCACCGCTATTTGCATCAAAAATAACTTTGACGAATGCTTCTTTTTCTTCGCCAAGTGCGATTGCTTTACCATTACCAACACCTTGGAAACGGCCAACTTTAATAGCATAACCTTTTTCTTTTGCTGACGCTTCCGTTAAACCGACTGAAGCCACTTGCGGATGTGCATAAGTACAGCCAGGAATATTTTCTTTATTCAGCGCATGCACATCTGCAATACCAGCGATTTTTTCTACGCAAATAATCGCCTCATGACTAGCTTTGTGCGCAAGCCAAGGTGCTCCCGCAACGTCACCGATTGCGTAGACTCCCTTCTCATGTGTCTCACACCAAATATCGGTCACAACTTGATTTTTATCCACCTGCACGCGCGTATTTTCAAGACCGATATTTTCTGTGTTGCCGACAATTCCAACCGCCACAATCACGCGATCAAAGATCTCTTCTGCTGTTTTTTTATCGGCAGAAACAAAACGCGCTGAAACCTGATTTTCATTTACTTTCAAAGCTTCAACTATTGTTGATACCTTGACATTTATACCTTGTGCAACAAAAGATTTTTGCACTTGTTTTGAAATTTCGGCATCTTCAATTGGCAGAATTCGGTCCTGCACTTCAACCAAAGTAACGCTAGAGCCAAGGGCTTGATAGAAACTTGCAAACTCTGCACCAATCGCGCCCGAACCAATCACCAACAAACGCGCTGGCAATTCTTCCGCAACCATCGCTTCACGATAAGTCCAAATATTTTTTCCATCAGGCTCCAAACCCTTTAAAATCCTAGGTCTTGCACCAGTCGCAATGATGATGTTCTTAGCCGATAAATTTGCTATTTGCTGATTATTTTTTATCACCGCAACCTTGCCTCGACCTTGCAAAAAGCCGCTTCCCTCAATCACCGTAATTTTATGCTTCTTCATCAGCATCTGCACACCTTGCGCAAGTTTTGCTGACACCGCGCGCGAACGCGCAACAATTTTTTTGAAGTCAATTTTGACATTTCCAGTACTGATGCCAAATTCTTCCGAATGCTGAATTGTTCTTAAAACATCAGCGCTTTTAAGTAGCGCTTTGGTTGGAATACAGCCCCAATTCAAGCAAATTCCGCCTAGATGCTCGCGTTCAACCACAGCAACTTTCATCTTCAATTGCGCCGCACGAATCGCCGCAACATAGCCACCAGGGCCACCACCAATCACAACCAGATCAAATTCTTGTTCCATTTTATCTCCTACAAAATCAACGCTAATGGATTTTCTATCGACTCTTTAAACGCCTGCAAAAACTGCGCACCAACTGCACCATCAACCACACGATGATCACAAGAAAGAGTCACATTCATTTGCGTTGCTTTGACAAAATTATTGCCTTCACAAACTACAATTTCTTCACCCGCACCCACAGCTAAAATGCAGCTTTGCGGCGGATTTATAATCGCACTAAATTGTTTTATTCCATACATTCCCAAATTAGAAATACTAAAACCGCCACCTTGAAACTCATGTGGAGCCAATTTACCAGCGCGTGCTCTTGCAGCTAGATCGC
Source organism: Rickettsiales bacterium (assembly GCA_044355085.1). Taxonomy (GTDB): domain Bacteria; phylum Pseudomonadota; class Alphaproteobacteria; order Rickettsiales; family JBIKYU01; genus JBIKYU01. The sequence continues at coordinate 814 of JBIKYU010000141.1, read as the reverse complement.
GCATTTCAGAGGAAATTATCGGCAAATCTTTTTGATTCGCATTACGAATAATTGGCGTGATTAACCCCCCATCAATCGCAACTGCAACCGAAACATCAATATTATTGAAACGCAAAATCGCCTCGTCACTCCACATCGCATTCGCATCAGGAACCGCTTCCAAAGCAAGAGAAACAGCTTTAATCACCGCATCATTTAATGTTACTTTATAACAAGGCTTCCCTGCTTCATCTTTAGGAGCAAGATCGTTAAAATCCTGTCTTAGCGCTAATAATTTATCGATACGACAAGTGATAGTAAGATAAAAATGCGGAACCCATTGTTTCGATTCAAGTAAGCGCTTGGCAATTATTTTTCGCATCGAAGAATGCGGCAGAACCTCGTATTCAACCTCATCACGCTTTGCAATTTTAGAATTTCCTCCGCGCTTTGCCGCCTCAACATCAGACAAAACTATACGGCCTTGTGGCCCCGAACCTTCAACAAAAGCAAGATCAACATTAGCAGCAGAAGCCGCACGTTTTGCTAAAGGACTCGCTTTAAAACGATTGCTTGCAGAATTTTTCTGCGCCGAAGAAGACGAAATATCTGGCATTTTTACAGGATTTTGTGGAACAGTTGCAGCAGGCGCAGTCAAAGTTTTTTGCGCAGAAACTGCAGGAGCACTAGACGGAGCAGCAGAAACTTCAGCAGCAGAAGTTTTTTTCTCACTCTCTTGAACAGTTTTTGCCGCCGCTTTTACCACGTAATCTTTCAACACATCTTGTTTTTCACCAGCCGATAAAAGCAAGGCAATACAAGCATTAACTGGCAC
>JBIKYU010000047.1:0-9793 GCA_044355085.1 Rickettsiales bacterium | reverse complement strand
CTGTAATGTTATTAATTAACCATTAATAGAAATTACGGAGATTCGAATGTCGACCTTAACACAGAAGATAATCAAGCCGAAACTAGGTTTACTGGAATTAGCTAAGCAGCTTGGCAATGTATCGCAATGGCGCGTATGGTTGAAAAGACGGTGAAAGAAGTGTGGCAGGATATAGGCAAGCAAGCCACCACCCATCTGGTTGAGCTTGAAAATGAGAAATTCAGGATTGAGCGCGATATTCAAGCCCTGATTGACCGCATTACCCAAACGCGCAACCAGAAGGTGGCCGCTGCCTATGAAGGGCGGCTGGAAGAGCTTACCCGCTCCCGCAACCTGATAGGCGAGGATATTGCCTACACCAGTAGCGTGGATATGAGTTTTAACGGCGCACTTCGAACCGTGTTTGATTTTATCGAAAAGCCTTATCTGCTCTGTTGTACAGGGAATGAAGAGGATAAGAAGACTACCCTCAAGTTGGTTTTTGCTAAGCGAGCGCGACATGACCTAAACGATGGTTTTCGAACCGCCGCTTACTCGCTTCCATTCTTGATTATGCAGCAATCTGTGGATAACAAATCGGGAGTGGTGGAGCCAAGGGGAGTCGAACCCCTGACCTCTTGCATGCCATGCAAGCGCTCTACCAGCTGAGCTATGGCCCCATTTCAAAAGAAATTCGTAAGGAAGAGCAGGGTTCTTAGCGATAAAGAAAAATCCGCGCAAGAAAAAAAATCTATAAATTCAAAACAAAAATACCAAAACATTTTTGTTGATTGCTAGTTGATATAAAAATTTCAGGCGAAATTTTTGCCATTATTTTTTATTCGCAATTCAGGGAACAAACGTGAATGTTTTTGTGAACTTAAAAGCGAAAATTTTTACAAAAAAATCGCTGATAAAAATCAGTAATTTTTTAGTTGGAGGAAAATCTAAAACACAAATAAATCTCAACGTTTTAGAACGATTTCTTGCTTTTTTATTTTGCGCTGCTGTTGAATTAAAAAATATAAAACTCAAGTGCTTATGAGTTTTCAAAGATTCATTCACAATATTTAGGAGGCAAAAAAAACTCCTCCTCGTCAGCTGCGCAGAAACAGGTGATTTCAAGGAAAATTTTTCTCAATATCTTGTGTTTTGAAAATTTTTTTCTACAAAATGCAGATGAATAATTTGACAAGGCTTTTTCCATTCGACTAACATGCTCTCAATAGCGCCACACTACAGGTAGTAAATAATTCCCGTGCGGCTCACAATATATTGTGTCGATAAGCGCTTGCGTAGTCGGCGGGAATCACAAAGCTAAGGTATGTCAGAGGAAGGGATCCATATATGAAAACATTACGTCACGCAGTGAAGACAGACCCGTCTCGCGATTCTGAACTGACCGATTTTGGTCGTGCAGTTTTAAGAGATCGTTACCTCCTTACGGGGGAGGATTTTCAGGGCTTATTCGCCCGCGTTTCTTCGCATTACGCAGATGACATTGAGCACGCGCAGCGCATCTATGATTACATCAGTAAAATGTGGTTTATGCCTGCAACTCCTATTCTTAGCAATGGTGGAACAGACCGTGGTTTGCCGATTTCATGCTTCTTGAACGAAACCGAAGATAGCCTCGAGGGCATCGTTGATCTTTGGAACGAGAATGTTTGGTTGGCGTCGCGCGGTGGCGGCATTGGTAGCTATTGGGGAAATTTGCGTTCGATTGGTGAGACGGTGCGCGGTAACGGAAAAACCTCTGGCGTGGTTCCGTTCATTCGTGTGCAAGATTCTCTCACGCTTGCAATTTCACAAGGCTCTTTGCGTCGTGGAAGTTCCGCAGTTTATCTGCCAGTTTGGCATCCTGAGATCGAAGAATTTCTAGACCTTCGTCGTCCAACAGGCGGCGATCCAAATCGCAAAGCACCAAATATTCATCAAGGAATTGTCATTCCAGATAGTTTCATGGAAGCAGTTGAGGCTGATGGTCCTTGGGACTTGCTCAGCCCAAAAGATGACAGCGTAGTTTCTCGCATTCGTGCGCGTGATCTTTGGGTGAAAATTTTGAGTGCGCGCATTGAAACTGGCGAGCCATATTTGCTCTTTATCGACAATGTAAATCGCCAACTTCCTGCGACTTATAAAGCGCTTGGTATGGAAGTAAAAACTTCGAATCTTTGCAGTGAAATAACACTAGCAACTGGCAAAGATGGTTATGGTAAACATCGCACAGCGGTTTGCTGTCTTTCTTCACTCAATCTTGAAACTTTTGATGAGTGGAAAGATCATCCGCAATTTATCGAAGACATCATGCGTTTTCTCGATAATGTTCTTGATGATTTTATTGCAAAAGCTCCTGATACAATGGCGCGCGCACGTTATTCAGCAATGCGTGAGCGCAGCATCGGTTTAGGTGTGATGGGCTTCCATTCATTTTTACAATCGAAAATGATTCCGCTTGAATCAGTGATGGCGAAAGTTTGGAACAAAAAGATTTTTGAACATATTCGTGCGCAAGCAGATACAGCATCGCGTGTGATTGCAGAGGAACGCGGAGCATGTCCTGATGCTGCTGATATTGGTTTGATGGAGCGCTTCACACACAAGTTAGCAGTGGCTCCAACGGCTTCTATTTCCATCATTTGCGGCAATTCTTCTCCTGGTGTTGAGCCATACGCAGCCAATAGTTTTACACAAAAAACTTTGACTGGTTCTTTCGTTGTTCGTAACAAACATTTGGATCAGTTATTGAGCGAAAAAAATATGAACAACGATGAGGTTTGGTCATCGATTGCAACACATGAAGGATCAGTTCAGCATCTTGAGTTCTTGACAGAACACGAAAAAGATGTTTTCAAAACAGCCTATGAAGTTGATCAGCGTTGGGTGGTTGAACATGCTGCTGATCGAACTCCGTATATTTGCCAAGCACAATCAGTAAATTTATTTTTGCCTGGCGATGTGCATAAACGTGATTTACATTACATTCATTTCCTGGCATGGAAAAAGGGAGTGAAGAGTTTGTACTACTGCCGGTCTACATCTATCCAGCGAGCTGAAAAAGTTTCGCAAAAAGTTCAGACCGATGCGAACGTATCGCATAACCCTGCTACTTCTGGGTCATCGATTCACGCAACCGTTGCTACAGCATTTCTTGCTGAATATGCAGCACGCGAGCGTGGTAGATTCGAATCAGCAGGGTATGAGGCTTCTGTGGCTAAGTATGATGAATGCTTAGCTTGTCAGTAGAGCCCAACGGAGTTCAGGGGTTCACTATGCGGAGGAGGAGGAATCGAATCCTTCCGGTGCTCCTTTGTTCTGTCACCAGTTAGGTGGCATTTACTAGGTCGTTAACTACTAAACCGGAGAGTTACTATGGTAGTAGCTAAGAAGCCAGCAGCTAAAAAAGTAGCTGCTAAAAAACCTGCAGCAGCGAAAAAAGCTTCTGCAGCTAAGAAGCCGGCAGCTAAAAAAGCAGCTGCTAAAAAACCTGCAGCAGCGAAAAAAGCTTCTGCAGCTAAGAAGCCAGTTGCTAAAAAGGCAGCAGCTAAAAAAGCCGCTCCTAAGAAACAAGCAGCTGCTAAGAAGCCTTCGTCTGTTGCAAAGACTGCTGCTCAACGCTAGTTGCGCACCTTTCAAAGAGTAGCAGGCCGTTTCAGATAAAGTTTCTTTGCCTTTAGCGGCTTTTAATCATGATTAGAAGTCGGCCGGAGGGCTTCTTCTTCGGAAGAGATTCTCCGGCTTAATTTTTTAGTAAAGAGAAAAAATATGTCGCTTCTAGACTCTAAGCCAATTTACAAGCCTTTTGCATATCCTTGGGCATATGAGGCTTGGCATATTCAGCAAAAAATTCATTGGTTGCCTGAAGAGGTTCCACTCGCTGATGACGTAAAAGATTGGAAACACAATCTCAGTAACGACGAGCGCCATTTGCTAACGCAAATTTTTCGCTTCTTTACGCAATCAGATATCGAAGTAAATAACTGCTACATGCGCCATTATTCGCGCGTTTTTCAGCCAACCGAAGTGCAAATGATGTTGTCTGCTTTTTCTAACATGGAAACAGTTCACATCGCTGCTTATTCGCATTTGCTTGACACAATCGGCATGCCAGAAACGGAATATCAGGCCTTTCTGAAATACAAAGAAATGAAAGATAAATACGATTATCTGCATCAATTTAACTGTAATGATAATCGCAGTATAGCTTTGACATTGGCTGTTTTTGGGGCTTTCACCGAAGGTCTACAGCTTTTCGCCAGTTTTGCAATTTTGTTGAATTTCCCACGCTTCAATAAAATGAAAGGCATGGGACAAATCGTAACTTGGTCAGTGCGTGATGAAACATTGCACACCAATTCGATTATTCGTTTGTTTAAAACATTCGTGCAGGAAAACGATGGAATTTGGGATGAAAATTTCAAACGTGATCTCTACGTTGCTTGCTCAACCGTTATCAGTCTTGAAGATGCATTCATTGATCTTGCTTTTGGAACTGGCCATATTCAAGGCTTAGAGAAGGAAGATGTGAAACAATATATTCGCTATATTGCTGATCGACGTTTGATACAGCTCGGGCTGCAGCCAATGCATCACATCGATAAAAATCCACTTCTTTGGATTGATGAAATTCTAAACGGTGTGGAGCACGCGAATTTCTTTGAAAACCGCGTAACTGAATATACAAAAGCTGCAACACAAGGAAGTTGGGATGACGCTTTCGCCATTCATGATGGTGTATTAGCCGAGCAATCATAGAGGAAAAAATGAGTCTGAGTATCGGGCATTTATTACTGCTTTTGTTGATTATCTTTGTGCTTTTTGGCGCAGGTAAATTGCCGAATGTTATGGGTGATATGGGGCGCGCAGTGCGTAACTTACGCGATGGTTTGAAGGGCGAAGATGAAGATGATTCTGCTGATAAGAAAAAAATACATCAGTTGGAAAATGCAGCTGCAGAAGAATCTTCTGCTAAAAAAACTCGCAAAAAATCGAGCAAAAATAGCTCTTCGTCTGCATCAAAAGATGTCTAATAAACTATTTTCAAAAGAGCCTTTGCAGGCATCTGAAGTGCTTGAGAATGTAGTTGAGACAAAAAAATCCAGAGATGAATTATTACTCGGCGAAATAAAAGACGCTTTGAATGAGCGTGGTTTCGGTCTTTTGCTGTTATTTTTTTCTGTGCCTCTTGCTGTTCCCGTGCCCGTTCCGCCAGGAGTTACAACGATTGCATCGATTCCGCTTTTGCTGCTTTCGGTGCAAATTATCTTGGGCAGAAAAACACCTTGGCTGCCTTTGTGGTTAATGCGAAAGAAAATTCGCCGCCGCACTTTGGCAAAAATTTTAGAAAAATCCACACCATCACTCCGCCGTATTGAAAAAATTCTGCGTCCGCGTCTAGTTTTTATTAGCGGAAATGAGCGTTTTGTTGGCTTTATGTGTTTTATTCTGGCTTGCAACACCGCCATTCCTGTGCCTTTTGGAAATATTTTATCTGCTGCTGGAATATCAATAATTTCCCTTGGTTTTTTAAGTCGAGACGGTTTCGTTATAACTTTGGGCTATATTCTAGGATTTGTGGGGATTTTGCTCAGTGTGGCTTTATTCCTTTTGGGCGGAAATGTGATTGATCATTTTTTCGGCAATAATAGCCTATACAATTGAAACGGCTTAGTTTCCTAAGTCATGAACATATTTAATCAGAGCGCTAAAATGTTATTAAGTAACAGTTTGTAACATTCTTTGATTTGATATTGCGGCCAAAATCCATAGATTCTGACCCTCAGGGGATTTTTAAAAATTATATTTGCGCAGGAAATATTGCGCAAAACTTAGAGGAAAAAATGTACAAAAAACAACATACAATTGCGCATTCAGTAAATTGCGAAGGCATCGGTCTACATAGCGGCGTCACAGCAAAACTAGTTTTGCGCCCCGCCCCTGAGGATTCAGGAATTGTCTTTATCAGAAAAGATCTCTCACCTGAGATCAATAAAATCAAAGCTCGTTACGACAATGTAACCAACACCAAACTTGGCACCACTCTTTCAAACGAGCACGGAGCAACGATTTCAACCATCGAGCATTTGATGGCTTCTCTCTGGGGCTGTGGCATTGATAATTGTTATGTTGAAGTTGATGGTCCAGAAATTCCTATCATGGATGGTAGTGCAGAGCCTTTCGTTTTTTTAATTGAATGTGCTGGCATTTCAGTTCAGCAGGCAGAGCGTCGTACTTTAAAAATATTGAAAGAGGTAAGCGTTACTGACGAAAAAACTGGTGCAATTTTGAGCATTCGTCCAAGTGATGGTTTTCAAGTGAATATCGAAATCGATTTTGAAATGCAGAAAATTGCAAAAGAGTCGCGTCGTTTTGATGCGAATCATATGTCTTTCAAAAGCGAATTTTCCCGGGCGCGCACTTTTGGTTTTGCAAAAGAAGTAGAATATTTACGCAGCATTGGCTTAGCGCGTGGTGGCTCTTTGCATAACGCGGTAGTTATCGGCGATGAGGGCGTGATCAACAAAGAAGGCTTACGTTACCGCGATGAATGTGTGCGCCATAAAGTTTTGGATTGTATAGGAGATTTATATCTAGCTGGCGGCAGAATCGAAGGTTCAGTTGAAGGAAAAAAATCAGGACATTGCTTGAATAATCAGCTTTTGCGCGCATTATTTGAGCATAAAACTGCATGGCGCTGGTTGGAGAATAAATCTACTGCAGCAGATGTTTCTGCTCCTGTCTTTGGCGGATTCTCTGATTTAGAGGCGGCATGCGCTTAAAATATTTTTTCTATTCAGTATTTTTTAAAAATATGGATAAGAAATGCCAGATGCAAAAAACAAACAATACTTGATCGAGACAATTCAAGTCGGAAATTTTTTTAAAGTATCTGCTGCTGACCCAGAAACTGGCTGTGAGGTTTCTCTTATGGCTCCGCTCAGCAGCACGAAGGAAATGCGAGAAAAATTAGCAGTGCAAAAACTTGAATATCGTTTGCGTATGTAGCTGATAGAAAATCCATTTCTTCACGCTACTTCGAAGGCGCTTAATATTCTAAGAATTTTTCTCTGAACGACAGCAAATACAGAGCGATTCTTTATTATCTTTCGCTGATTCATAAGGCTTCAGCGCGCGCGTAATTGGATTTCCGCAATGGTTACACAATATCGCACCAGTTGCTTGTAAATTATCATCGACTGCCACACGCTCATCGAAAACAAAACATTCGCCTTGCCAAGCTTTATCGAGATTTTTTGTCTCCTCCAAATACTGCAAAATTCCACCTTGTAAGTGATAGACATTTTGAAAACCAAGATTGCGCATAAAAGCTGTGGATTTTTCACAGCGAATTCCGCCTGTGCAAAACATCGCAACCTTTAGCTCTTCTGGGTTTTTATCCTGCATCCAGTTTTTTGCCCACGCGGGAAAGTCACGAAAAGTGCAAGTTTTAGGGTCGAGAGCGCCAACAAAACTACCAAGAGCAACTTCATAATCATTGCGTGTATCGATAGTTACAACATCAGGTTTACTGATAAATTCTGCCCACTCACTTGCAGTAATATAGGTTCCGGCATCTTCTAAAACTGGCACATGTCCAACACCAAGAGTTACAATTTCATTTTTTATTTTCACTTTTAGCCGCATGAAAGGCGACTCGGTTGCTTCGCTAAGTTTATAGCTAATATTTTTGAAGCGTTCATCTAAGCGTAGATTCGCAAAGAAATTTTCAATTGCCTGCTGCTCGCCAGCGATGGTTGAGTTTATTCCCTCGTAACCCAACAAGATCGTGCCTTTTATGCCGAGTTCCTTACAGATATTCAGCAAATTTTTTTGCAAAGAAACACAGTCATCAATTGCAACAAAGCGATAAAAAGCAGCTACTGATATTGGCTGAGACATAGGAAAACTCCGAACTTTTGCAGAAAACGCGGCGCGTGAGCATCCCAAAAAAAATCATCATACGCAAGAAAATGGACAGAGAACTTCAAAAAAACTATCTATAAAGACAAAGTTAATTTGATAGCTGAGAAACTATTGTGCAAAAAACTACCCAAATATTTTTTGAAAAAATGCCTCGTTTTTTACCGATAATGGACGCAGAAGAAGCTCTTTTGCTGCCTAGTGGAAGACTAAAAATTATTGTTCGTGATCCCATTTGCATCAATATGATTGAAGACGTTCTAACAACGCGTGAGCGGCTTTTGGGCATGGTAATTTTACGCCAAGGCGAAAAAAACCTTTATGAAATTGGCTGTGCTGGCCGGATAGTTTACTTCGAAGAAATGGATGACGGTTGTTACGCTGTTTCTTTGTTAGGAATTTCCCGTTTTCGTATAAGCAAAAAAGCTAAGAGAATGCGCGGTTATCAGCGCATAGAAGCAGATTGGGAAGAGTTCCGCGATGATTTTAATGGTGAACAAGAAATAATCGATTTTTCAAAAAAACGTCTGCTGGAATTATTGCGTCTTTATCTAAAAAATGTTTCTGCTGAAGTTGATTGGGAAACAATTATTGCGGCACCGAGCTTGAGTGTAGTTAATTTTTTTTCCATGAATCTCGATTTTGAAAACCGCGACAGACAAGCTCTGCTCGAATGCAAAACTTCATTATCACGCGCGCAAATTTTAGAATCATTGCTTGAAATTGCTGTGGTTGCTAAAAATCATAAGCCGCGCGAACATTGAGGGAAAATTCCTCAAGATCTTTTCGATTTTATTACTTTATAACAAAATATTCCAAGCAATGAAGCCGTTCTTCTTCAGCAAATATTTTTGCCGAAATTATTCACCAAAAAATCCACCCAGATTCACAACAAAAAATTATTTACATGGCTTCCAACCAAGCGACCATAAGCTGTAGCAAAGCTCTCTGAGTCTGCAGCTTCCGCTGATATTTCCCCATCCATCCACGCCACATTTTCTTATTGGCTCGCCATAATAACCAGTTTGACAGATTCCTGTCACAGCATAACCAGCTTTGCCATTTTCCCACGTCGCATTAGCTTCAGTGATTCCAGAACAAGGTTTTATTGGCGTGCATGTTCCGCTGATATTTCCCCATCCATCCACGCCACATTTTCTTATTGGCTCGCCATAATAACCAGGTTGACAGATTCCTGTCACAGCATAACCAGCTTTGCCATTTTCCCACGTCGCATTAGCTTCAGTGATTCCAGGACAAGGTTCTATTGGCCCGGGCTTTCCGCCGCTTCTTTCCATGCAGATACCGCTCACAGCTCCCCAAGCGCCGTTCGCACATGTGCGGGATAGGCTTCCACCATATCCGAATCCAGCCTTAGCAGATACAATATTTAGCGTGCTACAATCTATAGTGATGGTTTTCTGTGTATCTCCATATTCGCTACCTGTGGGAAAAAAAGTAACTGCATTCCAGGTAACATTTATTGTGCCTGGAGTTCCATAACTTCCACTGGTAACAGAAAGTGGGCAATTAGCTGATATGCAGCTACCGCTGATATTTCCCCAAACACCAACCATTGTATTATTGCCAGAATTATTGCAGGTTCTTGTTGGCGCGCCATAATAACCAGCTTGACAGATTCCTGTCACAACATCGCCAGCGACTGCGCCATTACTCCACGTCGCATTAGCTTCAGTGGTTCCAGAACATTCAGATTTTATTGGCGTGCATGTTCCGCTGATATTTCCCCAAACACCAACCATTGTATTATTGCCAGAATTATTGCAGGTTCTTGTTGGTGCGCCCTCATAGCCAGTTTGACAGATTCCTGTTACAACATCGCCAGCGACTGCGCCATTTTTCCACGTCGCATTAGCTTCAGTGGTTCCAGAAC
>JBIKYU010000046.1:0-9834 GCA_044355085.1 Rickettsiales bacterium | reverse complement strand
AGGCTGATTAATTGCTGCAGGGTTTTTAAGGCTGCGCCTGATTCTAGTAAGCTTCTGGCTTGCGCAAGCCCTTCTTGTAGCGAGGATGATTTCCCAGCGATAGTAAGGCAAGCAGCGGCATTTAGGCAGACAATATCGCGGTAGGCGTCTGGACCTGTGCCAGATAAAAGCGCGCGCAAAGCTTTAGCATTATGCATGGCATCGCCGCCCGTTAAGGCGTCAGAGGAAACAAGCGGAATGCCTAAATCTTCTGGAGAAATTGTAAATGATTTTATTTTTCCTTCGTACCATTCAACTACTTGTGTGGTTGTAGTGGTGGTTATTTCATCAAGACCATCTTTTCCGTGAACGACCCAAGCGCGCATACAGCCTAGTTTTCCGAGGACAAGAGCTAAAGGTTCAAGCCATTTTTCATGATAAACACCAAGCAGCTGAAAACGAGTTTTCGCAGGGTTTGCAAGCGGTCCAAGCAGATTAAAAACTGTGCGAACGCCAATTTCTTTGCGGGTTGGCGCGACATGGCGCATGGCGCTGTGAAATTTTGGAGCGAATAAAAAGCAAATATTTGCTTCATGCAGAGCGCGCGCCATTGTTTCAGTTTCAGCGTCAATTTTTACACCTAAGGCAGACAAAACATCAGCTGATCCAGATTGCGATGAAACCGCGCGGTTGCCATGTTTTGCAACGGGAATTCCAGCAGCGGCAACAATAAACGAAACTGCTGTTGAGATATTCCAAGTGCCAGCGGAATCGCCGCCTGTTCCGCAAGTATCAAGAGTGTAGGCGGCAGCAGGAAACTCACCAGCGCGGCTTCTTAGCATGCGTGCAGCGCCAGTAAGTTCGGCGATTGTTTCACCTTTCATGCGCAAAGCAACCAAGATTGCAGCGATTTGTGCTGGAGTTGCTCCTCCCATCAGAATCATCTGAAACATGCGGCTGCTCTCGTCTTCAGACAGAGATTGTCCGCGAATGATTTGCTCAAGATAACGACTAAGTTCAATCATGCGCAATAACCTAAAAAGTTTTTTAGCAAAAGATGGCCGTTAGTTGAAGCTATGCTTTCTGGATGAAATTGCACGCCAAAAATTGGTTTAGTGCGATGCGAAAGCGCCATGATTAAATTATCTTCAGTGCGCGCAGTGATAGAAAGTTCAGCAGGAAAAGTTTCTTCCTCAACCAAAAGCGAATGGTAACGTGTGGCAATAAAAGGCGAAGGAATATTGTTGAAAATATTTTCACCTGCGTGAAAAATTTCGCTTACTTTTCCATGAATTGGTTGCGGTGCGCGAATAATATTTCCGCCAAAATTTTGTGCAATTGCTTGATGTCCAAGACAGACGCCAAGCAGCGGGATGGTTTTTTCTCTGTGACTATTCTCATTAATTAAAGCGAGTGTGTTGCCAGCTTCTGTCGGTGTGCATGGGCCAGGTGAAATAACAATGCCAGAAAGTTTTGGCAAAGAAAATGCCTCAGAAACACTAATTGCATCATTGCGGAAAACATGAACCTCAGCGCCGCATTCCTGAAGATAATGCACAAGATTAAAAGTAAAACTATCGTAATTATCGATGAGCAAAATCATGTTCTGTTTATCTTAAAATTATTGTTCATAGCAAATTGCAAAATGCGCGGCACTACAGAGTGCTTGCGCCTTATTACAGCATTCTTGTTGTTCAAGTTTGGGATTGCTATCAGCAACAATTCCTGCACCTGCTTGTAAAAAAAGCTGCTGATTTTTGATAAAACCAGTACGCAAAGTAATGCAGCTATCCATGTTGCCATTGGCAGAAAAATATCCAACGCAACCAGCGTAGAAGCTTCTAGTTATTGGTTCTAATTCATCGATAATTTCCATCGCACGAATTTTAGGAGCGCCTGATACAGTGCCAGCAGGAAAGCCAGCAATTAGAGCATCAAGTGCGGAAATATCGTCGCGCAGAAAGCCTTCTACATTCGAGACAATATGCATGACGTGCGAATAATTTTCGATGGTCATGGAATCTGTAACGCGCACAGTTCCTGCTTTTGCTACGCGGCCAACGTCATTTCTACCTAAGTCGAGCAGCATTAAATGCTCGGCGCATTCTTTTTTATCAGCGAGTAAATCTTTGGCTAAGTTTGCGTCTTCTGCAGGATTTTTTCCGCGTGGACGTGTGCCAGCAATCGGACGAACAGTTATTTTTTTATCTTGTACGCGCACGAGAATTTCTGGGCTTGAGCCGATTAAAACTTCATCATGCATTTTTAAAAAAAAGCAAAATGGTGAAGGATTTAAATGCCGTAGCGCGCGATAAAAAGAAAGCGGCTGATGTTTGAAAGGCAAAGTAAAACGCTGAGATAAAACCACTTGAAAAATATCTCCAGCTTGGATGTAGCTTTTTGCTTGCTCGACCATTTCTTCGTAAAGTTTGGCAGAAATTTCAGCATATTCAGAGACGTTTTGCGGAGATTTTTGTGCTTGCTCTGAATAATCTGAGGAGAATTTTTCATATGAAGTTGAAGATGGAATTTCCTGCAGCTTTAGCAGAAGCTTTTTTTGCGCTGCGCGTGTGTTTTCAACGCGTGACTTTGCTTCATTTTCAGTAAGTGGATTTTTCGTCCAGATTGGCGAAGTAAGATATAGCGTATCATAAGCATTATCAAAAATTAGCACATGTTGCGGACGCATATAAAATGCATCAGCAATCGATAAATTATCGGGATTATTTGAGGGAATATTCTCCATTTGCTGGACCATGCCGTAACCCATGAAACCAAATAATCCTGCGGCCATGTTGGGTAGATTGGCGGGAATATCCATACTGCTTTCAGCAATCAGCAGACGCAGATCATCAAGCGGGGCAGATTTTTGAAAAATTTTTTCTTGCGCTATGCCGTTAGAAAAAATCTGGCGAGAGGCAATATTGTTTGAGCATGACCAAATCAAATCGGGATCGAGTGCGATAAAAGAATAGCGGCCTTTTTGTTCGCCGCCGCTAATTGATTCAAACAGCGCGATATAGGGCGCAGAATAAAGTTTTTTCATCGCGCTTATCGGCGTTTCGCAATCAGCAGATAGCGCCATAGTTAGTAAAGTAGATTTGCCATTTTTTAAGTCGTGACAAGCGAGATTTTCAATATTGATCGGCGGAGAAAAAATCATGTTACGACGGGCTCGAAATTATTTTACGGCTTAGATAATGTAGTCACGAGATTGTAAAAATTTTCGCTAAAAATTACCTTGAAAATCAAATTTCAAACTCGGTAACTGCGTTACTTAGAATTGTTTAGAAAATTTTGATTTATTTTTACTGGATAAAGCTTCTGCAGATATTGCTGATAATATGCTGCAGCTTCATCAGGAAAAGCTTGTTTTTGTGCTTCTAAACTTGAGAGAATTTGCTCTTTTTTCGCCTCGCCAGTGATAATTTTTTCTGCGCGTGCGAGAACGTAGCTGCCATCATCATTCGCATGTAAAGTTGAAAGCGCCTTAAGTGGCAGAGTAAATAATTCGCGTTGAAGAGATGGTGGAATAAGATTTGAAGCTGAAGATTTAGCAGGATTTTCTGCTCTTTCTTGCGCAGGGCGTGAGATAGTAAGATTGCTAGTTACTAGCAGACCATTACTTTGCGCGATCTTTTCAAGATTGGCATTTTTACTCGTTGCGAGTTTTAGAAACTCGTTTGCGTTTACTTTAAGAAGGCGATTTTTTTCAGCTTTTTTCCATAAAGTTATGGCGGTGCCGCGAATTTCATCGAGAGCTTTTATGCGCTCCTCCTGCACTTCATCAACAGCAATTAGCGCAATATTATTTTGAATTGAAGCGAGAGAAACTAAAGGAGAAACCTGCCCTTTGTTAGTTTCAAAAATAGCTTTGATAAATGCTGGATCTTTCAATAATTTTGCAGTTTTTTCATCGCTGGAAGCGGGATCGCTTTTGCTTATATTGTTTACAGATTGAACAAATCCGCCGATTTCTTTGGCAACATTTTCGAGTGAATTTCCTGTTGCTAGAAGTTCTTCAGCATGTTGTGTGAGAGCAGAAAATTCTTCACCTAACTTCTGCTCTTTGAACTCGCTTTTTATTTGTTCGCGGACTTCTGCAAAAGATTTTATTCCCGCTTCTTCAATTTTTGTGGTCAGAAAAATATGCCAGCCAAGTGGTGAGGCTAAAATATCGCTGGCGGTTTTAACTGGTAAGGAAAAAATCTTTTGCTGCAAATCAGTTGGAAGTGTTGAAATAGCGCTTTCTTCAATTGCGATGGCGCCTTTTCCTAATGAATCAAGAGGAGTTTTTGCAAGAGTGGTTTGGAATTTTTTTGCTTCCTCTTCACTAGCGAAAACGCGATGTTCGATTATGCGGCGCTCTGGCGTAGAAAAGCGCTCTTTCTCTGCTTCATAGCGTTGTTTTAAAATCTCTTCATCAACATTATCGGCAATTTTAATCATCTCGGGTTTGATGATTAAAAAGCGAATATTGCGCTGTTCAGGAACAAGAAAATTTTGTGAATTTTCTTGGTAAAATTTCTGTAAATCGGCGTCGCTTGGATCGGCTATTTGTTTGATGCTATTTGCTGGAACGGAAAAACTAGTCACTATACGTTTTTCTTGCTGTGCGGTTGCGAGTAGCTCAGCTGATTTGCTGCTGATGGCTGGAGTTGCAAGTAAATTGCGAATTAGCAAAGCTTCACGAATGCTGCTTGTAACATCAGAAATAAATTGTTTTTCAGACATTCCGTTTTCTTTCAAAGCAGTGCGAAAACGCTCGGCGCTGAAGCGGCCTTTTTCATCATGAAAGGCTTCATGCTTGGCGATGCTTTGATAAATTGCGTTTTCTGAAACCAATATTTTTAGATCATCTAAGCGCTCGTTTAGCAGAGTTTGAGAAATCATTTGGTTGAGAATATTTTCCTCTAAACGAAAAGCACGCAAATGTTCTGGTGAAAGTTTGCCACCAAAAGCAGTTTGTAGACGTTGTAGCTCATCTTGAAAGCGTTGCTGGAAGGCTTCCTGGCTGATATTTGTGTCTCCGACCTCAGCAACGGAATTTGAATGATTGGCGCGGAGAATGTCGCCGACGCCCCAGAGCACAAAACTGAGGACAATGGCGATTAATATGGCCTTGAAAAATAAATTCTGTGAAGCGCGGCGGAGGATATTAAGCATGGCGTTTTAAAGCTCGCATTTTTGTCTGTTCGCAGATTTGTGTTTTCTCAATTATTATAGAGATTTGCACCATACGAATCTGTTCGTGGCACTGCAACGCAAAAAGCTTGAATTTTTGAGATTAAAAAAAGATCGTTTTGCTTTTGGAGTTTAAGAAACCTCCTCGACTGTGTCGATACCGTCGAGTGCGCTTATTGATTCAAGTTGCGAAGGCATAATTTGATAGCTGCCTGGAAGCTTAATTTCTGCCCTGGTTTTCTCATCTTTTGTAGTGAGCGAGAGCAGTATTTCTGTTCGGCCTTTTGGTGTTTTTGCCAGCATTTGCTGCAGAGATAGGCTGCCTTTTTCACTATCTTTTAGCGTGATTTTTATTTGGCTTTTTAGATGGATAACTGCTTCTTCTAATGATTGAAATTTATCAATAATAAGGCGGACTCCGCCCTCGTCTTTGCGCGCATCAATTTCCATTAAAAGCATGGTGCCAGTTTCTAGCAATTCGCGGTGCGTTTGCAAAAGATCTTCATTGTAAATTGAAACCTCAAACACACTGCTTTTGTCAGATAAATTCAGCACCGCGTAACGTCCGCGCGCGGATGAGCGGATTGATTTTCCTGTTACAATTCCAGCAAGTTTTAGGCGAGATACTCCAGTTGGTAATGCGGCAGTTGCGCTTAAAAATGGCTTAACTCCTGACTTTCCAAGAATATGTTTGAAAGATTCTAGCGGGTGATCTTCAAGATAAAAACCAAAAGCCTCATATTCATTTTGTAGGCGCTCGAGAACTTGCCAATCGTTGGTGGTTTTTAGTTTTGGCCTTTCATCAGCGAAAGCTTTGTCTTCCGCAAAAAGACTTCCTTGTGAGCTTTGACGTTCGGCGCGGCGCATTTGCGCGTAGCTCATAAATATTTCAACATTTTCGATTGATTCGCGCCGATTTTTATGGAGAGAATCAAATGCGCCGCTGCGAATTAATTGCTCGATTTGGCGACGATTGAAATTTGTGCCAACCCGCTCCATAAAATCAAAAACATCATTGTAGAGACCGTTTTTTATGCGGTCGGAAATCATCATTTCTATAGCACTGACGCTGATGTTTTTTAATGATCCTAAGCCATAGCGAATCGCTTTTTTTTCGGCAGTTTCTTCTGGCTTAAATAGCGAATAAGAAAGATTGATGTCTGGCGCTAATAAAGGAATTTGCAGGAGTTTGGTTTCTTGCACAAAAATATTTATTTTGTCGGTGTCATCAATATCTAGATTCATGCTCGCGGCTATAAATTCAACAGGATAATTCGCTTTCAAAAAAGCAGTTTGATAAGAAATTATTGCGTAAGCTGCAGCGTGAGATTTGTTAAATCCATAGCCTGCGAATTTTGCTACAAGATCAAAAATATTGCTGGCTTGGCGAGGATCGACGCCATTTTTTATTGCTCCTTCAACGAATAAATTACGCTGCGCATCCATTTCGGCAGCAATTTTTTTGCCCATCGCGCGGCGCAAAAGATCGGCTCCGCCTAAAGTGTAGCCTGCCATGACTTGCGCAATTTGCATTACTTGTTCCTGATAAATCATCACGCCAAAAGTTTCCGTGAGAATTTCAGTGAGCATGGGATGTAGGTAATCAGGCGTTTCTAGGCCGTGTTTGCGCGCGATATAAGTAGGAATATTATCCATCGGTCCTGGGCGATAGAGAGAAATCAGCGCGATAATATCTTCAATTGTATCGGGTTTGAGCTTGCGTAGCGTGTCGCGCATGCCAGCACTCTCAAGCTGGAATACGCCAACCGATTCGCCTGCAGAAAGCATGGCATAGGTTTTGAGGTCATCGAGTTCAATATTGCGGATGTTGAAATTACCAGTGTGTGCGTGAATGAATTCTGTGGCTTTTGCGATAACAGTAAGAGTTTTTAATCCGAGAAAGTCGAACTTCACCAAGCCAGCCATTTCTGCATATTTCATCGAATATCCAGTTACAAGCATGGGCGAGCGTTGGTCGCAATAAACTGGCACCAGAGATTTTAAATCACGATCGGCAATGACAACGCCAGCGGCGTGTGTTGAAGCATGGCGATATAGACCTTCTAATTTTAGGCTGAGATTTATAAGCCGCGCTATTTCCTGATCTTCATCGCGCAGCTGTTGTAGGCCTTTATCCATATCAATAGCTTTGGCCAAAGTTACTGGTTCAAGCGGATTGAAGGGAATCATTTTTGTGAGCTTATCAATCTTGCCGTAAGGCATTTGCAGCACGCGTCCAACGTCGCGCAAAACCGCCCTTGCCTGCAATTTT
Source organism: Rickettsiales bacterium (assembly GCA_044355085.1). GTDB lineage: Bacteria > Pseudomonadota > Alphaproteobacteria > Rickettsiales > JBIKYU01 > JBIKYU01. Next base: position 2,399 of record JBIKYU010000046.1, on the reverse strand, counting down.
CCAAAAGTAATAATGTGCGCTACACGATCGGCACCATATTTTTTTTGTACATAATGCATGACTTCATCGCGGCGCTCTTGGCAGAAATCGATGTCGAAATCTGGCATGGAAATTCGTTCTGGATTTAGAAAACGCTCAAAAAGCAAACCAAAGCGAATTGGATCTAAATCAGTAATTTCTAACGCCCAAGCAACCAGAGATCCAGCGCCAGAGCCGCGTCCGGGCCCAACTGGTATATTTTTACGTTTGCTCCAGCGCATGAAATCAGAGACGATCAAGAAATAGCCAGAATATTCCATGCGCTTAATTACGCTGAGTTCGAATTCCAGTCTTTCTTCGTATTTTTTTCTGAGCTCTTGTTGTTCTTCAGCGGTGGAGGCGCGTGGAAATACGCTGTTGATAAAATGTTGTTCAAGTCCGATTCGTGATAGAGCTTCTAGTTCTTCTGCTTCATTGCTGCCATGTTCACAAGGAAAGCTTGGTAGCATTGGCGCACGGCTTTTTACCAGAGCTGCGCAGCGTTTGGCGATAATGGCGCTATTGGTAATTGCTTCGGGCAGATCAGAGAAAAGTTTTTCCATTTCCTCCATCGATTTAAAATAATGCTCTGGCGTAACGCGGCGGCGATCATCTTCGCTTACATAGCGTCCAGAAGCTATGCAGAGCAATGCATCATGCGCATCAAACATGTCGGCGATAGCAAAGTAAACATCGTTGGTGGCAACAATTGGTATATTATAACTTTTTGCTAATTTAAGAAATTTGGGCTCAAGTTGCTTTTCTATTGGCAAATTATGGCGCATTAGCTCGATATACAGGCGGTCACTAAAATTATCGCGCAGGCGCAAAAGACAATCTTCCGCCTCGCCTTCACGTCCAGTTTGCAGGAAATGTCCGATTGGCCCTTCAACTCCACCAGAAAGTAAAATAAGATTTTTACTATGTGAGAATAATTCTTCCCAACGAATATGTGGCGTGCTCGAGTGCGCAGTGTTTTTATGAGCAAAATGCATGATGGAATATAAGGCGGCTAGGCCATCATCATTTTTTGCAAGCAAAAGTATTTTAGGAAAATGCTCGGCGTGATTAATTGTGGCGGCAATGCGTAAGTGAAAAATTCCGCCAAAAATTGGCTGGACGCCAATATCTGTGCAGGCTTTAGAAAATTCCAAAGCGCCAAAAAGATTGGAGCTGTCGGTCATGGCAACAGCAGGCATTTGATATTTTTCGCACAAGGCGGCTAGTTTTTTGGGATGGATTGCGCCTTCGGAAAGCGAATATGCACTATGGGCGCGCAAATGAATGAAGGGAGGATTTTTGGACATTCTGCAGAGCGTCCCTTCAAAAAATAAAAGCAGCTCGAAATATAAAGCTGTTGAGGAATGGCGGGAGTGACGGGACTTGAACCCGCGGCCTTCGGCGTGACAGGCCGACGCTCTAACCAACTGAGCTACACCCCCTTAGCCAAAAAAAGCTAGGTGCTTTTAAACAAATTTTCCAATTGTTGGTTTGAAAATTTGTTTTATTTTATGTTGTTATTGGTGGGCGATGACAGACTCGAACTGCCGACATCCTCCTTGTAAGGGAGGCGCTCTACCAACTGAGCTAATCGCCCATTCAAATAACAACAAATCACAATATTTTTTTAGAATTATATCTTGGAAGCCAAGGAAAACTCTGGAAAAAAAAGGCACCGCTTCGCGGTGCCTTTTGCAAAATACTGAAAAAGTTCTTAGTTGCAAGCCTCTTTTAGTGCTTTGCCAGGACGAAATTTTGGACGCTTGCTTGCAGGGATGCGAAGTACAGCACCAGTGCGAGGATTACGGCCTTCAGTTGCTTTTCTTTTAGCAACTAAAAATGTTCCAAAATTTACTAGACGAACTTCGCGGCCTTTTGCTAAAGCATCAGTGATGGCGTCGAAAACGGCATCGATAGCTTTTGAAGCATCAGCTTTAGTGAATTCGGTTTTATCGGAAACTAGATTGATAAGATCATTTTTGTTCACGATGGTGACTCCCTTATGCAAGTGTTGAAACGCAAGGTATATAACGATTAGGGCGCTGAGATAATCACTACTACTTATCAATTGCAAGCATTTTTACAAAAGAATGTTGAAAAAAAATACTTGCCGGAATCGCGCAAGGCCGCGCAAAAATTGGCTTTCGCGATTTTTAATCATTGGTAGGAGATGAAAAAATTCCTTAAAAAACCGCAGGATGGCGCAAAAAAATATGTGTAGTTTTATAGATAATAAATGGCGTTGCGACGCAGTAGTCGATAAAAAATAAAAGCGATGATGCTTGATAAAATTGCTACTGCAGTTGCGATTAGCAGGTCATGTATTGAAGGAATAACTTTGTAATAAGTAACATTCTGAATTGGTTTTATCAAAATATAGA
>JBIKYU010000140.1:0-2698 GCA_044355085.1 Rickettsiales bacterium | reverse complement strand
CTTCTCCGCTGTCGTTTTTTTCGACATACTGCATTAAATCTGGTGCTGATTCTTGGTATTTTGCGACGGTTTGGTTGTCGACATTCACATTCCAGGTGCCGCAGCAGTGATTTGGGCATTTATCTCCCAGGCAAGAAAATTGACTGATAAGATTGAATTGTTTGATTTTTAGGCGCGGTTTATCGCTATTTGCGGTGTTTTTAGACATATCTTTTCCCCCCTACTAATAATTCCACAGAATGCTTATAGCATCAGGGATAATTATTAAGGAAGCGTTTAGGTTGGTTCGTGGCGTGGAGATAAATAAGATTGAAGTTCATTCGCTAGTTTTTCTTCTGATTAGCTACTCAGTGGAGAGAAGGTATCGTGACCAATTATTAGCCATAAAAAAATTGAGTTTATAATTAGCCTGTTCGTCTGTTTTTTGAGCTGATGAAACTTGCAGGATAAAGTTTTTTAGTGTTTTTATAGTCTTTATTTTTTATACCTCTCCCTCAAACTGGCAAATAATTTCCTTAAGCCATTTTTTTGTTGAGGGTTTGAGTTTTGGCGCAAGCTGGGTAAGAATTTTTTGGTGATATTGCAGCAGCCAAAATTTTTCTTTTTCATTAAGCAGGTGCCAAGCAATAAGATTTGGGTCTAGTGGTGCAAGAGTAAGTGTTTCAAATGATAAGAGCTCTTTCCCTTGAGAATTTTTACCAGCATTTTTTACTAGCACAAGATTTTCGATGCGAATTCCATATTCTCCGCTTTTATAAAATCCAGGTTCGTTTGAAATAATCATTCCGCATTGCAGTGCAATATCACCTCCACGCTTAGCTATTCGTTGTGGGCCTTCGTGAACACTAAGAAAACTGCCAACTCCATGGCCAGTTCCGTGATCATAATCAAGTCCATCTTGCCATAAAAATTGACGCGCGAGATGATCTAGTTCTGATCCTTTTGTGCCTTGCACAAAAACTGCGGAAGCTAGTGCAATATGTCCTTTTAGAACTAAAGTGTAGTGGCGTTTCTCTAAACTACTAGCTTTTTTTACGGCAATTGTGCGGGTTACGTCTGTGGTTCCATCGTGATATTGTCCGCCAGAATCAAGTAAATATAAGCCCTGCCCAGTTATGGTTTTGGCGTTTTGTTCTGTGGCGCGATAATGAATTATTGCTGCGTTTTCTTTGAATCCAGAAATAGTTTCAAAGCTTTGCGAGACAAATAAATCTTGCTCTTTGCGATATGTTTCTAAAATTTTTCCGAGCTGATACTCGCTGAAATTTTTTATGCAGCCATGTTGAGAAAACCAGCATAAAAACTCAGTTAATGCAGTTCCGTCACGAACATGTGCGGCTTTTGCTCCCATCTGTTCAGTTTTGTTTTTGCAAGCCTTCAAAATTTGACATGGATCTTCGCTGCGCTGCAGTATAACTCCATTTTTTTCTAGTAATTCTACTAAAGCAAGTGGTGTACGATTTGGATCAATGGCAACATTTTTTCCTTTAAAAACAGCTAATTCTGCGGTTATTGAAGCGTAATTATTTTCATGAAAACTGGTTTTTTCAAGTTTTGAAAAATTGTTGTGGTGCACAAAAAAATGCACATGTTGAGTGGCGGCAATTAGAAATGCATAGCCTAAAACAAAGGGCGTAAAAGGAATATCTGCAGCGCGAATATTTAGTAGCCACGCAATGCTATCTAGTGAAGTTATAAGTAAGGCGTCAGCGTTACTGCTTTTTAATTTATTGCTTATTTCTTTGCGTTTGCTGAGAGAGTTTTGTCCCGAAAATCGTAGAGCGTGATTTTTTACTGCGCTTTGAGGAATTTCTGGTTTTTCGTGCCATAAAATATCAATAGGATTTTGTTGTAGAGCAATAATTTCTGCGCCAGCCTTGATAAAATTTTTACTTTGTGGTTCGGTAACAAGCCATGGATCTAGTCCGAGAAGGAAGTTTTTTTTCTGCTCGCGCAACCAATGGCTTGGAGTAAAAATCGCAGTATTGTGAATGGTGAAATCGCTGGAAAGTTCACGCTTTGCTTGCTCGGTATAGCGGCCATCGGTAAAAAATGCGGCTTTTTCTTTGCTGATTATTGCAGCGCCAGCAGAACCAGTAAAGCCTGAAAGCCAGGAAAGGCGCTGAAAAGCAGGCGGTACATATTCATTTTGATAGGCATCGGTAGTAGAGAGAAAAAATCCGTCGAGATTTTCTTTTGCGATCAATTCTCGTAACTCAACAATATTTTTCTGCATAATTTTCCTGCTTTTATTCTTTTGTTTACACGGAATTTTTCTGCAAGTTAGATGCCATAAATATTATTATGAAAGCAAAGAAATTTTATAAAATCACCTGTTTTTTCTATTACAATTTTTAATGCTAATGTAAGTTTAAGTGCGCGCCGCTTAAAACTTGGCATTTTACATTCCGTCAAAAAATATGGGATGCTAGTAATGTTTTGAAAAAAATTTTAACTTTGCCAATAAAAAAAGGCCGCAAAATGCGGCCTTTTTATTTTTATAAAAGCTAATTTAAGCGGTTAGTTTTGTAGATATTAGTTTTACATTTACCGTCTTTGAGGTTGTGTATCCGTTTTATTTTGTTTGGTTTGAACACCTGTATCTTGTCTTTCGAATTTTGTTACTTTTATACCGCCTATCTTATGTGTACTGCTTGTAAGCTGATGAATAGAATTTCTTCTATCCGCTGTAACCGTA
>JBIKYU010000002.1:0-76995 GCA_044355085.1 Rickettsiales bacterium | reverse complement strand
ATTCACTTAAGAATCTTGGTTTTAGGTAATTCTTTCTATGGCAGCGCCGCAGCCAGCTAGCTTCTCCTCGATGGCTTCGTAACCACGATCAATGTGATAAATTCGGTGAATTATTGAGTCGCCTTCTGCAGCTAAGGCCGCAATTATAAGTGAAACAGAAGCGCGAAGATCTGTCGCCATAACTTCGGCTCCGCGCAAGGATTTCACGCCGCGAACCAAAGCTGTGTGTCCGCTGACAGAAATATGGGCGCCCATCCTACATAATTCAGGCACGTGCATAAAGCGATTTTCGAAAATGGTTTCAGATATTGCAGAAGTGCCATCAGCAAAAATCATCGCAGCCATAAGCTGAGCCTGCATGTCGGTCGGAAAACCAGGATAGACTTGTGTTGAAGCATCAACAGATTTTAGGCATCCAGGAGTTGCTTTGATTAGGATTCCAGAATCTTTAGGTTTTATGCTCACTCCAGCTTCTTGGAATTTTTCTAAAAAAGCCGTCATGTAAGAAGCCTCGACGCCTTGCAACAAGACTTCTCCGCCTGCTGTTGCAACGGCAGCTAAATATGTGCCTGCTTCAATGCGATCAAAAATTACAGAATGTGATGCGCCAGAAAGCGCTTCTACCCCTTCAACGATCAAACAATCAGTGCCAATTCCTTCTATTTTTGCGCCCATTTTTAAAAGACAAAGAGCGAGGTCTTGAACCTCAGGCTCGCGCGCTGCATTCATTATTTTGGTTGTGCCTTCAGCGAGAGTTGCGGCCATAAGAATATTTTCCGTTGCGCCAACTGATACGGCTTCAAAAATAATTTCTGCACCTTTTAGTCGGCCACGAACAGAGGCTTCAATGTAGCCTTCAGTTATATCAATTGTTGCGCCCATTTGTTCGAGTGCCTTTAAATGGCGGTCTATCGGCCGTGTTCCAATTGCACAGCCGCCAGGCAAAGAAACGCGAGCGCTGCCAAAACGTGCAAGCAGCGGGCCCAGAACCAAAACGGACGCGCGCATTTTTCTGACGATGTCGTATGGTGCCTCAAGATTATGAATATCTGCGGCTTGTAGGCGTACCACGCGGCCAGAGCTATCGCCATCGGCAAGACTGCGCATAGAAAAAACAACACCATGCTGAACAAGAAGCTGCGCCATGGTGGAAATATCAGAAAGATGAGGAAGATTAAAAAGTTCGAGCGATTCTGCAGTTAAAAGGCTTGCGGCCATTAATGGAAGAGCAGCGTTTTTTGCCCCGCTTATTGCGACAGTGCCTTTTAATGTTCGGCCACCTTTAATGCGAATTTTATCCACTGCGCTTTTCCTATATTTTCGGCAGAGTTACGCCGATCTGTCCCATGTATTTACCAGAGCGATCAGCGTATGAGGTTTCGCAAGGCTCTTCAGCGCGGAAGAATAAAAATTGGCACGCACCCTCGTTGGCGTAAATTCTTGCAGGAAGAGGCGTGGTATTGGAAAATTCCAAGGTTACATGGCCTTCCCATTCGGGCTCGAGCGGCGTGACATTAACAATAATTCCGCAGCGTGCGTAAGTAGATTTACCAACGCAAATTACCAAGACATCGCGAGGAATGCGAAAATATTCAACCGTGCTTGCAAGCGCAAAACTGTTGGGCGGAATAATGCAAACATCAGTTTCGCGATCAACAAAACCTTGGCTGGAGAAGGCTTTTGGATCAACGACGACAGAATCAATATTGGTGAAAACCTTGAAATTACTGGATACGCGCGCATCATAGCCATAGGAAGAAACGCCGTAAGAAATTACGCCTTGGCGAACTTGTTTTTCTTCAAAAGGTGAAATCATGCCGTTATTTAGCGCTTGCTCACGAATCCAACGATCAGACAAAATCGACATTACTTGCTCACAAAAAACTTAGCCTAAAAATTTAATTCCATTTGATGTTTTAAGCAGGACTAGGCGATACAAATTTTTTAAGCAGATTGTACTTATTAGCGTACATAAGCATTTAAAAACGCAGCAGTGCCAAGTTCAGGCTAAAATATGGAACGGTATAAGGGCGGCCAACATATAGAGTTAATAAAATTTATTCCAGTCGAACATTTGCGTCATATGCGCAAGGCTTAAAAGTATTGGATAGTTTACCAGCTGCTGCGCGCTCTTGCGCGTTTAGTGCGCAGACGTTCGCTCACTTCCCGCACTCTGGTTTCAACGCCGCGATCGCGTGAAGTCGAGAGCACCTGTTTGCTCCAGCCGCGAGCTTCTTTCTTTGCGCGTTCTTTTTTGCGGCGAATACGCTCGATTGTACGAGTAAGATTTTCAGTGGAAGGCGCATTTTGGCGCGCGTGCTGCTGTTGTCTGACGTGATTTAGAATGATTGCCAAGCGCCGGTTGCGCTCACGAATGAGCTGCCTTTTGCTTTTGCGCTTTTTGCGGCTAAAAACACTGAATATCTTGAATAAGGCGCCAGAAAACAACACGTTATTGCTGCTCCTTTTGTGGGCGCGTTGAATTTTTTCTTCTCTTGGCGTTTTCTCTTAATGCGTCTGATAGTTTCTGAGTGCGTCGCTGTCTAAGCGTTTTTCCTGCTTCGCCAGCAGAGGATTTCTTTTGTTTTTTTTCGTTCATAAGACTCTTGCCTCAGAAAAGGTTATATGGCATGTTGCGCGCCCTTTTTGGACATAAAGATAAAAAATCTTGCCAGGATCGATTTTAGAGCTTCGCGCGCCGCTGCTTTTGAAATCAGATTCTGTCCACCTGCGGAAATCGCGCCGCTATAGCTCAGTGGTAGAGCACGTCATTGGTAATGACGGGGTCGTAAGTTCGATTCTTACTAGCGGCACCAGCTTTGGTGCAAAATATCTAGCAATTATTTCATCAGCACGTGCGAAGAAATTTCTCCTCCCAATAAATGCACATGAAAATGAAAAACGCTTTGCCCAGCACTTTCGCCGTGATTGGAAACCAAGCGATAGCCTGAATTTGCCAGCCCTGAAACCGCAGCAATTTTTTGCACGGAGGCAAAAAAATTGGCGATAGTTTCTGCTCCAGCTTCAGCCAAAAAATGCTCGATAGAACAAAAAGCAGCTTTAGAGATTACCAGTATATGGATTGGCGCTGCTGGCTGAATATCATGAAATGCAAGTGCGTATTCATCTTCGTATATGCGTTTGCAGGGAATTTCTGCGCGCAGAATTTTGGCAAAAATATTATTTTCATCGTAAGTAAAAGCAGGAATATTCATTGTCGCCTCTTATTCTGGGTGAACATGTTGATGGCGAGATTCCAAAATAGCGGTGATTTTTTCCAGCGAACTTCCTTGGGCGACAATCAAAACAATTAAGTGATAAAGCAGGTCTGCGCATTCTTCATTGAAACGCTCGTGATTGCCACGCACAGCTTCAATAACCAGCTCCACTGCTTCTTCGCCAACTTTTTGTGCAATTTTTTCGATGCCATTTGTTAGTAGCGAGGCGGTGTATGATTGCGAAGGATTGGCTTCTGCTTGGCGGCGGAGAATGAGCTGCTCAAGTGTTGGAAGAAAATTTTTGCTCATAAACGTACCGGGATTCCTGCGTTTTCTAGGGCTTGCTTTACTTGAGCAAGAGTTAAAGTGCCAAAATGAAAAACTGATGCGGCGAGTAAACCAGTGGCGCCGCCATCGCGTGCGCCAGCGATAAAATCATCGCAAGTGCCAACGCCGCCCGATGCAATTACGGGAATGGAAACCGCATCAGCAACAGCGCGAGTTAGTTCAAGGTGATAGCCGTTTTTTGTGCCGTCACGATCCATCGAGGTTAGTAAGATTTCACCAGCACCGCGCTGTTCCATTTCCTTTGCCCATAAAACAGCGTCTAGGCCAGTTGTGGTGCGACCGCCATGCGTGAAAACTTCGTATTTTCCTTTAGAAACTTCACGCGCATCAATCGCAACGACAATACATTGTGTACCAAATTTTTGTGCAGCTTTTGTGACTAAATCAGGAGATTTTACCGCTGCGGTGTTTAGCGAAACTTTATCTGCTCCCGCAAGTAAAAGACGGCGAATGTCATCAACGCTTCTAACGCCACCACCAACGGTCAATGGCATAAAGCAGCGTGAAGCAACAGCAGAGACCATTTCATAGAGAGTTTCTCTGGCTTCAAAAGAGGCGCTAATATCAAGAAAACAGAGTTCGTCTGCGCCTTGAGCATCATAGAGTGCCGCTTGTTCAACTGGATCGCCAGCATCGATTAGATCAACAAAGCGTACGCCTTTTACAACGCGGCCTTTATCTACGTCTAAGCACGGGATGATGCGAGTTTTTAGCATGCAGAAGCTGCTAGCAACGCGGCCTTGGGATCGATGGCTCCTTCGTAGAGCGCACGTCCACAAATTAAGCCAACAAGGCCTGAGGATTCGAGAGTTTTTAGTTCGGTTATATCGCTGACTGAGCGCACGCCGCCTGATGCAATTATTGGAATAGAAACAGCTTCGGCTAAGTTTAGTGTGCCTTGTAAATCAGGGCCAGCCATAATTCCGTCGCGTTCAATATCGGTATAGATAATTGCAGCAACACCAGCGTCTTCAAAGCGTTTTGCGAGTGTGAGCGGATCGTCATTTGAAACATGAACCCAGCCTTCAATCGCAACTTTTTTTCCGCGCGCATCAATGCCAACAACGATTTGATCGGGGTAGCGGCGACAGGCTTCTTTGACTAATTGAGGATTTTTCAAAGCGGCTGTACCCAGCACTATGCGAGAAACTCCAGCCTCAAGCCAAGATTCAATCGCCTGCATAGAGCGAATTCCGCCACCCAGCTGCACGGGAATCGTAACTGATTGAATAATTGCTTTCACAACCGCGCCATTTACAGCTTTGCCTTCAACCGCGCCATTTAAATCAACAATGTGAATCCATTGAAAACCAAGCGCTTCAAAATCTTTTGCTTGTTCAGCTGGATGATTATGAAAAACAGTTTCTTTTGCTAAATCGCCCTGAAGTAAGCGTACGCATTTGCCGTCTTTTATGTCTATGGCTGGAAAGATAATCATATTTGCCTCTTTGTCTTATTCTTGTTCGTGCGCTAAAAAATTTAGCAGTTGTTGGTCTTGGAAAATCATCGTGAGTGTGCCAGAAAACAAGTCTTCTAGCAGGGCTTCATTTTTCTTTTTATTCGGTTTTATCGGAACCGTGCGAGAAATATTTTGCGTGTAGCTGCGCTCAAATTTTTGCCCGCGCCTGCTGGCGGAGATAAAAATTTCAGTGTTAGCGGTGAGGTCTACCGCCAAAACATGCGATGGTTTTGCAGCATAATTTAGATCACGAATTTCTATAGTTAGGCTGCGAAAGGCGCTGTCATCATCGGTTGATGGAGTAAAGCCAAGCGCTGTAAGAGCTTTCTCGGCGCCAGAAGTTATGGCGCTGGCGATTGCGCTAGTTTCGATACGATCTTCGCCTTCACCCCAGGCGCGTTGGTCAAAATTTTTAGCAGCGTGAGGATCTTTTACTTGCAGGAAAACCTTCCAGCCACCACCATGATCTGTTGGCGAAACGCTTGCTTTAGGCGCAATAGCGCTGCTGGTTGTCGTGCAGGCAGATAAAAATCCCAGCAACAAAAATAAAGAAAGTTTACGCATTATTTTGCTCCAGTTTTTTGTAATAGAAGTGGCCAGCGAGAAAAATTCCGTCGACCATTTCGTAAAGTGGCAAATTGCCCCAAAAAACATATCCGAGCGATTCATAGCATTTGATGGCGCTTTCTAATTCTGCGCGAACGCTTAAGCGCAAAACAGAAAGGCCAGCGGTTTTTGCTTCTGCTTCGGCCTTTGCAACGAGCAATTTTGCCAGGCCGTGGCCGCGCGCCCAAGGCGCAACAAAATGATGATCAAGAGAGCCTGCAAAAGCGGAAGTTTGATTGCTTGGGCTTGGCTTCACCAGCTGGATTGCTGAGGCGATATTGTTATCGATGCGACCAACTATCAGCACGCGTTCAGGCACCAAAACAACGCCGCGCCAGTAGTTCTCGAGCCGCTCGCGCGAGGGAGAATCAGTGCGATTTAGGCCAACAGAAAAACTGAGATTATTGTCGCTAATTGTATCTTCAGTGGCGCTGCATAAAGCTTCTAAATCGGTGGAGGATAAGGTTTGTAGCCGCTCAACAAAAATGCGTGGAGCTGGATTTGTGGGAGTGGCGCTCATGCATTTCTCCGCATAAAATTTGATAAGAATCGTAATCCAGATTTTTGGCTTTTTTCGGGGTGAAACTGCACGCCAGTTATGTTTTCTTTGGCGATTATTGCAGGAATTTCAACGCCGTAATTTGTTGTAGCGAGAATAGATTCTCTGTCCGTTGGCGAAAAATAATAGGAATGAACAAAATACATATCGGTTTGATCGCCTAGGCCTCGAAACAAAGGATTTTCTTTGTCTTTGAAGGAAAGGCTGTTCCAGCCCATATGCGGAATTTTGAGAGATAAATTCTGTGGAATTGGTTTTACTTCGCCGCCAATCCAGCCCAGGCCCTGATGTTTTCCGTGTTCGTGTCCGAGGTCAGCAAGAAGCTGCATGCCAACACAAATGCCAAGAAACCAGCGTTTTTCTTCCAACACAGCGCGTGATAGGGCCTCGTGCATGCCAGGCAAAGCAAGGAGTCCGCTGCTGCAATCAGCAAAAGCACCAACGCCAGGCAAAATAATATGCGAAGCGTTTGCTAAGTCTTTTGCTGAACAAGAAAGAGCAACATCAATATCAGTCAATGAAGCAGCAACATGCTCAGCCGCTTTTACAACCGAACGTAAATTGCCAGAACCGTAATCAATCACAAGAATGCGTGCGCTCATGCAGAAATCCTTGTGTCGAGAATGCGCCGCAAAGCATCATCTTTGTTGGCGCCAAAAACAGAACCAAGACTAACGAAGCCCTGATTTAGAAGTTTTTTTTGTCGCCAGTAAGGAGCTTCAAGACCAACAAAAATGGAGAGCAGAAAACCAAGAATGAAAAACTGCGTAAGCGAGATAAGGCCTTGCTTTTCAAGTGCAGAGAAAGCCAGAGAAAGCAAAAAAAGAACGGCTAGTTCATTCCAGAGTCTGTGATAAAAACACCATAAAGTTTGGAGGGCAGCAGCCCAAAAAGAGAAAGAATCTGCAAGCAAAAAATAGGGATTTTCAGCAGAATCTCTTTCAGGCAAGGTTTCGTGCGCAAAAATACCAAACATTTTAGAAGGCGCTTTGTGTGGGCGCTTGAAAGCGAAGAAATATGACATTTTGACCTCGTCTCTCCGTAGCGTATTCGTTTTATAGAGCGCCTTTGGTTGAAGGAATCGAGCCTTCTTTGCGCGGATCAACAGACCATGCTTTTGCGAGGGCAATTGCCAGAGCTTTAAAGCATGATTCAACAATGTGGTGATTGTTTTCGCCGTAGAGATTCTCAACATGTAGCGTAATGCCAGCGCTTTGCGCAAAGGCTTGAAACCACTCTTTGAAAAGTTCTGTATCCATTTCGCCAAGTTTGGGCTTTGAAAAAGAAACTTTCCAAATCAAATAAGGACGATTGGAAATATCAAGCGCTACTCGGCTTAGAGCCTCATCCATTGGCACGTGAGCTTCAGCAAAACGAACGATGCCCTTTGGCTCGCCCAAAGCCTTGCGTACGGCTGATCCTATGACTATGGCTGAGTCTTCAGTTGTGTGATGAAAATCAATATGAAGATCGCCTTTTGCTTCGAGAGTTAAATCCATCAAACTATGTTTTGATAGTTGCTCAAGCATGTGATCAAGAAAGCCAATGCCAGTTGATATTTGGTAAATTCCCTTACCATCAAGATTTACAGAAGCATAAATTTTGGTTTCTTTGGTGTTGCGCTCGACAGTGCCAGTACGCATGGTTTTTGTCTCATGGTGTTTTTTTGAAGTTGTTGGGCGCGCCATATAGCCACAAAACAGGTTCGAACTCAAGGGCATCTCTTAAAATCACATGCCATTCTATTTCTTTGCTCGCCTAAGTCGTCGCTGCTCTAAATCGCTTTACGCATTTGCGTTTTAGCATAATTTCATATTCCCAAAAATGCGCAGCTCTTGCGCATGATTAAAAATACGGAATGGCATTATTGTTGTTGCGGAGCTTTGCGCTGAATTCCTAATTGATATTCTTTCGGCGTAAGAGTTACCAAGGAAAGTGCGTGTAGGCGGCCAGATTCAAGCTCTCTACGCAATATTGCATGAACCATTTTATGGCGGACAAGACGCGAAGCGCCTTCAAAAGCATTTGAGACAATTACTGCATGTAGGTGACTTTCACCGTCGGCATGAACGCCGTCATGGTCTTTATGTTGTGCAGAAAAATCTTTTATTTCTACTAATTCTAATTGTAGCGCGTCGCTAAGCTTCAGGCGGAGTTCATCAATAAAAGACATGGCTTACCTCTTGTAATTATTTGTTTTTTTCTGGATTTTATGTGAGGGGGCATCCAGTTGTTGCGCAACTCTGAGGATGGCAGAAAAAGGCGATTGTTAACTTACAATGAAGGAAAATCAACCAGTTATTGCATATTTCTAACCAAATCATTATAGAGATGCACGCAAACGCTATAACGAAGAAGGAGATAGTATGGCACGCAAAAATAAATATACCGAACAGATTGATAAAATGATCGGAATAAAAATCCATGAGCTACGTATAGCTCTTGGTCTTTCACGCCAACAATTGGCGTTAAAGATTGGTGTAACGCATCAGCAGTTACAAAAATACGAAAAAGGCACGAACCGCATTTCTGCTGGTCGCTTGTCGTCGATTGCAAAGGCGCTTAGCAAAACCGTTTCGTATTTTTACGACGAAATTGCTGAAGGTGTTGAAGCTCTACCAAATCAGCATCAGCGTATGTGCATTGAGGTTTCACGTAATTTCATGAAAATTCGTAATCCTCAGCATCAAAGCGCTGTAAATATGTTGGTTCGGGTTTTAGCTGAGCAACAATAATTCGTAAGGAGGGGGGATGCTCGCATATATCGCGCAAGACGGGTGCGTAGTTCGAGCAACTTACGAAAAGCCAAGTTTTTCAGCCGAAGAAATTCTTATCAAAACTGCGGCAATTGGAGTAAATCGTGCAGATTTATTTCAGGTGCAAGGAAAGTATAAGCAGCCTCCTGGTGTTACCGATATTCTCGGTTTGGAATATGCGGGTGAGGTGGTTGCTTGTGGTAAAAAAATCGACGCGCAAAAATGGCTCGGTGCAAAGGTTATGGGCATTGTCGCTGGCGGAGCATATGCGGAATATGTTGTTGCTACACCACAGACAGTGCTTTTAATTCCTGAGAATATTTCTTTTGCTGAAGCTGCATCATTGCCTGAGGCAATGATTACAACTTGGTTGACGGTTATTGAGCGCGGAGAATTAATTGCGGGCGAGAGATTTTTCATGCATGGCGGGACAAGCGGCATCGGCGTTATCGCCTTGCAAGTAGCAAAGCTTTTTGGAGCTAGTTGTTTTGCAACGGCGGGAACAGCAGAAAAAATTTTGTTTCTTCAGGAAGAGATGAAAATTCCAGCCTTTAATTATAATAAAAATTTCCACGCAGAATTATTGCAGGCAACAAATTCTGAAGGCGTAGATTGTATTTTGGATATGGTTGGCGCTGCAAAAATTTCTGAGCATATTTCTCTGTTGCGGCGTGGCGGTAGGCTTAGCATAATTGCTTTGCTTGGAGGCGCGAAGGCAGATTCTGTTTCGCTCTCTTCTGTGCTAATGAAGCAGCTTAAGATTGTCGGAACAACAGTGCGTTCGCAGTCTGAAACTGTTCGTAGGCGCGCTTTTGCTGCGGTTGAGAAAGAATTTATGCCTTGGGTTTCGCAAGGAAAAATACGTCCAGTAATTGCAAGAATCTATCCTTTTTCCGAAGCAAATAGCGCTATTGCGGCAATGGAAGAAGGTGGGCATATCGGAAAAATTGTCTTGCAGTGCTAGGGAGCGGCTTTTATACCGTTCGCGCTTAAGCAGAGTGCATCTTTGGAAGAGGCTTTTTTGCTTAGAGTATTTCGCTATTAATTTGAGATCAAATCGAAGGATTACATCATGGTTTTACCTCTTATGCCTAAAGCTACAGCAGTTTGGCTGGTTGAGAACACTACTTTGACTTTTGATCAGGTGGCGCAATTTTGTGGTCTGCATCCTTTGGAAGTGCAGGGCATTGCGGATGGTGAGGTTGCGGTTGGAATTTCAGGCTTAGACCCAGTTACTAATCACCAGCTTAGTGCAGAGGAAATAAAACGTTGCGAGCGCGATGAAAAAGCGCGTCTGCGCCTTAATGCTAATGCAGAGCAATTTATTTCTGCATCAGGAAAAGCACGAAAAGCACGATATACGCCGATTGCAAGGCGTCAAGATAAGCCAGACGCAATTGCTTGGCTGTTGAAAAATTGTCCACATTTAACTGACGCGCAAATCGTGAAATTAGTTGGTACGACAAAAAATACCATCGCTGGAGTGCGGGATAAAACCCACTGGAACCATAATAATTTGAAACCGCGCGATCCAGTTTTGCTTGGTCTTTGCACGCAAACGGAACTAGATAACGCCGTTTTTGTTTCTGCTCCGAGAGAGACTCAACAAAGCCAAGAGGCCTAGAATCGCTCGCTATAGCTATGATATTTCCTGCTATAGCAGGCTGCTAGCTATTTGGTTGCAAGCGAAGCCGCAGCGCATTTAGTTTGATGAAACCCTCAGCATCGCGCTGGTTATAAACCTGATCGGCTTCAAACGTTACGATGTCTTGGCGATAAAGGCTGTTTGGAGATTTTCTGCCAATAACAGTCGCATTGCCTTTGTAAAGCTTCAGCCGAACTGTGCCAGTTACGCGCGATTGAGAAGCATCGATTGCTGCTTGTAGCATGCGGCGCTCAGGGCTCCACCAATAGCCATTGTAAATAAGTTCGGCGTAGCGTGGCATTAATTCGTCTTTCAAATGCGCAGCACCTTTATCGAGAGTAAGGCTTTCAATGCCGCGATGCGCTTGCAGCAAAATTGTTCCGCCTGGGGTTTCGTAAACGCCGCGTGATTTCATACCAACATAGCGATTTTCAACCAGATCAAGACGGCCAATTCCGTGCTTTCCGCCGAGAGCATTGAGCTTTGCTAAAAGATTAGCAGGAGAAAGCGTTTCTCCATTTACCGCAACGGCATCGCCTTCGGCAAAATCAATCGTGATTTCTTCGGCGGTGTCTGGCGCATTTTCAGGAGAAACGCTGCGCAGGAACATTTCCTCATCTGGAGATATCCAAGGGTCTTCGAGAATTTTTCCTTCGTAAGAAATATGCAGCAAATTTGCGTCCATTGAGTAAGGAGCTTCGCCGCGTTTATCTTTGGAAACAGAAATGCCTTTTTGTTCGGCATATTCAATCAAGCGTGTGCGCGAGTTTAAATCCCATTCGCGCCAAGGTGCAATAACGTGAATATCTGGTTTTAGCGCGTAATAGCCGAGCTCGAAACGCACCTGATCATTGCCTTTGCCAGTTGCGCCGTGTGACACCGCATCAGCACCAGTTTCTTTCGCAATTTCAATTTGCCTTTTCGCAATTAAAGGGCGCGCAATTGATGTGCCGAGTAAATACAAACCTTCATAAGTGGTGTTGGCGCGAAACATTGGGAAAACGAAATCGCGGACGAATTCTTCGCGTAGATCATCAACGTAGATTTGTTTGATGCCGAAAGATTCAGCGCGTTTGCGTGCGGGCTCGAGTTCTTCGCCCTGGCCAAGATCGGCGGTAAATGTAACTATTTCGCAGCCGTAATTTTCCTTCAACCAACAAAGAATAACCGAGGTATCAAGCCCGCCAGAGTAAGCGAGTACAACTTTTTTAATAGAAGATTTTGGCATAAAATTTCCCGCATTCGATCAAATATTCGATAAACATTCAATAGGCGGGGTCTCTCTAAACAAACTAGTTTAGTAATGCAATATTAAAGCGCGGATATATGCAGTTTGTCAGCAGAGATATTTTTGCGCACTACAGTTCTGCGGCGCTTTTTCTTCGAGCGCTCGAAGCTTTGCGTTTCAGAGTTCCAAAAATATTTGTAGGTGATGGTTTTTACTTCCGTCACCCAAAGTTCTCCTTCTGGTAAATGCGTTACATCGCAGCCTTTTCCCAGGGCTTCGACAGTAAGAGCATGTGCAGCGCGCACGTAAGCTAAATCTTCTTGTGGAAGAGAAGGCGCATAATGCACCAAGCGTGGAGAGTTATTAAGAGAAGCAGTTTTATTATCCGTATCGATAAGAGACATCACAGATCCTTTCTCGCGCAAGCTAGAGTTTTTAGGTCAAAGACCATTATAAAATTTTAGATTCTCTGCATGCTTAAAAAATATGAAGAGGTATAATTTCCACCAGGTAATAAAACCAGACGTGGCGTCAAGGCAAGGACAAAAAATTACACCAACATCTATGTTGGTATGAATTTATGTTTTTATGCAAGGCGGAAGCCAGGGATTTTCTTGTCTTTGTATTCTTAAAAAAAATTTTTTCACAAAAAATAATTCATTTCTAGAAATCGTTTCTATGTTTTTGTCTGCGATATATTGATAGCGACATGCCGCCATACTGCGATCTCAAACCGTATTATGCCGCTTCAGATACACCATAACGACGGCATAAAACCTCAATCGTATCCTTGCCAGAAGCACCTTCCTAAAACAACTTCACGATCTGTGATTCACTCAATTTATGCTTCTTCATAAACGTTTCTTTCACAATTAGAAAATTATTACCAGAACCTCTACTTAGTTTCAGTGCTGTTATTAGGGGAGGGTTACATTTAAAAATATTTACGCAAATTAAAACGGCGAGATTGCATCGATAATTTGATGGCCGATGCGCGGTTGTTGCGTATCAGTTAGCTGACCTTTTCCGCCGTATGAAATGCGCGCTTGCGCAATTTGGCTAGAGTTTATGGCGTTGTCCGCGCCAATATCTTCGGCGCGAACAATTCCGCTGATGGTGATTTTTCTGAGTTCGGAATTAACGCGAATTTCTTGGTCGCCGTGAATTACTAGATTGCCGTTGGGAAGAATTTGCGTAACCATTGCCGCAACTTCAGTTTCGATTGTTTCTCCGCGATCGATTTTTCCTGTGCCTGTGTGATTACGTGAGCCATCAACATTTATGAGATCTGAAAGCACCGCTTTTCCTGGTAGCCAGCCTGTAGCTAATTTCTCAAGCCCAAGTGCTGATGGAGCGGTTGCGGTTTCTTTCGCGCCGCGCGTTTGTGTGGCGGAGCTATCTAATTGTGCTTTGTCTTTTACTTTGACGGAGACGCGCAGAATATCTCCGACTTGGCGGGCTTTACGATCTTTGAAAAAAGAAAAAGAACCAGGTTGCCACAGCGAACTTGGATTTGGTTTTGAAGTGTCATTTCCGTGTGGCCATTGAATCGTTTCGTAGTTTGAAGCTTCTTCAGGCATGGTCATTTTATCGATTTTTGGTGTGCTGCCTATGCGGTTTAGGCGCTCTATCTGGTCTTGACAGCCAGTTAATGAGCTACTGCCAAGCAGTAAAAATAATGAAACAAAGCAGCGTTTTGAAATTGAGTTTTTAGACATTGTGAGAGCGCCTTTTTATAGAGAAGATTTTGTCGGAGAATTCATGCGAATGGTTGAGTCAGCAGCAATGCGGCCAACAATAATTTTTTGGCTGTTGGTATTTTGTACGCGAATATTATCGCCTAATTTCCCATCTTCTAGAGCGATAGCTTGTAGGCGCAATTCGACGTGATCGGTTTGATAAACAACATCAACAAGATTTTTTCTGGAAACTAAAATTGGTTCTTTGACATCTTGTTGGCGCAAAGCAGAAAGAGCCATTATTGAGCGAGTGAGAATTTTTCCGATTAATTTATTTTCATCACGAATTGTATTGGCGGTGATGCGCGAAAAAGGAATTTCAGTAAGCTGGATATTTTCAGCTTTAATTAATGCGCGCGCAGGAAGAGATTGCGAAAGAGTAGGAATGCGCACCCAAATTTCAGCGCGGCCTTTAACTGGCAATGGGCGCTTGTCAGCGGAGCTTGAAATTAAAAGCCCCTGAAATTGTTTTGATTTAGGTGTGAGAGAAAATTGATCAAGCGTCCATTCTTCAGGCGATAAATTTTCCAGCTCTTCATTTGATGGAGAATTTATATCGATTATTGCGCGTGATAATTCTGGTTCTTGTTCGAGAATTTTTTCTTCAATTTTCTCGCGCCATGCGGTCAACATTTTATTTGCCGATGGTGATTCTGCATGTGCTTGGGCAAAGAAAATAAATGCAAATAGAAAAAAGAAAAAGCGAGGCATAAGAGTTCCTTTAATTTTAAAAAACTATCCAACTATTTGTGTAAGACTGCGCATGTTTTCATCAGTTTTTTGTACGATTTTGGTGTTGAATTCAAAAGCGCGCTGCGCCTTGATTAGATCGGTTAATTCAGTTACGGGATTGACGTTTGAACCTTCCAGCCAACCTTGTAAAAGCTCGCCCAAACCTTCTTGTCCGGCGATGCCATCTATTGGATTTCCAGAGGCTGGAGTTTCGCTCATGTAGTTGTTTCCGCGCGATTCAAGGCCCATTTCATTGATGAAATTTACCACAACAAATTGGCCTAAATTTTGTAGCTCGGTCGCACCAGCAATTTTGGCTAAGACTTCACCGCTGGCATTGATACTAATTTCTTCTGTGGTTGCGGGAACGCTTATTCCTGGCGATACAGTAAAGCCATCTTTGGTGACAATTTCTCCATCAGCATTAGTTTTGAAAGAGCCGTCGCGCGTATAAACTTCTGATCCATCTGGAAGCGTTACGCGGAAGTAACCTTTGCCGTTTAGAGCAATATCAAAGCGACCATCTGTTTTGCTTAAAGTTCCTTGTTCTGGAAGCATATAAACAGCGCCAGTATTCACACCAAGACCAACCTGAACACCAACTGGGCGAATGGTTCCAGTGTCTGATGTTTGTGCGCCAACAGTTACTTTGTTCTGATAAATCAAATCAGAAAAACTAGCGCGGCGACGCTTGAACGCAGTTGAGTTTTGGTTGGCAAGATTGTTCGCGATAACATCAACTTGCGTTTCTGCTGCGGACATTCCAGTTGCGGCGGTCATTAAAGCAAGCATGAGTAAAACTCCAAATTAAACCTGAGCGTTGACTAGGCGTTGACCCATTTGCGAAGAGACGCCCTGCAATTGGCGGAGCAGCCCGTTTATCAATTGATATTCGCGTGAGGCGCTAATCATTTGCGACATTTCGGTGACGGCGCTGACGGTTGATCCTTCAAGCATTCCCTGCTGCAGAACGCTGCTCTCGCTTAGAGAATCGCCAGACGAAGACAGAAGAAGATTATTACCAACGCGAGTTAATTCTTGTGGATCGCCAACATCAAAAACGCCAATGCGACCGCGTTCATTTTCACCAGAAAAAACTGTGCCATCGTCGCGAATGCTGATGTTGGTGTCTTCAGGCAGAAGATTTACGCCGCCACCGCCTGCGCCCATAACCGCATAGCCATCTTGAGTAACTAATCTGCCGTCATTATCGATGGCGAAGTTTCCTGCGCGGGTGTAGCGCTCGCCTTGAGGAGTTTGTACTTTGAAAAAACCAGTGCCTTGAATCGCCACATCAAGTGGGCGTTCCGTTACTTGCATCGGACCTGTAGACGCGTCGCGGCGTGTGAAGCCAAAAGTTCCGTAAGAAATATTTTCACCATTTTTGATCGGCACAAGATGCGATTTAAAAACATCGTGCTCAGATTTAAAACCAACAGTGTTGGCGTTGGCCATGTTGTCGGCAACGCGATCCATGTGAATGAGATTCGCTTGTTGTTTTGCCAGCAAAACATAATTGGTATTGCTCATAGCGCGCGCCCTCTGGCGATGCATTTTTTGAGGGAGGCTACGTGCCAAAGCTTTCTTGAGTTTCGTCAAAAAAGCTGATGATGAATGCTACGTGCAAGCCGATATTTTTTAGAAACATCGTGCACTAGTATATGCAAGAGTCGTGCCAAGAGCATAAACTCTGCATTGACAGCTATGTTTAAAAATCCAATCAAAGGATGAAGGTGTGCGAGTAGGAAAAAATTGCCGACCTGAGTTATTAGAAAAATCAAGTAACGCAATGAACAAAAGGGATTTTTAAGCGCGGAAAATTTTTCTCGAAAACACTAGATTTTGAGTTCGATTCGTATAAATTGACGCGCGCTCCACAATATATTGATGCGGTTAGATGTCAGAAAACCAGTGGATTTGCGCGGGTTTTGGCGGATTATTTTTTGTGAATAGAGGAAAAAATGGTGGCAGATAATAACGATACTACTGCTGTTACAGAGGAAGGTTCTGCGCAAGAAGGTGAAATTGCCGTAGGTGGAGAAGCTCCTGCTGGTGGCGGTAGAAAAAAAATTCTGATCATCGTTTTGGTCGCTCTTATTTTGCTGATTGTTGGTGCGGGTGCGGCGCTTTATTTTTTCGGATTTTTGGACCGGCTTTTGGGAAAAGAAGTTGCTGCGGTTGAAACTTCAGTTGAGGTAGATGGTGCTGCAGATCCAGCTGCTATGGCTGAGGGTGGGGCAGGTTCTGTGGCTGGCGGCGTTGCGAATCGCCAAGTTTATTATGATCTAGAAGAGTTCATCGTGAATTTAAATGTTGGCGGTAAAAGGCCGAGTTTTTTGAAGATGACCGTTTCGCTTGAGCTTGCAGGAGAATTACAAATTCCGGAAGTTGAAGCGAAGCTTCCGCGTATTCGTGATAGTTTCCAGGTTTATTTGCGCGAGCTTAGGGCTGATGATTTGCAGGGATCTGCGGGGATTTATCGTCTGCGTGAGGAGTTGTTACTTCGTATCAATAAAGTGATTTATCCTGTGAAGGTGCATGACATTTTGTTCAAAGAAATTCTAGTGCAGTAAATTTTAAAGGGCATTTCTAAAAAATATTCAGGCGCGACAATGTAGGTCGTGCGTTTTTGTTTCCAGGTAGGTGTGGCGGATCAATATAAGGACAGAGAACGCTCCCGATGGCAGAAGAAGCTGAAATTTCTCAAATATCTGATGAGGCGGAGCGAGCGGCAATCGCTGCCGCTGCTGCGGCTGATTCTGCTGATGAAGCGGGAGAGGCTGGTCGCGCATTGACGCAAGAAGAGATAGATAATCTTCTTGGTTTCGATGGTGGTCGCGTTGAGCAAGAGCAAGTAAAAACTGGAATAGAAGCGATGCTTGATAAAGCGCTGCTTTCCTACGAGCGCTTGCCGATGTTGGAGGTGGTTTTTGATCGGTTCGTGCGCATGCTTTCTACGTCATTGCGTAATTTTACAGCAGACAATGTCGATGTTGATATTCACTCGATAACATCATTGCGTTTTGGCGATTATGTGAATTCAATTCCTATGCCAGCGTTACTATCGATTTTTAAAGCAGTGGAGTGGGAAAATTTTGGCATCATAACTTTCAACGGATCGTTGGTTTACTCAATGGTTGATGTGTTGTTTGGTGGTAGAAAATCAAATCGACCAATTCGCATTGAGGGAAGGCCATACACTTCAATTGAACAGGGTGTTATTCGCTATATCAGCGATTTGGTTTTGGCCGATATGGGGGCGGCTTTTGATCCGCTGAGCCCTGCCACTTTCCGCTTTGAGCGCATGGAGGTTAATCCGCGTTTTGCGACAATTTCTCATCCTTCAGATGCTGTTATATTATTACAATTGCGCGTTGATATGGAAGAGCGCGGCGGCAATATAGAAATCATGTTTCCTTATGTAACTTTGGAGCCAATCAAAGAATTGCTCACGCAAGTTTTTATGGGTGAAAAATTCGGTAAAGATACGGCTTGGGAAATGCATTTGGGCAGAGAAATCTACGGCACTTCGGTTGAAGTTGAGGCGTTGCTTGGTCGTAGACGGGCGCTGCTGAAAGACGTGATGCATTTGAAGGTTGGGAACACTCTTTTGCTTGATCAAAAACCTGAAGATCCAGTGATAGTGCGCTGTCGAGGCGTAGAGGTTTTATCAGGAAAAATTGGTCGTGTTGAAGATTCAATGGCGATTTCTGTACAGGAAATACTAAATAAAAGACTTAAGGAGGCTTTATGACGGGGATGATTTTTGATGCGGTTTTGTTGCTGATGATGGTCACAACAGTTTGCTATGTTTTACTGGTGCTTAAGCGCATGAAAAACATGCACACAAGCAAAGGAGAAATGCTTGCGCTGTGTAAGCGTCTGGATGAAACGGTGAAGCGCGCGCAAGAAAGTATTCGCGAGCTTAAACAAACTAGCGAATATGTGGGAACGCATTTAGCAAAAAATCTCGAATTGGCGCAGGCGCAAGTTGGTGATTTGCACTACATAAATGACCGCGCGCAAAATTCTATTAACGCGCTTGAAGTGGCGATTCGTGCTGCAAGGCCGTTGGAGCAACAGGCGAGAAAAAATCAGCAAATGGCCACAATGCCTGTGATGATTTCTCAGCGTTCTTCAGTTTTTGATGCAAATGAAATTGAAAAGCCAGCGGTAAAAACAGAGCAGAAACGCTTTGCGCTTGAGGCTTTGCTTAAGCGTGTTTCAGAAAAATTAGAATCAAAAGAGCGGGAAGAAGAGCAGTTACAAAAACAGGAAATTTTATCTGTAAAAAGAATTTTGCCACCAGCAAAAACAGAAAATTCTTTCGATAAAAAAATTGATAAAAAAGATAAAACACAGGCGCAAGCGCAATTACAAGATTCTAAAACACGCTCTCGCTCTAATGATCCAGTTGAAAATATGCTGCGTGCGCTTGGTTACGGAAATGCGCAGATGGCATAATATTGTTACATTATATCAATAGCTGAATTTATTTTCTTAAACTGGTGGCGTTAATTTCATGTTACGAATCTCGCATTTTTTTGGCTTTCTTGTCTTGGTGGCGGTGGTGACTTTGTCGTTAAAATTGCGTGAGAATTCTTCTTGGCAGGCACTTCCTTTCGCGCTGATATTTTCAAAAGCAGAAGCGCAGTCAGATGCTCCAGAATCGCAACAAGGCGAGGCTGCTGCTCCAGCGGGAGAAAAAAAACCAGAAAATACAGAGACGAAAAAAGCGCCAGCTGCAAATGAGTCTGGTGCGAGCACGGCTCAGAGCGGGAACGTTCAAGCAGTGCAGCCTTCAGATTTAAGTGCTATGGAGCGTGAATTATTGCAGGGATTGGCGGTGCGCAGAGACGAGCTGGCGCAATGGGAAAAAACCATTGAAATGCGCGAGAATGTTCTCAACGCAACCGAGGTAAAAATTTCTGAAAAAATGCAGGCACTAAAATCATTGGAAGAAAAAGTACAAATATTATTGGCGGAATATAACAAAAAAGAAGATCAGAAAATCAAAAGCCTGATAAAAGTTTATGAAAACATGAAGCCAAAAGACGCGGCGCGAATTTTCGAAACGCTGGAATTGCCAGTTCTTATGCTGGTTGTGGATAAAATGAAAGAAGCAAAATTAGCGCCGATTTTATCGAGCGTTGATCCTGAGCGCGCCAAACAAATTACCGTTGAATTGGCGCATAGACGTCAGCTAAAACCTGATAATGTGAATGAGAAAAAGGAAAAATAAATGCAGCAACGCTGGATGGTTTCTTTTGTCTCTCTGCTTTTGCTGTTGTTGGTATTTTTTATGTTACTAACAACGTTAGCTAGGCGTGATGCTAAATTGATGCAGCAGGCTGTAGGTGGCGTTAGGCAGGCGTTTGGAAGCTCGAACAAGCTTGGTTATCCTGGTGTTGTACCAGGACAAAAGCCACTAACTTTTCAGCAGCAGGTTAGGGATTTTTTTTCGGAAATTGGTGCGGCTGCGCAAGGAAATTTGCCGCAGCTTTTTTTGCAGAGTAGTGTCGATGGCAGAGTGATGCGTCTGGTGGTTCCATATGAAATGGTCATCGATCCTTATAATCATGTGACACAAAAATCAGCGGAGAATTTTTTTATCGAGCTGGCACACTTGCTAACAAGCACAACAGCAGGAGTTGAAGCCGCAGTTGATGTGGCTTTGGTTCTGCCAGGATTTTTTGAAGGCGAGGCGCGAGATCTTTCTTCTTCTGCTGCAGCGGCGGCGTTATTTGATGCAGGTGCGGTGGCAAGAAAGCTTATAAATCTTGGTGCGAGCGAGTCGCAAATTACATCAGGAGTTATTTCTCCAGATGTTTTGCGGAGTGAATTTTCTTCACCTATGGAGGCATTGCCGCCGTTGGTTTATTTTACTTTCAATGTGCGCGACAGCACAAAGAAACATGCGGATTAGGAAAAAAAATGTCAGATAAAAATCCGCAAAAACCTATTTTAGAATTTTTAGAAAAGCCGCGCGAGCCAGAAGATGGAGAGCAATCTAATGATATTTGGATGGTTTCTTTCGCTGATATGATCTCTTTATTGTTGGCGTTTTTTTTGCTGATGTATGCATCTTCAGTTATGGAGCAGTCAAAATGGAAGGAAATCTCTGGCTCGTTAGCGACGAAATTTAATCCAAAAGGAGGCGCTGAAGGCGCGTTCTTAAAATCAGAAACCATGGTGCTTGGAGACGCAAAAGTTCCAGTTTTGCATGAGGTCAATCTAGAATATACCTATGCAGTTTGGCGGCAGGCTTTAAATAATGTTCCGCTTCTACAACAGCATGCGCATGTTTCTTTGGAGGGAGATAGATTGCGGCTGTCATTGCCAGTTTCTCTAGTGTTTGCTGGTGGGGTAGTAAAAATAAATGAAGCGGCGCAGCCAATTATTTTGCAATTAGCGCAGATGCTTTATCGCTTGGATACACCAATTGAAATTGTTGGTGCGGTAGATATTTCAGAGTCAGAAAATTCTTTGCCAGAATGGCCAAGCCTGTGGGAGCTTTCTTTGGCGCGAGCAATGACTCTGGCGCGTGAGTTAGAACAAAGAAATGGAACGCGCACTTTGGGTGTATATGGAAGTGCGCCTGGTAAAACTCTCGGAGAAAAGAAACGTGAGGAAAATACTAATGCGGCAACTATCGATATTGTAATTCGTAGGACCTCATGAAAAAAACACGCTTAAATCAGGAGAGAAAATTTCTTGTGCGCATAGCGATGCGTTCAAGAAATTTCCTTTTTGCGTTGCTGGGATTTTCTTTCGCGATTTTTCTGCTCGGCCCAGTTGCGCGCGGACAAGATGGCGAGGAACTTACTCTTCCTTTTGTGCGTGCGACAATCGAGCGGCACGGGCGGGCGCTGGAGATCATGCTTTTTTCTGATCCGCCATTGCCGCTAGAAGCGCGCATGCGTGGCAATCGCCTAACTTTTGCGGGTGAGCAGCCTTTTACTCTCGGCGAAGATCAGATTAAGGAAATCATGAAGCAATATGGAGATTTGGTCGAGTCGGTTTATTTTTCCAAAGATGGAACGGCGTTATCTTTTGAGATGAAGAATGGTCCGTATGTTTTTAATCCACAAGGTGTGGATGGCGGAACGGGCGCAGTTTTGATGGTTGGTGACGAGCAGGCAAAAACAGACGGGGCGGCTGAAAATACTCAAGCAGCAGCGGCGGCTGGAGATCTTTCAGGAACTAGCTATTCAGGCGCTACTGCTGAGCAAAAACCAGCAGAGGAAATAAGTGCGGAGGAAAAATCAGAAAACGAAGCTGAAACAAATGCAGCAGCAAGCGCTGTAGAACAGCCGAAAGAAGAGGAGCTCTCTCGTACAGAAGAAGGCGAGAGAAAAAATGCAGATGCTCTTGCTGATGAAGAAAAAAAGCAGGCGGAAGCCGAGGCACCAAAAGATCAAAATCTTGAAGAAACAGCAGAGCAGATACCAGAAACAGCAGAAAATAAAACGCTGCCACATCCTGTGGAAAGTGAGAATGAAAGTTTAGTATCGGAACAAAAGCCAGCTTTTGTTCCTGTTCCCGAGGAAGATAAAAACACTGCTCCAGATACTCTGCTTGGCACTTTGGAATTTAATTGGCAGCGCTCTGTTCCTGCGGCGGTATTTCGGCGTGGAATGGTAGTTTGGGTGGTTTTCAACCAGGATGGCGATTTCGATTTGCGTGAGCTGCGCAAAAAAAATGAAAACCTGATTAAAAAAGTTGAACGCGTACCAAATCGCTTACATACGATTTTACGATTTTCTCTTTCAAGGCCTGCAATGCCAAAAGTTTTGCAGCGTCAAAATGACTGGATTGTTGAATTTTATCCGCTGCGCACAGAGCTTCTCGAGCAGCTTGAGGTGCGTATAAATTACAACAAGCTTTCTGGTGGAAGTGTGTTTGTGCCTCTGCGTAATGCAGGAAAAATGCTGCGTGTGTTAGATCCAGAAATTGGCGATGAACTAGTTATTTTGCCAGTTTTTCAGGAAGGAATGGGATTACAAGATCGCTACAGGCAAGTTGATTTCGAACTTCTTCCTTCGCAGCAAGGTGTGGTGGCGCAGTTATATTCTGATGGAGTGTCAGTAGAACTACAAAAATATGGCATACAATTTGTTGGGCCTGTGCAGCGTTTAACCAAATCTCTTGCTGTCGGAGGAGATGGGGCGGATTCTGAATCGCCGACATCAGGAGCAGCTTTATCGGCAGCGCAAGAGCAGAAAGAAGAGGGATTATTTCGTTTTCGTAGTTGGGCAAAAATAAAAGATCAGGAGGAATTTGCAGAGACATCGCGCGATATGGAGCGCGATGTTGTGATGGCAAAAACTGATGCGCGCAATCGCAAGCGTTTGGATCTGGCGCGCTTTTATTTGGCAAATCAATTGGTGGCGGAATCTTTGGCAGTTTCTAGCGTAATTGAGCAGCAAATTGATACAAATGTTGCAATTTATGACGTGTTGGCAATTAAGGGCGCAAGCCAATATTTAATGGCTCGCTATGAAGAGGCGTATAAAACATTTGAAAGAATTGATGTAAGCAAATTATCTCCAGTGCAGCAGGCGGAAGTTCAATTCTGGAAAAATGCAGCGCAGTTGCAACAGTCAGCAGCATTGAAGCTTGATCGCTTGTTCATGGGAAAAACTGCCTATGCTAGTGCGTTTAGAAGCAAGGAAGAGGAGAAAGAAAAAGACACGGCAGAGAAGCGTGAAGCTGCGCGTCTGATTTTGGAAACTTCATCGCGGTTACTGAAATTAATTCGGAAAATAGATCCGAGTTTAGCAAATTCAGAAGAAGTAGAAACTTTGGACGCAACAGCAAGCTTTGTTGCACGCCATTATCAGGAATTGCTTGATGTTCAGCCATCACCTGCTGATGGCAAAAATGATAAAAATGACAAAGAAGAAAAGGTGGCAGATGTTTCTACGGAAGATGTAAATAAGCGGGTGAAATGGTGGTGGGCTGGTGCGGACTTGCCTAATCAAGTGAAGCTGAATACAAATTTTCTTTCTTACGCTGAGGGTTTTCTAAATCTTTATCCTGATTATCTTTTTAATGATTTTGCTTTGGTGGCATTAGATGAGCGTTTGCGGAAGAACGATTTGGATGCAGCAGAAAAAATCTTATCAAAGCTTCGTACGGATGAGCGCCCAGAATTTGCAAATTCTGTTTCCTATTTTCGCGGTATTTTTAATGCAAAAGATGAGAATGAAGAAGGCGCAATAGCGGAGTGGGAAAAAGTGGCGAAAGATCCGCTTGATCGCAAAAACCGCGCGCGCGCTCAATTTGCATTGGCAAATTACTTAACGCAGCAGCACAGAATCGAGCGTACAGAAACAATCAAACGCTTGAATGATTTGCGCATGGCTTGGCGCGGCGATGTGATAGAGCTGAATGTGATGCGGCAATTGGGTGAGCTCTATATCGAAGACAAACAGTTTATGGCGGGATTTAAAGTTTGGCGGGAATTAATTTCTAGTTTTCCAGGTTCGGAGGAGGCGCTCGCAACAGCAAGAAAAATGGGTGAATTATTCATAGCAATTTTTAACCGTGGCGAAGTGCCAAAAGAAGTTTCACAGTTAAATGTTCTAACTCTGTATTACGAATTTCGTGAATTAACACCGATTGGTCAGCAGGGCGATGAGATGATTCAAAAATTAGCAGAGCGTCTTGTTAATCTTGATTTGCTTGATCGTGCAGCAGCGCTGCTTACGCATCAGGTGCGCTTTCGTTTAAGCGGGGAAGAAAAAGATCGCGTCAGCACAAGACTTGCAGAAATTCATTTGATGAATCGCAAACCTAAATTGGCTTTAGAAGTTTTACGTGCAACAGATTCATCGCGCTTGGAAAATCAGCCCGAGCGAGCCATTTATCGGCGCAAACTAAAAGCAAAAGCGCTGCTTGCTATGGATAGGTTGGAAGAAGTTCTCGATATGGTGCAGGGCGATCTAAGTTTGGAATCAGCATTTTTGCGCGCAGATGTGCATTGGCAACGTAAAGAATGGGCGGGAGTAGTTGAGGCGCTGGAATCGCCTTTCCGCCGTATTTATAGGGAAGACAGGATTTTGAGCGTAGCGGAAAGCACGCAGATTGTGCGTCTGGCGGTTGCTTATACGCTACTAAAAAAACAAGATAAACTTCAGCGCTTGCGCCGCGATTTTATCGATTATTTACCTGACGAAGCGCGCAAACATTTATTTGAATTTGTCGCAACAGCAGATAACGCGCTTGATATAAATGATCTGCAAGGCTCTCTCCGCCTTGATCAAATGGAGAAGTTTTTGAGCTCGTATATTGCCAATAAAAATAACAAAAAAATATGGCAAGAAAATCAGTAATAATTTCCATATTTTTAACTGGATTTATAAAACGGAGAAATTTCTCTTCCGCAAAAATATTGCTGTTCCTGATTTTTAGAAACCAAGAAATGTTATATTGTAACGGTTTGTTTTTTTGGGTGTTTCAACTTTGCCATGCTATAAAAGCAAGGCCCGCGTAAGTGGCGGAAGTCCTTTTTTATGAAGGACTTGAGAAAATATCAGCGCTGAAAATGAGTGATTTTATAAGGAAGCTCCTGGCGATCAGTGAACGCAAGGGAGATACGTAAGGAGTGCAAAGCAGAAGGAGTGCCAGGAGCTGTAAGGAATAGTATCTATGACGATGTTTTATGTCAACATGTAGTAGAAAAAAATTCCAGAGAGAAAATTTTTTAAAAATTCTCTCTGAAGAAAATATAAAATTTATGCAGAGTGTTTTTGTTTTTTCTGACAAGAGCGACAAGAACCAACCCACTCAACGATTGAATGTGAAGTCTTGAAACCGTGGTGTGTAGCGCATTGCGCAAGATTGCGTTGCAGAGATTGGCTGCGCATTTCTTCAACAGCATTACATTCAGAACAAGTTAGAAAGTAACAATGATGATTTAGGCTTGGATCAGTGCAGGCAACGAAAGCATTTTGCGTTTCGATGCGATGAATCAAATGATGCTCGAGTAGAAATTCAAGCGAGCGATAAACAGTTGGTGGTTTCGCCGACTCATCTTCTGAAGAAAGTGCGCTTAAAACATCATAAGCTTTGATTGGTTTTTTGCTTTTTTGGATGATTTCAAAAACGCGCTGACGCAGAGGAGTAAAGCGGATTCCGCTTTCCTCGCACCATTTTGTAGCCGAAGAAATAGCTTGTTTTGCCGAGCGTTTAGAAGAAGTTTTCGCGGAAGCTGTTGTGGTCATAAATTACCTACAATTGATGGCACAAAATAATACCATTACATGTTTTTAGCCTGAAATTGTTGCTGCTTTTTTTATAGTATTAAACCCTAAAAAAACTTGCAGATTTTTTTCATGCTTAAAAATACGGAGCGGCATAACAAATAATTCAGTGCTGATATACTATAACAAAATATTTGCGTCTATAACGCTTGTTTCATTTTGTCTGAACAAAAACTCCGCGCTTTTTACGTGCTCGGTTTGAAAATCAGAAAACAAGCGACCACGATAAGAATAAAGCCCAGCAAGTGATTCCAGCGCATTGGCTCGTTTAAATACAGCCAAGAAAAAACGGCAAAAACAGAAAGAGAAATTACTTCCTGAATGGTTTTTAATTCAACGGCGGAAAAATTTCCGTGGCCAATGCGATTGGCTGGAACTTGAAAACAATATTCAAAAAAAGCAATTCCCCAGCTGATTAAAATAACTTTCCACAGAATAGTTTCTTTGAATTTTAAATGTCCGTACCAAGCGAAAGTCATGAAGACATTTGAAATAAGAAGCAGAAAAACCGTAGCCATTATTTTATTTCTCGCAATCTTGGCGATAAAAATTCTCGTGTTTGCCGCAGAATTGGCACTCAACATCGATAAGATTTTCTTCGTTATAGAGAGATTCTCGGTCATTTGGTGAAAGTGATATTATAACATTTAGCATTTTTTCGCGGTTGCAGCGACAGCGGGCAGAAAGAATTGTGGCAGGAAAAATACGAATGGTTTCCTGATGATAAAGCCTGAAAATAATATCTTCTGAAGGTAGTTGCGGATCAAGAAGCTCGGCATCAGTTAGGCTTGCTAATAAAACTGCAGCGTTTTCCCATTCATCAGCTGGAGAGTTTTCTGTTTCTGATTTTTGTTGCGGCAGGCGTTGAATCATAACTCCTGCTGCAGATTTTTTTGTGTCTGGTTTTAGCGTGCTTAAAAAGAATTCCGTTTCCAGCTGCTCTGATTGTTTGAAATATTTGCAGATATTTTCTGCAAGCGAGAGGCCTGAGAGCTCGACTATGCCTTGATATTGTTCCTTGTACATCCGCCCATCAATGCTGATAGCTAAGAAACCTTTACCGAATAATTCTTCGATTGAACGCGGAAGGGCGGGAGTTTTTTCCCATTTTTTTAAACGATTAATATCGCGCAAAGAAGCGTAGGCGCGAAGATTGCCGTTGTTGCTATATTCGGCAACCATGTAATTTATTGGGCCATCGCCTTGAGCTTGCAGGCTTAATATTCCTTCGATTTTTAACGTGCTGCCGATTAAAGATGCCAGCGTTAAAAGATCGCCAAGTGCAGCAGAAACATGAAACGGATAGGTATGCTGAGAAAGAATTTTATCAGCAGAATTATGCAGGCGGACTATGCGTCCACGGATGCCGCTTTTCTCCAACATAAAAGGAAGAGAAATATCGGCAGCCGTGGAATTGTCATTTGCAGAAATAGGTTTTTTCATAGCACAAATCTATGCGGCCAAGTTGCGCACCACGTAATGTAAGATTCCGCCATGCTGATAGTAGGAAACTTCCTCTTCAGTATCTAGGCGGCAGGTTACTTTTATGGTTTCACTTTTACCATTTGCGCGCGTGATTTCGCAATTTAGAATAAGCCCAGGAGAAATATTTCCTTCCAATCCTTTCAGCGTGATGGTTTCACTGCCGTCTAGTTTGAGACTTTGGCGTGTTGTTCCAGCAGAAAAAATTAGCGGAAGAATTCCCATGCCAACTAAATTAGAGCGATGAATGCGCTCGAAACTTTCAGCAAGTACAGCCTTCACACCCAGAAGCCCTGTGCCTTTTGCGGCCCAATCGCGCGATGAGCCCGTGCCGTATTCTTTTCCAGCAATGACAAAAAGTGGCGTGTTGGTTTGACGATAGCGCATTGCGGCATCAAAGATTGAGCAGATTTCTCCGCTCGGAATATGTTTGGTGACGCCGCCTTCAGTTCCTGGAACCATTTCGTTTTTCAAGCGAATATTGGCAAAAGTTCCGCGCACCATTACATCATCATTGCCGCGTCTGGCGCCGTAGGAATTAAAATCAGCGCGCGCAACTCCGCGTGATTCAAGATAAACAGCAGCAGGAGATTGTTTGGCGATATTACCAGCGGGAGAAATATGATCGGTGGTAACGCTATCACCAAGAAGGGCTAAGATGGTTGCGTTCTCTATGTTTCCGCGCTTAGCAGGTGTGCGTGGCATGTTCTCGAAATAAGGCGGATTTTTGATATAGGTGCTGTTTTTTTCCCATTTATAGGTTTGGCTTTCAGTAACTTTTATGGCTTGCCAAGCGGCATCGCCTTGGAAAACATTTGCGTATTTTTCAGCGAACATTTCGGCGGTGATTGCTTGGGCCATAACCGCAGAGATTTCTTGATTAGATGGCCAAATATCTTTGAGATAAACAGGATTCCCCGATTGGTCATTGCCAATTGCGGTGGTGGTTAAATCGCACGTGATGTTTCCAGCTAAAGCGTAAGCAACAACAAGCGGTGGAGAAGCTAAATAATTGGCTTTGGCAAGCGGATGTACGCGTCCTTCAAAATTGCGATTTCCAGAAAGCACAGAAGTCGCAACCACTTCATGTTCACGCAAGGCATTTTCAATTGCATCTGGAAGTGGTCCTGAGTTGCCAATGCAGGTAGTGCAGCCATAACCAACAATGTTGAAGCCTAGTTCTTCGAGATCTTTTAGCAGGCCAGTTTTTTCAAGATAGGCGGTGACAACTTGCGAGCCAGGAGCAAGAGAAGTTTTTACCCAAGGTTTGCTGGTTAGGCCTTTTGCTCTGGCTTTACGCGCAAGCAAGCCAGCAGCAAGCAATACAGAAGGATTAGAAGTGTTGGTGCAGCTAGTTATTGCGGCGATGACAATATCACCATGTGAAAGCGCATAAGATGCGCCAGCAACAGGAGCAGATATTGGTTTTTCTCCGCCTTTAAAGCTAGGAAGAGTTTCAGCAAAAGAGCGCGCAACATCAGAGAGAGTAACGCGATCTTGCGGGCGTTTTGGGCCAGCTAAACTCGGCTTCACGCTTGATAAATCGAGTGCGAGAGTTTCGGTGAAAACTGGTACAGGGCTGTTGGCATCGCGCCACAGGCCTTGCGCTTTCGCGTAAGCTTCAACGCGCTCGATGATTTCGGTTTTGCGCGCAGTTAAGCGCAAGAAACGAATTGTTTCTTCGTCAATTGGGAAGAATCCACAAGTGGCGCCGTATTCAGGAGCCATATTAGCAATGGTTGCGCGATCAGCTAAAGAAAGTGAAGCCAAACCATCGCCGAAAAATTCGACGAATTTACCCACTACACCTTTTTTGCGTAAGATTTCAGTGACGGTTAAAACCACATCGGTTGCAGTAATTCCTTCAGGAATTTTTCCTTTTAATTCCATGCCGACAACTTCAGGAATAACCATTGAAACGGGCTGGCCAAGCATTGCAGCTTCAGCTTCTATTCCGCCAACTCCCCAGCCAAGAACGGCTAAACCATTGATCATTGTGGTGTGAGAATCTGTGCCAACGAGTGTGTCTGGATAAAGAATAGTTTGGCCATTTTCGCTTTTGCTCCAAACCACTTCAGCTAAATATTCAAGATTTACTTGGTGACAAATTCCAG
Organism: Rickettsiales bacterium; assembly: GCA_044355085.1. Classification (GTDB taxonomy): domain Bacteria; phylum Pseudomonadota; class Alphaproteobacteria; order Rickettsiales; family JBIKYU01; genus JBIKYU01. The sequence continues at coordinate 47,842 of JBIKYU010000002.1, read as the reverse complement.
TTCCTGGTGGAACGACGCGGAAATTTTCAAATGCGCGCTGGCCCCAACGTAAGAAAGAATAGCGCTCGCTGTTGCGCTCCATTTCAAGATCAACATTTTTTTTGAAAGCATCAGCGCTGCCAAAATGATCAACCTGAACTGAGTGATCGATTACCAAATCAACTGGCGCAAGCGGATTAATTTTTTGCGGGTCTCCGCCCAAAGCGAGAACGGCTTCGCGCATTGCGGCTAAATCGACAACGGCTGGAACGCCTGTAAAATCCTGCATCAGAACGCGAGCAGGACGATAGGCAATTTCGCGTTCGGATTTTTTTTCTTTTACCCAATCCATCACGGCTAAAATATCATCTTCGCTTACGCTTACGTTATCTTTGCAGCGAAGAAGATTCTCGAGGAGAATTTTTAGTGTATAAGGCAGGCGGGAAATATCTTTGCCGCGCTTTTTTGCGGCTTCTGGCAAGCTTACGTAAGTATAGTTGCGATTTTGTACGGATAATGATTGGCGTGGCTCGGACATAACTGCAGCAACCTTAAATTATTAGTTAAAAGAAAAGGCGTCCAAAACTACGGCCTGTAATCTTCAATTGCAAGGGGATGAAGACATTGTTGGAAATAGAAGGTCTTACAATTGCACGTGCGGAGAAAATTCTTAGTGATGGTCTAGGAGTTTTTTTGCCCAGCGGCGCGATACTTTGTGTGCAGGGAAAAAACGGTGTTGGCAAGAGCACTTTGCTTGCTACGCTTGCGGGGATTCGCCCGCCAAAGTCAGGTTTTGTAAAAGTTTGGGATGAAGATATTTACAAAGAGCGTTTGGAATATGCAGAAGATGTCGGATTTTTGGGGCATAGTCTAGCCTTGTGGCCTGGTCTTTCGGTTCTAGAAAATATTAGTTTCTTTGCGCGAGTCACACAAAGCATGGAATCAATAGAAGCATCACTTGCTTATTGGGAGCTTGAAGAACTCGCGCAAGAATCAGTAAGAAAACTTTCGGCGGGATGGCAAAAACGTGTGGCGCTAGCAAGATTGATGGCGATGAATTCCAATGTTTGGATTTTAGATGAACCATTCGCAGCGCTCGATTCTGCAGCAAAACAGCGGCTGGAAAATGCGATGGAAATTCGCGCGCAAGAAGGTGTGGTGGTTTATTCGCATCACGGAGCGCTACAAAATCCGCAACACGTAATTTTGCAAATGGAGGATTTTATTCCATGAGAACAATGTTTCTGATGATTTTCGTGGAATGGCGAAAGATAGCAAAGGAGCCAGTTTCAGCTTTATCGCCTTTGTTGTTTTTTGTCATGCTGATGTTTTCTTATCCGCTAATGTTACCAGCTGGAAGTGATAATGTTGCGGCTCTAGCGCCGCTGATGTTGTGGGTGGTTTTGTTGTGTGCGGCGTTTCTTTCTTCAGCGCGGATTTTTTCTGAAGATCACGGGCAAGGAGTTCTAGCGCTGTGGCATAGCAAACAAAAACTCACATATTTAGTTTGGGCAAAATATTTTACGCATTTCTTGACGTTGGTTTTGCCGATTGTTTTTTTGCTGCCAATTTTATTGCCGTTTCTGGATATTGAAAATCCTGAATTATATTTCTGGTTTCTAGTGTTGTTGTTCGGCGCGCTTAGTATCAGCGCCTGGATGATAATAGCTGCAGCGCTGCTGCTGGCCTCGGAGCGTGCAGGACAATGGCTGGTAATAGTAGTTCTGCCCTGGACATTGCCCGCAATGATGTTTGGCGCCAGTGCGCTTTCCTCAAATCAATCAGCAGCAGAAGCCTTGCTAATTCTTCTAGGGCTGGCTTTTATTTCCGTGCCGCTGATGGGGTTGGTGGTGCCAGTTATGTTGCGCATAATCATCGAAGAGTAATAGCTTCATATTTTTTGTATTACGTCGCCTCTAGAGTCGTGCTGAAATCCATTGCGTTAAAACGCTGAAATTTTATGCCAAGCTCTGCGGAAAAAACCTGCTTTCTCCATTGGTTTAGCAACGGTGAGCGGAACGGTTTCAGTGCGGTTATTGGAAAAAGATAAATTCAGTGCGGCGTAAACTGTTCCAGGAACAAGCGGCGCTGAGAGTGGTTTGTTGTAGGTGATAGAAATCTCGCGCGGAGATTTATCATAAATTGGTAAGAGCAAAGTTACGTCATTAGCAAAAACAAGTTCGGCTTTGTCTTCTTCTCCCATCCAGACAGGAACAGAAGTAATGGCCTGACCTTTCTGGTATAAAGTAACATTTTTGAAGTTGGTGAAGCCGAAAGTTAAAATGCGCTCTGCTTCTTGAGCTCTTGCTGCCTGGCTACTTAAGCCGTTTATGGTTGCAACAAGGCTACGACCATCTTTTTGTGCTGAGAGAACTATTCCATATCCAGCTTCTTCGGTGTGACCAGTTTTCAGGCCGTCTACGCCTAAATTTCCGCCAAGCAAAGGATTGCGATTATGTTGGCGAATGCCGTGATAGGTGAATTCTGTTTCAGAAAAATAATGATGATACTCAGGAAAATCGTGAATCAGATGATGGGCAAGAACTGCTAGATCATAGGCGGTGCTTACGTGTCCTTCTTCTGGAAGTCCGCTTGAGTTCTTAAAATGGCTGTTTTGCATGCCGAGTTTTTTTGCGGTTTCGTTCATATGTTGGCTGAAAATTTCTTCTGATCCAGCCAAAGCTTCTGCAATGGCAACGGTGGCGTCATTGCCAGATTGTATAACGACTCCGCGCATTAGATCTTCGATCGTAACTTGGCTGCCAAGCGCGATGAAAGTTTTTGATCCGCCTGTGCGCCAGGCTTTCTCGCTGATTGTGACTGGAGTTTGCAAAGTGACGCGTTTGTTTTTTAGCTGATCAAATAAAATATACAGAGTCATTAATTTGGTCATTGATGATGGAACCATGCTGGCATGCGCTTGTTTTTCGTACAAGACTTCGCCAGTGTTTGCATCCATCAAAACCGCAAATTTTGCTTGGCTTTCATAGCTTAGTGCTTTTGCGCCACTAGCAGAAAGAATCAGAAAAAAACTGATAAGCAGAGATAAAATACGCAGCATAAAATCGTCTCTCAATATGAGGTAATAATAGCGTCGGTATGGCCGATGCGACGTAGTTGTGTCAAGGCTTCTTGTGCCGCAGAGCGATCATTCCAGGGCCCAAGCAAAACGCGGTACTGGCTGTGCGTTGCAGAAGAAGTATTTTTGATACTCGTATTGGCGATATTTTTGAGTTTTTCACTTAAGCGATTGGCATTGACAGGATTGGAAAAATTTCCCGCTTGAATAAAAATTTTACCAGATGCAGCTGTGGTTTTTGGCGCTTCTTGAGGGATAGATTGTGTTGATTTAGAAAATTTTTCTTCTGAGAAAGGTTTCTCTCCCAGTTTTTTAAGCAAAGCATTGGTTTCATCGAGAAGAAATTCTACTCGCACTTTTGCGGTTCCTTGGCGTATAAAATCAAGTTCCTTGGCAACGGTTTTGGAAGCATCGATGATACGATTTCCTGCAAAAGGGCCGCGATCATTTATTACGGCTTCAACCGATTTTCCGTTGCTTAAATTAGTGATACGAACAACGCTAGGCATGGGCAAAGTGCGATGTGCAGCGGTCATGTCTTTTTGATTATAAGTTGCACCATTGGCAGTTTTACCGCGATGAAATCCTGGTCCATACCAAGAAGCCAGGCCAATTTCTTCATAGTCTAAGTCTGTGGTTGGTGTGTACCAGATGTTGCCAACTTTATAGGGCTTGCCAACTTTATAAGCCCCGTAACGCTTTTGCAAAGCGCTTTGGCCAAAACATCCAGCGAGAAAAAATAACAAACAAACAGCAGCGATTTTTTTTGATGAGAGCATAAAAATAATTTTATCTTAAATGGTCAGCAAAAATGCCAACAGAAGTGGCAAAATAAAGAGAGCGGTTCCAATCCAAAAGAATATGGTAATTTGGATAGATCAGAAAACTTGGTCCAGAAGTTTCGGCAGGACGAATCAGCGATGCGGTGATATTGGCTTTTGGCAATGGTTTGCCGTTTTTTTGACGTAGGCCTAGGGCGCTCCATGCAGATAAAGATTTTTTTGTTTCTTTGCCGAAAATATCTGCGGCTAGATTTTGTGTTAATTTTACTTCTCGGCCCCAGCCAGTTTTTTTGTTCCAGCCACGCGTTGAAAGATAATTTGCAATCGATGCAAGCGCATCTTCTTTGCTGTTCCAGATGTCAATTTTTCCATCATTATTGCCATCAACAGCAAGCTCTAAAAAAGAGGAGGGCATGAATTGCGGCATGCCCATAGCGCCAGCCCAAGAGCCTTTCATTTGCTCTGCCGCTATGTGCCCTTCATCGATAATGCGCAGAGCAAGCAGTAATTCTTTACGGAAAAATTCTGCGCGTCTGCCTTCATAAGCAAGAGTTGCAAGTGATTCGATTACTGAAAATCCGCCCGTGTTTTGTCCGAAATTACTTTCAATTCCCCAGAGCGCGATGATAAAGCGGCCAGGCACATGATAGGTTGCTTCAAGTTTTTTTAGTAGCGCACGATTTTCATGTAGTTTTTTCTTGGCAAGTTTGATGCGATTTTTCGGAAGAGTGCGCTCGATATAGCGTTTGAAGGAAACAGTTTTATGCGAAGGTTGCGTGCGATCTAATGCGATTACGCGTTCGTTTTCTTCAATGTTTTTAAAAGCAGAAATAAGGGTTTGTTCGCTAATTCCTGCGGCTAAGGCTTCGTGATGAATTTCTTGTATGAACTCTGCAAACGAGATGCCTTGAGCTTTTGCTGGCTCGGTGAAAAAAAATACAAAAGCGAGAAAAGAAAAAATTATGCGCATGAGAAACCGATATAGTTTTTCTGTGGAGAAAAATTTTGCAATCGATATAGGCAAGGTTTTGCCATCTGTAAAATAGAAGGATAAAAATAGAGGATTAAATTTTTATCAAAAATTTTATGCAGAAAAATTTCTGCGGTAAGGATAAAGAGATAGACTTTGTAGGTTGAATTTTGTTAGAAGATTTGTCCGATTAAAAATTTTTCATGTAGAAGTTTTGCTCTAGCAGGAAGCTGGTTTTTCTCGATGATTTTTCTTGATTCTCGGGGGCTTCTATGGCTTTAAATTCAGCGCCAATTACTAACGCTTTGCAGCGCATGATGGATTATCTCGGTGCGCGGCAATCTGTGATAAATCGAAATATTGCTAATGCGAATACGCCTGGATATCGGGCGCAGGATGTTGAGCGTCCAGATTTTTTTTCGCAAGTAGAAAAATTAACTCAGCCGGTGTTTCGCACGGATTCTCAGCATTCTGAGGGTTCAAAAATTTCATCGCCATATAAAATCAAAGAAAACAAAGATGCGATTGCATCACCAAGCGGCAATACGGTAAGCCTGCAGGAGCAAATGATATCGCTGTCTAATATTCGCTTGGAGCACCAGGAGGCTTTGAGTGTGTATAGAAAAATTCAAGATATGTTCCGCGTGGCGCTTGGGTCGCCTTCTTCATAGTTTTGTTATAAAATAACGTTTTTTAAGTAAGGTTATGGATCTAGAAAGTTCTTTGATTACTTCGGCATCAGGAATGAAAGCGCAAAGTGCGCGTATGCGCATTGTTGCAGAAAATATAGCCAATGAAAAAACCACGCCATCATCAGCAAAAGAAGATCCATATAAGCGCAAAACTATAGCTTTTCGTGAGGTTATGGACCGCAGCACTGGCGCGCGTGTAGTTGAGGTGTCAAAGATTGCGCGTGATGATGCGCCTTTTCGTTCGGTTTACGATCCAGGCAATAAAGCGGCAAATGCTAATGGTCAGGTTGCTTTGCCGAATGTTAATCTTAGCGTTGAAATGGCGGACATGATGGAGGCGCAAAGCGCTTTCGAAGCGAATATGACAGCAGCAGAAGCAAGCAGAGCAATGTTGCTAAAAACCTTGGATCTAATGCGATAAAAATAGGAAATAAATAAATGGCTTCTAATATTCAAGCGGCGCTACAAGCCTACAAACAAGCTTCTTCTATGCAATTCGAGCGCAGCGATGCGGGAGTTTCTTCCGCCGATCAAGTGGCGGGAGGATTTCGTAATATTATAACAGATGCCGTGCAGTCAGTTCGCAATGCCGAAGTAACAGCAGAAAATTTTGTTGCAAAAAAAGTAAGCGCCAATGATCTCGTCTCAGCAGTAACGCAAGCAGATCTACAGCTGCGCACCTTAGTTTCCGTGCGTGATAGGTTTGTTGCGGCTTTGCAAGAAATTATTCGCATGCCAGTCTAGTTTTTTCGCATATAGTTTTTTACGAGCGATGCAAAACGCAGTTTTGTTACGCTTCGCTTCTCACGTACTTTTTACGAGCGATGCAAAACGCAGTTTCGCTTTTTATAAAGCAGCTAAAAATTTTTTGAATTCGGGGAAAAGAATGACATCAATGGAAGCGCTCGAAGTAGCGCGCGATGCTTTTTCGGTTTTGCTGTTGATTGCGGCTCCAGTTTTGCTTTCAGCAATGGCGGTTGGTTTGCTGATTTCCCTGTTTCAGGCCTTGACGCAAATTCAGGAAACCACATTGACGTTTGTGCCAAAAATTGTTGTAGTTTTTGTCGTGCTGATTGTGTTCTTTCCCTTTATTGGCGGCCATGTGGCGCGACTTACGGAAAGATTGGCGGAGAGAATCGTTCATTCAGATGAATGATTCTTTTAAAGTCTTCTATAAAATATTTTTGTTATTTTATAACAATCATTTCTGCGAATTATTTAAGTCTAGTAAAGCTCAATTGGTATAAAAATGTTTACAGAAATTACCGAGCTGACAGTTTTTCATGCGCTGATGATAATGGCGCGTGTGGGCACGATGTTTGTGGTTCTTCCTGGTTTTTCTGAGTCATATATTTTTAGCCGTGCGCGGCTATGGTTCGCAGTTGGTGCGGTTTTGCTGCTGTTGCCGCAATTGTCGGTAAAATTGCCTGGGGTGATTCCTGCTTCAATGCTTATGGTTTTATTTCTGCTGATCAAAGAAATTTTGATCGGTTTTTTTATGGGAATATCGGTGCGGATTTTATTCTCTGCGCTACATAGTTTGGGCATGATGATTGCTATGCATATGGGTTTGGCATCGGGCAGCATGTTTGATCCGGCGCAACAATCGCAAGGGTCGGAAATTGGCGTTTTGCTTTCTCTTACTGCGTTAGCGGCGGCGTTTGCGATGGATTTACATCATGCTTGGCTGCGCGGCGTGGTTAGTAGTTACGCGGTTTTTGTGCCAGGAGAAATTCTACCAATTGCAGATTGGTCAGAGTTTATCAGCCAAAAAACACAAGAAAGTTTTGCGCTGGCGCTGCAGCTCTCGGTTCCTAATTTAATTGTTGGTTTTTTGATTGCGTTGGTGGGCGGAATTTTAGCAAGATTAATGCCGCAGCTGAATATTTTCTTCATCAGTTTACCAGTACAAATTGCTGGCGGTTTAATAACTCTGATTATGTTTGTATCTTCAATGATGCTGTGGTTCTTGGCGCGAGCTGAGGAATCAGCTTTGATGTGGCTTCCTGGTGGGGGAATGTAAGTGTCTGGTGATGATCAAGATGAATCGCAGAAAACCGAAGAGCCAACGCAAAAGCGCCTAGACGATGCGCAAGAAAAAGGCAATGTGCCAATCGCAAGAGAAATAAATCATTTTCTGATTTTATCGGTGCTCACAATTTTGGTGATAATGTGGATGCCGCAAGCGATGAAAAAAACTTTCTTAAGCATGCGCGTGTTTATTCAAGATGCAGATTTGCTGGAAATATCGCATGAAAATGCGGTGGGAGTTTTGATCGATATTTTACAAAAAATTGCGCCGATTTTATTGATACCAATGATTATTTTAGCAGCAGTTGTTGTGGTTGCGGCAATTGCGCAAAATGGCTTCAGAATTGTGCCTTCAGCGATTATGCCAAAAGCGTCGCGCATATCTATTGTTGAAGGATTTAAGCGTTTGTTTTCGAGCAGGTCTTTGGTTGATTTTATCAAAGGGTTGGTCAAATTAATTTTGGTTGGCTCGGTGGCGGTGATGGCGATTAATCCGCTTTTGCCGATGATGGAGCAGCTGATAAGCGGCTCGCTAAATGGCTTAATGATTTTTCTGCAAAGCTTGAGCAAGCGCGTGCTGATTGGCGCTGCAATCGTAATGGCGGTTCTGGCGGTTCTAGATTTAATTTATGAGCGCCTAAAATATCGACAAAATTTGCGCATGAGCCGACAAGATATTCGCGATGAATATAAGCAAACCGAAGGTAGCCCAGAGATAAAATCAAAGCTGCGTGAGTTACGACAAGAGCGCGCTAGAAACCGCATGATGCAAGCAGTTCCCGAGGCTGATGTGGTAATCACTAACCCAACGCACTTTGCCATTGCGCTTGCTTATAATATGGAGCGTATGGCGGCGCCAAAAGTGGTTGCTAAGGGGCAGGATTTTGTCGCTCTAAAAATTCGTGAAATTGCCGAGGAAAATGAGATTCCTATCGTCGAAAATCCGCCGCTTGCGCAGGCTCTATATCGCAGCGCTGATATAGATGAAGAAATTCCGCTCGAGCATTATCAGGCGGTTGCGGATGTGATTCGCTATGTCTATGCGCTGAAAAATAAAAAATTGTAAAGCCGTTTGCTCCTTTGCAAATCTAGATTCTGAAATTTTTATGTTCGCGCGGAAGAAAATCAGATGCTATAAGGCGCGCTCCCTTTCTAAAAAACTCTGGAGTAGTAGGCATGTCTAAGGATTCTCTGACGCAAAATTTTTCTGAGAAATTAACGCAGCAAAAAGGCGCGTTGATACTATGTTTGGCAGAGGGAAAAACCTTGCCAAAAGATTTTTCTGCCCTTGATAAAACATTGCAGGGAGCGCTTTCCAGAGTTTTTGTGCAAGGTTTGTTCCAGGGCAAGAAAAAAGAAATTTTGACCTTGTCTGTGCCAGCTGGGAGCAGTTTTGATCATGTTATATTGTACGGTTTTGGAAAATTATCTGCGCTGGATGAAGCTTTAGCTGCGGCAATGGGCGGCGCACTTTTTGCAGCGCTTTCTGCTTTAAAAGTAAAAGAGGCGGCGGTTGATTTATCGGCAATAAAAGCCAAATTATCATTAGCAGTTTGTGCGGCTAATATGGCTTATGGCCTGCGTTTGCGCTCATATAGATTCGATCACTATAAAACTAAAGATGTGGAATCTTCACCAAAGCCAACGCTTAAGAGCGTGCAATGGGTTGGCGCGAAAAAGCAAGATGCAACTGCGGCTTATCAGGTGGTTGAGGCTTTGGCGGATGGCGTTTTCTTGGCGCGCGATTTGGTGAGCGAGCCACCAAATATTTTATATCCAGATTCTTACGCTGAGCGCTGCAAAGCTTTGGCTAAATTCGGTTTGAAGGTTACAGTTCTCGACCGCAAACAGCTTGAAAAATTAGGCATGGGCGCGTTGCTTGGTGTGGCGCAGGGCAGTGTGCGCGATGCGCGCGTTGTAGTGCTTGAATGGCGTGGAAAACCTACGCAAAAAGGCATGAAGCTGGCGTTGGTTGGTAAGGGCGTAACTTTCGACACGGGCGGAATTAGTATCAAACCTGCTTCTGGCATGGAAGATATGAAATACGATATGGGCGGATCTGCTGCGGTTGTTGGTACGTTGCTCGCATTGGCGAAGCGCAAAGCGAAAGTGAATGTTGTCGGTGCAATTGGTTTGGTGGAAAATATGCCAGACGGAAACGCGCAGCGTCCAAGCGATGTGGTCACAACAATGTCTGGTCAAACAGTTGAGGTTTTAAATACCGATGCGGAAGGACGTTTGGTTCTTGCCGATGTGTTGTGGTATGTGCAGCAGGTTTATAAGCCTGAGCAAATTGTCGATTTAGCGACATTAACTGGCGCGATAGTTATTTCTTTGGGCGGAGAATATTCTGGATTATTCTCGAATGATGATAAATTATCGGCGCAATTAACGGCGGCGGGTGGCGCGGTTGGCGAGCGTTTGTGGCGTTTTCCGATGGGTGAGGAATATGACAAAATGCTGGAATCACAAATTGCAGATATGGCAAATATCAGTCAAGGTCGCGGAGCGGGAAGCATAACAGCAGCGCAGTTTTTGCAGCGTTTCATTCAGAAAGATGTTGCTTGGGCGCATCTTGATATTGCAGGCAGTGCGTGGACAAAAAAAGATCGTGATATTTGTCCGAAAGGTGCGGTTGGTTTTGGTGTGCAGTTGCTGCATAAATTCGTTGCCGAAACGCACGAGAAAACAAAAGCATAATTTTTAAGAGAAAAATTGGTGGATATTGCTTTCTATCATTTGACTGTTTCGCCGCTTTCTAAGGCTTTGCCGAAATTGCTTGAAAAAGTTTTAGCGAGCGGCGCGCGCGCGCTGGTGCAATGCACGGATAATGCGCAAGTTGATGTGCTCAATGATAATTTATGGACCTACACCACGAAGTTTTTTCTTCCGCACGGAACAGAAAAAGACGGCTTCGTTGATGAGCAGCCAATTTATTTAGCTGCAGATGAAAAATCTCCGCCCAACGGCGCGCAAATACTTGCTTTGGTGGGGATGTCGTGGCGCAGTGATGTAGATAAATTTCAGCGTTGTTTATATTTGTTTGACGGCGCGAACACGCTGGAGACAGAAGAAGCCAGGCGCCGCTGGAAAATCTGGCGCGAGGAGAAGCACAATCTTTCTTATTGGCAACAGGATGCGAAAGGTGCTTGGATAAAAAAAGAACAGTGATTTTTTCGCTCTCTCTGTGATTTTTTCGCAGAATGCGAGATTAAAAATCTTTTGTAATCTTATGAGATGGTTGGAAATGCTAAAAGAATATCAAAATTTCCCTGGTGCTGATGTGGCAATTAGCATGGAATTTTTTCCGACAAAAACAGCGGAGCAGGAAGAAGCTCAATGGTCTGTAATCGAGGCATTATCAGCCTATGAGCCAGTTTGTATGACTGTTACTTACGGCGCGGGTGGTTCGACAAAAACGGGCACGATGAAATTGGTGCAGAAAATTCAGTCGCATCTTTTTGTGCCCGCAGCTTCGCATTTAACTTGTGTTGATTCGAGCCGAGATGAAATCGATGCGATTGCGCGCGATTATTGGGAGCGCGGTATAACGCGAATTGTTGCTCTGCGCGGTGATGCTGTGGGGGGAGGAAAATACTCTCCGCGCGCTGATGGTTATGATTATGCAGACGCGCTTGTGCGCGGATTGCTTGCGATTGCGCCGTTTGATATTAGCGTCGCGGCCTATCCGGAGGCTCATCCTGATGCGAGTTCGCTGCAGTTTGATCTCGATCATTTGAAGCGCAAACAAGATGCGGGGGCTGCGCGTGCGATTACTCAATATTGCTTTGATACTGAGCAGATGTTGCGTTTTATTGATTCAGCAAGAAAGGCAGGAGTCAGCATGCCGATTGTGCCTGGAATTTTGCCAATTTATAATATCAAGCAGGCGGAAAGATTCAGTGCGCGCTGCGGAGCATCGTTTCCAGAATGGCTGAAAAAGCCATTCACAGGCATTGAAGAGCAGGGCAATATTTCGCAATTAGTTTCAACTTATTTGGCGGCGGAGCAATGCAGGCGTTTGTTGCAAGAAGGCGTTGAGGCGCTGCATTTTTATACATTAAACCGCGCTGAAATTGTGATGGCGGTTTGTCAGCTGCTTGGTGTGCGAGGAAAGTAATGCGGCTTTCGCCAGCTTGGCTTTCTGATTCTGAGCTACAAAATTTAATCGTGGTTTTAGAAGGCTGTGCGCGCTTTGTCGGTGGTTGTGTGCGCGATGCGTTTTTGGGAATTTCAGCAAGAGACATCGATTTAGCAACTGTTTTTCCTCCTCAAGAAATTATAAGGCTGCTTAAGAATTCTGGCATTACTGCGCTAGAAACAGGCGTTCTGCATGGCACAGTTACTGCGCTTTTGCCGAATAGATCGGTTGAAATCACAACATTGCGCCGTGATGTTTCTTGCGATGGCAGGCATGCGAAAGTTGAATTTTCTGATTCCTGGGAAGAAGACGCAGAGCGCCGCGATTTTACCTGCAATGCTTTGTCGATGAATGCGGGCGGCGAGGTTTTCGATTACTTCGATGGTATTGCTGATTTAGAGAAAAAAATCGTTCGTTTTGTTGGCGATCCAGCTCTGCGCGTGCGAGAAGATTATTTGCGTGTGTTGCGTTATTTTCGTTTTTTAGCCAGGTTTTCTGGGCCGATTGATTCCGCTTCTATGCAGGCTTGCGCGCAGGCTGTGGCGGGTATAGATCAGCTTTCGGGAGAGCGTATTTACAAGGAAATGCGAGCGCTTTTGCAGGAAAAACATGCAAGTAGATCTTTGGCTCTAGTGCAAGATTACAAAATTATTTTGCCATTTCTGCCGCAATTTTCTGCGCAAGAATTGCGGGCACTTAAGCGGTTGGAGAATTTAGCTGATTGCATTCCTGAAGCAGCAGATCATCAGCTGAGAGCGGCAGTTTTATTGGTGTTTAGCGCGGGTGAGCAGCAGGAATTTTTCTGCAAAAGATTGCGCTATCCGTTAGCTGAGGCAAAAATTCTGCAGCAGCTTATCCCTGCATTTGCGCTTGATCTTCATGATTTTCGAACCTGGCGGATTTTTGCGGTTGATAATGGCTTGAGGCTGGCGGTTTTGGCTGCTCTTGGCGTTCTTACTTTGGCAGAGAATTTTTCTGCCGAAAAATCTATCCAGCAAATTACAGAAATGCATGCTTGGAAAATTCCAGAATTTCCGCTGAAAGGCAGAGATTTGCTTGGCTTAGGGTTAAAGCCATCGCCAGAAATTGGTGCAATGCTTGTGCGTGCGCGCAAGCATTGGGTGGATTCAGATTTCACATTCACAGGCAAGCAATTGCTTGAAAAGTTAGGCGCTGATTCAGGCAAATAATTTTTCTAAAAATTTTCTGACAAAATCTATTTTGTAATATTGGTGTAATTTTTCTGGCGTAGCTTGGCCCGCAATAAGGATGGAAGTAGATGAGCTTGCTGGCCTGGATAGCTGGCTTTGCAAGGTTTCTATTGTTTTAAAAAAATCGTTGCTGGTAATTTTTGCGCTATTTCTGGCGCAGAACATTGCCTGTGCGCGTTCGTAGAAAAATGGAGAAGGAAGATGGCAAAAGAAGGAATGAAAACTTGGCACAATCCAGAGCTGGATCAAATCTTGCGCGCTGGGAATATCGGAGCTTTTGAAGCATGGAGGCGCGACCAAGGCAATGCAAATTTGTTGAAGGCAAATATTCATGTGCCTTTATCGGGAAAAAGCGGTTCTAGCAAAACTCCGCTTTACTTGGTTTTGATGGAAAAGGGAGAGTTTAATTCTGTAGATGGCGTTCTTAGAAGGATGTCTGTTGCAAGGGCTTCAATCTCTGGAGTATTAGAAGATGCGCTTGGTGAGCCGCGCAAAAGCTTGGCTTCGGCTCTTATAAAAGACTTTGGAGCGCGGTTTGAGAAATCAGTCGGCTATGGTAGCGATGGCGAAGAGAAAACTATTCCAGAAGCTGTGTTCCCTAATTTAAAGTCTCAAGAAGTGGCTGAAGATGAATATAAATATAAAGGGCCAGAAATAAAATTGAGGGATAATCTGCAACATGTGGCTGTTGCTGGTTCAATAGCGGCATATAAAGATGCAATAAACGCGCCGCGCGATAGTGCTTGTGCATATGCTCAAAAAGAAATGGCTGCGATAAAGGATCTCAGAAAGTTCGCTGTGGAGGAGGCTGGATTTGTAATGGAGCCAGGAAACGCTTACTCATACGCAGATGCAATTATCAATGCGTTGGAAAAATTAGGAGTCGTCCAAGAAGAGCCGGCGGCGCCTGTTGCATCAGCAGCATTTAGTACAAGAACCAAGACACATTTAGAAGGATTAGCGTCGCAAGGAAGCCAAAGCCGCTTTGCGTAAACAGAAAATTATTCGCAACTAGTGATCAAACCAAACTCTTGTCTGGATTTTCAAAATCGAGTTGTGTAAGAGAAAGCCCGCTTTTGCGGGCTTTTGTTTTTTGCCTGCTTTTCATATTTTGCGATATTCCTGTGTTCGGGGTTTTTTATGTCAGCACAACAACATCCTTATCATCTCGTTAATCCAAGCCCATGGCCGCTATTATCTTCGGTTTCAGCGCTTTTAACTTTTTCGGGCCTAGTGTTTTGGCTACACCAAAAAGCACTTGGTTTGCCTCTTTTTGGCTTGGGGCTATTCGGGATAATTTTCTGTATGTATGTTTGGTGGCGCGATGTTGTGCGCGAAGGGATGAAAGATAAGGCGCATACAAATGCGGTGCAGCGCGGGCTGCGCTTAGGTATGGCGTTGTTTATTGTGTCGGAAGTAATGTTTTTTGCTGCGTTTTTCGGTTCGTTTTTTAGCTCGGCGCTGGGTTCAGTTTTGCATTTCGAAGGCGCGCATATTTTTGAAAATATCAGCAGCTGGAAGTGGTCTGAGTGGCCGCCTGCTCACATCAAAACCCTTGATGCTTGGGATTTGCCGTTGATAAATACTTTGGTGCTTCTGCTTTCTGGAACAACTGTAACTTGGGCGCATTATGGGCTTTTGCATGGCGATCAAAAAAGCCTGGAGCGCGGATTGTTGTTCTCAGTTTTGTTAGGAATTAGCTTCACCGCCCTGCAGATGCTTGAATATCATCATGCTGAATTTGGTTTTAAGGATGGGGTGTATCCGTCAAATTTCTTTCTGGCGACTGGCTTTCACGGTGCGCATGTGTTGATTGGAACATTGTTTTTGGCAGTTTGTTATGTGCGGGCAAGACGCCGTCAATTAACGCCTGAGAATCATCTGGGTTTTGAATTCGCCGCTTGGTATTGGCATTTTGTCGATGTGGTCTGGCTGTTTTTGTTTGCTTGTGTGTATGTGTGGGGAGCTTAGATTTTTTTGAACACTTCTAAAATTCGTTATTTTATACCATTATTATCAACGCTGATTGGCGTTTCGTTGTTGCTTGCGCTTGGCACCTGGCAGGTTTTTAGGTTGCAGGAAAAAACAGCTTTGCAAGTTGTTCTTGATCAACGCTTGGCTGAGCCAGTGATTGATTTGCCAAATGAAAAAATTGAACTCTCTGATTGGCAATATCGGCGCGTCCGCGTGCGCGGAAAATTTATTCATGACGAGGCGCTTTATTTGCTGGCTTCTCCTGTCCGTTTTAAGGGCGAATCGGGGCTTTATGTTTTAACGCCTTTTGTGCTTGATGATGGCCGCAAAATATTGGTGCAGCGCGGATTTATTCCGCAAAGCAAAGCAGAAATTTCAACGCGACCTGAAACGCTTGATAGCAAAGAAGTTGAGCTGGAAGTTGTGGTGCATGCGCCAGAGAGAAAGCCGCGCTTTGGTTTTGGCATGGGAAATTTCTCTAAAGAATTTGACCGCAGTGATTTACAAACCAGGCACCGCGTTGGAATTTATGTTGATATTAATACAATTTCGGCGCTGCTAAATGAGAAGCTTGAGCCTTATTATCTGCGGGTTGTAGCCGAAAAAAATGCTGCAAATATTAGCAATGAATTGCCTGAGCCTGGGGCGGAGAAAATTTCTTTGTATAATCCGCATAAACAATATGCGCTCACTTGGTACAGTTTGGCACTGATTTTGCTAATCGTGTATGTAATTTATATTAGAAAACAAAAGGTTTGATCATGAGTAATGCTTATAAAACAGCGGAAAAATTATTTGCGCATATTGCACATTTGGAGCGCGCAAAGGCAGTTTTGCATTGGGATATGGCAGCGATGATGCCAGTAGGTGGGGCGGAAGCTCGGGCCGAGCAATTAGCAACATTATCACATACAGTGCAAATTCTTCTGACTGATGATGGTGTTGATGAGCTGTTAGATTCTGCAGAAAAAGAAGTAAGCTCGCCTTGGCAAAAGGCTAATGTTTTTGAGATGAAGCAGCGCTATGTGCATGCAAAAGCAGTTCCATCAGCTTTGCTTAAAGAGCTGGTGAAGGTTGGTTCAGCGTGCGAAATGGTGTGGCGAGAAGCTCGCCCAGCCAATGATTTCAAACGCTTTGCAACCTATCTAAAACCCGTACTTAAATTAGTGCGTGAGGTCTCTGAGGCAAAAGCGGCGGCACTTTCGCTTTCTCCGTATGATGCGCTTCTAGATACTTACGACGCGGGCAATAGACGCGCGTGGATTGATCCGCTTTTTGCGCAGCTGGAAGAATTTTTGCCGGGATTTATTCCTGAGGTTTTGGAAAATCAGCGCACGCGTAATGCTGTTTTATTGAAAAATTCCGCAAAAATAGAGCAGCAGGAAAAGGTCGCGCGCAAGCTGATGGAAGTTCTTGGCTTCGACATGAAGGCTGGGCGTTTGGATAAAAGCGCGCATCCTTTCTGTGGCGGATATCCTGGAGATGTGCGGATTACAACGCGCTATGATGAGGCGCGTCCGCTGATGTCATTGATGGGCGTTGTGCATGAAACAGGTCATGCGCTTTATGAGCAAGGATTGCCTGCGCAATGGTCGGTACAGCCAGTTGGTGAGGCGCGTGGAATGAGTGTTCATGAAAGCCAATCGCTGTTTTGGGAAATGCAGATGGTGCGTTCGCCAGCTTTCGCGGTTTATTTAGCGCCGCTTTTGCAGGAGGCCTTTGCCGATGATAGTTGGACAAAAGAGGCTCTATACGCCACGATGACGCATGTTGAGCCAAGCTTGATTCGCGTTGATGCTGACGAGGTAACTTATCCTGCGCATATTTTATTGCGCTATAGGTTGGAGCAGTTTTTATTGTCAGGTGACATGGAAGTTGATGATTTGCCTGATGCTTGGGCGCAGGGAATGCAAAAATATTTGGGTATTACTCCGCCTGATGATCGCGATGGCTGCATGCAGGATATTCATTGGACTGATGGTAGCTTTGGCTATTTTCCTTGCTATGCGCTTGGTGCGATGATGGCAGCGCAATTGGCCGATACGCTTTTAGCGTCAAAGCCTGAAGTGGTTGGTGATTTACGCGTTGGCAAATGCGGCGAAATTTTGCAATGGCTGCGCGGATGTGTTCACAATAAAGCATCAAGCTTGAGCACGCAGGATTTGATAGAGCAAGCGACTGGAAAACCGCTCTCGGTAACGGTTTACACCAATTATCTGCGCGCGAAATATTTACAAAAATTTTAGTTTAAGAGTCGTTGATATGTTCTACGTCAGCACGCGCGGATTGGCAAAGAAACGTAGTTTTGTTGAAGTTCTAACCGCAGGTTTGGCAGAAGATGGTGGCTTGTATGTGCCAGAATCATTGCCGCATTTTTCTACTGCGCAATTAGCTGAAATGGCCAGTTTTTCTTATGAAGAGCTGGCACATAAAATAATTTTTCCTTTTGTTGAAGGGGAAATCTCAGCCGCAGATTTACAAAAAATTATCGCCGATGCTTACGCATCTTTTCATCACAAAGCCGTAGCGCCGCTGCTGCAATTATCGGCACATGAATATGCGCTGGAATTATTTCACGGGCCGACTTTGGCATTCAAAGATTTCGCCCTGCAGGTTTTGGGGCGCTTGCTGGATTTGGTTTTGCAGCGTGAAAATAAACGCGCAATAATTGTTGGTGCAACCTCGGGAGATACAGGCTCTGCCGCGATTATGGGCTGCAAGAATAGCAAAAATGTGCAGATGTTTATTTTGCATCCTAAGGGGTTGGTCTCTGAAGTTCAGCGCAGACAAATGACCAGCGTTGCAGATAAAAATGTTTTTAATATTGCGCTGGAAGGAAATTTCGATACTTGCCAAGATTTGGTCAAGCGCTTGTTTCTAGAGCCTCCTGCTGGTGTTGATAATGCAAATTTAGTGGCGGTGAATTCGATAAATTGGACGCGCATAATGGTGCAGACAGTTTATTATTTTTATGCAGCTCTGCGGCTGGGAGCGCCTGCGCGCGCGGTTTCCTTTGCCATTCCCACAGGAAATTTTGGCGATGCATATGCAGGATTTATGGCGAAAAAAATGGGCCTGCCAATTGCTCAGCTGATAATTGCCACCAATGAAAATGATATATTATATCGTTTCTTGAAAACGAAAAAATATGCGCGCGCAGATATGCGTGTAACGCTAGCGCCAAGTATGGATATTCAAGTTGCCAGCAATTTTGAGCGCTTGATTTGGGATGTGCTAGAAAAAAACGGCGAAAAAGTGGCAAATCTCATGCAGAATTTTAAACAAACTGGAGAGCTGTCATTGCCAGAATCTGCTTATTTGCAAGTGGCGTCTTTGTTTTTGGCCGAGCGATCTGATGATGAGACAATCTGCGCAACGATGAATAAGATTTATGATGAAACAGGCGTGGTGATTGATCCGCACACAGCAACCGCAATTTATGCGGCGAGAAAAACAGGTGGTGATTTGCAAAATCCGATGGTGATTTTAGCAACAGCGCATCCAGCGAAATTTCCAGCTGCAGCGCGGGGAGCAAAAATTCCTGATGTGGCATTGCCTGGATTTTTGAGAAATCTGCATGAGCTACCAGAGCGCTATATAACGCTACCAGCCGATTACCAGGCGCTTGCTTATTATATTTCCACGAACTATGTTCGGTTTGACTAGTCACAAAATATAAAAACTTTGGTAGCAGATAATGCCATTACATATTTTTAGCTTTCTTAAGTTGTAGATGCTTATTTTTTTGCTCATGTGTGCGTTTTAGTACATTTAAAGCTATAAAAAACTTACATCTCCTACTCATGCTTAAAAATATGAAACGGCATAACCTAAACTTTGGCAGGGCGGTGTTATGCAACTTTCTTTAGAGAGCAAAAGAAAGAAATCTATATTTGCGTTTACATTGATTGAGCTATCGATCGTTCTTACGGTGATAGGGTTGATTGTGGCGGGAGTGGTTTCTGGAAGATCGCTTATTAAACAAGCGTCTTTGAGAAAAGATGTAGCGTTTGTTGCGCAAGTGCAGCTAGCGATATCCCAATTCAAAGTGGAATATCTGGCAATGCCTGGTGATTTTCCTTCTGCTTCTACCTACTGGTCTACGGCAGTGAATGGTAACGGCGACGGAACATATGGAACTTGGTATTGTCCTGGCAATGCGGAAACATATACGTTTTGGCAGCATTTAGCACTTGCTGGGCTTATTCCAGGAACTTTTTCTGGCACTGGTAGCACCGCTTATATCGGACAGAATGTTCCAGCTGTAGCTATGAACCCATCTTTTGAATGGTGTGCTAATTACGATAGTCATGGTAGTATTTACGCGACTCATAATGCCATTATGACTGGTTACGGAAATCCAGAGATTGGCGGAACCTATCCTTTTCTTCAAAAATATGCGGCGGCAATGGATAGAAAAATAGATGATGGATTTCCTAAAGCTGGCAGGATGATTTCATATTGTTCTGTGGAAACATCAGTTAATAGCGCTACGGATAAAACGACGGTCTATTATATAGAAACTTCTCCTGATGCTGGTTGCAGCATTTCTATCCCTGCAGATCCGCAATTTATTTATAAATAGAAAGACCTTCCAGTCGTCTGAGAGATATTTCCTTAGCGATTGCGCGCCGCCATGGCAAGTAGTGCTAAGATAAAAACGGCGAAGATTAGGCCCAAAATGATCAAAATGCCGATGCCGATTTCTTGAATCATCGGAATAATATCCTCAAAAAAAGATGAGAAGCTGGAGAGTAAATCATCCATTTTTATGGCCTCTTATTAGGTTTAACAGCGTTTCTGGAATACGTTTTGGCTTGAGAGAATTATTTACGGCAACAACTTCAACAAGCGCTTTGCTGATGATATTTTCAGCGCGATAAAAAACTTGTGTGAATTCAAGCGAAGTGCTGCGTTTTAAGGTAACGGCGGTTTTGATGGTGATTTCATCATCTAAGAAAGCTGGCCTGATAAGTTGCAAATTAGCATGATGCACGACGAACAAAGTATTTTCATTTGTGGCTAATTGGCGTTGAGAAAACCCAAGGCTGCGCAGAAATTCTGTGCGGGCGCGTTCAGCAAATTTCAAATAATTAGCATAATAAACTACGCCGCCTGCGTCGGTATCTTCGTAATAAACTCTTATGGAATAATTATGCGGCATGATTACTCATCCTCGAGCAAATCAAGCAAAGGCGGGCTTGAGGAAGGTGGCGGCGTGAGACCAAGATGCGTGAAAGCTAAATGGGTGAGCATGCGTCCGCGTGAAGTGCGTTGGAGCAAGCCTTGTTGCATGAGATAGGGCTCGATGGTTTCTTCGAGCGCGTCGCGATGTTCAGAAAGGCCGGCGGCGATTGTTTCTGCGCCAACAGGTTGGTTGCCGTAATGTTCAGCTATAAAGCGCAAATAGCGACGATCAGCGCTATCTAGGCCGAGATGATCGACATCGAGTTGCGAGAGCGAAAAATCGGCTAGTTCTTTGTCGATGGTTGCGGCGTTTTTTACTTCAGCAAAATCGCGCACGCGTTTTAGCAGGCGAATGGCGATACGCGGTGTGCCGCGTGAACGCTTGGCAATTTCGGTTGCGCCTGCTTGAGCAAGAGGCATATTAAGCACTTGCGCGCCGCGTGAAATAACCTGGAATAATTCAGTTTCGTTATAAAATTGCAAACGCGTTGGAATGCCAAAGCGGTCGCGTAGAGGGTTGCTAAGCAGCCCGATTCTGGTTGTGGCGCCAACCAAAGTGAAGGGCGGTAATTCAATGCGAACAGTGCGCGCGGATGGGCCTTCGCCGATGATTAAATCGAGGCAGAAATCTTCCATCGCGGGATAGAGAACTTCTTCAACAGCAGCAGGAAGACGATGAATTTCATCGATGAATAAAACATCGCGCGGCTGTAGATTAGTAAGTATTGCCGCAATATCGCCTGCTTTTGAAAGAAGCGGGCCAGAGGTTGCGCGAAATCCAACGCCTAAGCTGCTGGCGATGATGTGTGATAAGGTGGTTTTACCGAGGCCTGGAGGTCCATAAAGCAAAACGTGATCGAGAGCTTCGCCGCGCTTTTTTGCGGCATCAATGAAGACAGAGAGATTCTGTTTGGCATGACTTTGGCCAATAAATTCCGCCAGTGTTTGCGGGCGCAAGTGCAAATCCGCATCATCATTATTTTGCGCATGCGGAGAAACTGTGCGCGTTGAGTTCATGCCGATAGCTCCTTCAAACCTTCACGAATGGCTGTCTCTAGCGGTGTGTTGGCATTGCGGCTGAAGATTTTTTGTAATGCGGTGAAAGCATCGCTGCGGTTGTAACCTAGGTGAGTTAGCGCAGAGAGGGCCTCGCTCATGGCGTTGTTGTTATTTGAGGCTTTAGAATCTTCGTCGAAATTTGGAGCAATTTGCATCGGCATGGCGCTGGTTATAGCTTTGTCTTTTAGCTCGGTTAAAAGGCGCGCGGCCATTTTCGGACCTACTCCAGGAATGGCGGTGAAGGCAGCTTTATCTTGTGCGACCAGCGCAGTTGCTAGCATTTGTGGGGTTAGATGTGAAAGAATAGCTAGAGCTAATTTGGCACCGATACCGCTGACTTTTTGCAAAGTTTTGAAAGCCGTTCGTTCTTGCGCAGATGCGAATCCGTAGAGATGAATGTGATCTTCTCGCACATGAGTTTCAACAAAAACTTCCGCAAAATCGCCTTTTTCAGGCATTTGTGCCAAAGTTTTTCCCGAACAAAAAAGTACATAACCAACGCCATTTACATCAAGCAAAAGCGAGTCTTCTTCAGAAGAGTCAACGAGGCCGCGAAGTTTGCCAATCATATGATTTTATCGTTTGGATTTAAGTTGGCTCAAAAATGGGCGTCGTGTTTATCGCAAAAAACAAGGCTTGCCAAGCACAGAGGCGGTTTTATATTGCCGCGCCTTGATAGAGAACGAGGTTTTGAGATGAAATTACGCGAAGCGCTTACATTCGACGATGTATTATTGGTTCCTGCAGCATCAGAAGTTATGCCTGCTGAAGTTGATATAACAACTTTTCTGACAGCAAAAATAAAAATGGGCATTCCGCTGATGTCTTCAGCAATGGATACGGTAACTGAAAGCCAGTTGGCAATTGCTTTGGCGCAACATGGTGGAATTGGCTGCATTCATCGCAATCTTTCAGTTGGCGAGCAATATGAAGAAGTCAGAAAAGTCAAAAAATATGAATCGGGAATAATCAGCAATCCGGTGACAATTCATCCCGATGCAACGCTTGCTGAGGCGTTGATGGTTATGAAACAAAATAACATTTCTGGTATTCCAGTTGTTGAACATGGTAGCGGAAAATTAGCAGGAATTTTGAGTCACCGCGATGTGCGCTTCGCAACTGATCTCAAGCAGCGCATAGCGGATTTAATGACCAAAGAAAATTTGGTAACGGTTGGGCGCAATGTCACGCGTGATGATGCAAAGCGCTTGTTTCATCAGCATCGTATCGAAAAGCTTCTGGTGGTTGATGATAATTATCGCTGCATTGGTTTGATGACAGTAAAAGACATGGAAAAATCAGATAATTTCCCGCGTTCTTGTCGTGATGAAAAGGGCCGTTTGCGTGTTGCTGCAGCAGTTGGTGTGGGAGATGAGGCTTTGGTGCGTGCGCAAAGTTTGATCGATGCAGAAGTCGATGTGGTGGTGGTTGATACGGCGCATGGTCATTCGGCGCGAGTTCTAAATACGGTGCGGCAGGTGCGGGCATTGTCTAGAAATGTTGCGATTATCGCAGGGAATATTGCCACAGCAGAAGCAGCAGAAGCCTTGATAGAAGCTGGTGTTGATGCGGTTAAAGTTGGCATCGGGCCTGGCTCTATTTGTACGACAAGAATTATCGCTGGTGTTGGCGTTCCGCAATTGACAGCAATTTATGATGTCGCGGAAAAATGCCGCAAAAAAAATATTCCTGTCATTGCTGATGGCGGAGTTAAATATTCAGGCGATGTGGCAAAAGCAATCGCAGCGGGCGCATCAGTGGTGATGATTGGTTCATTATTTGCAGGAACCGAAGAAAGCCCAGGCGAGGTTATTTTATATCAAGGCCGCTCTTATAAATCATATCGCGGTATGGGCTCAGTTGGAGCAATGGCGCAAGGTTCGGCGGATCGTTATTTTCAGGCGCATGAAAAAGACGCGATGAAGTTAGTGCCAGAAGGTGTTGAGGGCAGAGTTCCTTTTAAAGGTTCGGTCTCTGGAGTAATTCATCAGCTAACAGGCGGATTGCGCGCATCTATGGGCTATACAGGGCACGCAAATATTGCATCAATGCAGGGCGGGTGTGAAATGGTAAGAATCACCAATGCAGGATTGCGTGAAAGTCATGTGCATGACATAACCATAACGCGTGAAGCTCCGAATTACGGTGCTCAGTCTTAGTTTTTTTGAGCGTAGCAGAATAAGTGGCGCATCTAATTATTGGTGCTTTTTTATTAACTAGAGCTTGTTTTGTTTGGTTTTTGTTGTTAGTTTTCCTGCCCTTTTTTGTTTGCAGATTTTCTCTGCTGGTTGCTTTTTTAAAAAGCTTTTTAGCGTTTTTACTGATTGAGATTTTTATTCTCGAATCTTTTGTCTTTGAAGTTTTTCAGTAAAAATGTTTTTTGTCGCAAGTAGCGGCTTTTATGGGTCTTTCATAGATTAGACCTTGGTTGTTGAAACCATTTTTGTCGGAAAAGTTAATGTCGATATTTTTAAAATTTTTTCGTCGATTACAGCCGCGTGCTTGGCGCTACCGACATATGCGCTCAATGCATCCGATGCAGGCTTTGGCGCAGTTTATGCGTCATGCTTTCCGCCATAAAAAAATCGTTGTCATTTCAGATCGGCGCATTGTTAGCATTCCTATTTCTACGCGCGTGCAAGCGATGATGATGGCGGTAGTCGGCGCATTGATGCTTTGGGTTTCTTATGCTTCGGGCAAATATTTTGCCTTTGAAAGTATTTTGTCGGAGAAGGAACATGAAATCTGGACAACGAATTTAAATAACGAAGATCTACAGCTGCAAGTGGAGAATCTGCATAGTAACTTGGCCGAGCTGAATAAATATTTTGATCATATTCAAAAATTCGATCAGACCCCAGGATTGGTTGCTAACAACGATTCTGATATCGTTGATGAAAAAGTGCAGTCATACGCTTCTAATGAAGCGGTTGGGCGCGTGCTGATGGATATTCGTGGAAAATTGCAGGAACGCATTTCTATTTTAGAAGGCGTGATCGCCATGACAGGCGTGCAGCTGGAAGAGCTTTCAATCAATAACGGCGATTTAAAACGCGCATTGATGGAATATCGAAAATATCGTGGCAACTCTTCTGGTGCTAATTCCGGCGGGCCGTTTATTCCAGCTGATTCTCTGGATCAGCAATCGCAATGGATTCCGAGTCTTGATCGCGAAGATTTCGAGCGCAATGTTTCCTATTTGCTCAAGCTTGAGCAAATGATTCACGTTATGCCATTGGCGGGTCCGATGAGGCGCTATTATATCACCAGCGGTTTTGGTACGCGCATGGATCCTTATCACCGCGTTCCAGCAATGCATGCAGGTGTTGATTTGGTTGGTTTATATCGGGAAAAAATTTATAGCACTGCACCTGGCGTTGTGGTTTATGCGCGTGTCCATGGTGCATATGGCAGAATGGTCGAGGTTGATCATGGCCAAGGCATTACAACGCGCTATGCGCATTTAGATAAAATTTTTGTGAGTCCAGGAGATCGCATAAAGCGTGGACAGTTATTAGGTCTACAGGGTAATAGTGGACGTAGTACAGGTACTCATCTTCATTACGAGGTGCGTTACAATGATAAACCTCTTGATCCGGAACATTTTTTAAAAGCAGGTAGATATGTTTTCTAGTAAATCGCGTAAAGAATCAAATTCTTCTAAAAATGCATTGGTTGCTCAAGAAGAGCCGCGCTTGGCAAGGAGCGATGTGCCTTCAATCATTGCCTCAGATTTAAAAATTATTGGTGATTTGTTGAGTCATGGTTCAATAGAAATAGAAGGCATGGTAGAGGGGAATATCACCTGTGAGCAAGTTACAGTGCGGCAATCTGGACGCGTGCATGGAGATGTTGTGGCGCAAAATGTACAGATTGATGGTGAAGTTAGTGGCTTGGTAAAAGGTAAGCAGATTTCGCTTTCTGAAACAGGGCGCGTATCTGGTGTGATTATTTATGAAAGCCTTGCTGTGCAAGACGGTGCGGCGATTGATGGTCAATGTAAATATGTATCATCAATTGATTCTATCGCTGATGTTTCTGTAGTTGCATCGACAGCAGCGGCGATAATTTCAGCGTCTGATTCGGCAGCCTACAGCCATGCTGTTTTACATGTTGATGCGAGCTCGTAAGCCGCATATAGCGCACCGCAGATTATTTTTCTGCACTAGAAGAATTTAAATTTCTGGCCGCATGTTTTCGTTGTCTGTCATAGAGAGGGATTGGTGAAAATGAATAATGGTGGCTTGCCGTTTAAGCGTTACATTGTAACAGGAGCAGCAGGATTTATCGGCAGTAATCTTGTCGATGTTTTGTTGTCGCGCGGTGCGGATGTTGTCGGGATAGATAATTTAAGCAGCGGTTTTGAGAATTTTCTAAATGCGGCGAGGGCGAATCCGCGTTTTAGTTTTCATCAGCAAGATATTCTAGATACAAACGCGCTGGTGCCGCTGATTGGCGGCGCTGATTGTGTGATTCATTTAGCGGCGAATGCAGATGTACGCTTTGGCACAAATCATCCACGCAAAGATTTAGAGCAAAACACCATTGCCACCGCATCGGTTTTAGAAGCAATGCGCTTGGCTGGAGTGACGCGGATTGCCTTTGCTTCAACGGGATCGGTTTACGGCGAGCCAGAGGTTTTTCCAACTCCTGAGCAAGCACCATTTCCGATTCAAACTTCGTTATATGCGGCATCAAAATTGGCGGGAGAAGGTTTGTTATCTGCGTATGCTAGCGGGTTTGGATTTACGAGCTGGATTTTTCGCTTCGTTTCAATTTTAGGCGAACGCTATACGCATGGGCATGTTTTTGATTTCGTAAAACAGCTGCGTGAAAATCCTGAGCAACTGCTTGTGCAAGGCGATGGTTTGCAGCGCAAATCATATTTGCATGTTGGTGATTGCATCGCGGCGATGTTGTTGGTTATGGAAAATTCGCAGCAGCCAGTGTCGATTTTTAATTTAGGTCATGATGATTATATTAATGTGAAGCAGTCAATTGCTTGGATTTCCGGGCATTTGGGTGTTTCTCCGCAATGTGTTTATAGCGGCGGAGTGCGTGGTTGGATTGGCGACAGCCCATTTATTTTTCTAGATAATGCCAAGCTTAGAGCAGTTGGTTGGCAGCCTGGTTTATCGATAGAAAATTCAGTTTGCAGAACGGTAGATTGGTTACAAAGTAACAATTGGGTTTTTGAGGCGCGTGCGTGAGAGTCGTAATAGTTGGTGCAGGTTTGATCGGCTTTAAGCGCGCTGCTGCTCTTACAAAAGAAGATCAAATAGTGGCGTTGGTTGAGCCAGATAATGAGCGCGCTTTGGCTTTCCAAAATAAATTTGGCGAGGTTTTAGTCGCCGATATTGATTCGGCGTGCAAGCTTGGAGCAGATGTTTTTTTCATCGCCACTCCGCATAATCAATTGCAAGAATTAGCAATGCGCGCTGTTGCTTCTAGCGCACATGTTTTGTTAGAAAAACCAGCGGCAATTTCTTCAGCACAATGTTTTGCCTTGGCGGAATTGGCCGCGCAAAAAAATGTCATTGTACGCGTTGGATATAATCATCGTTTTCATCCAGCAATTTGTGAAGCTTGGCGTTTGTTTGGGCTTGGAGTTATTGGCGAAATCATGTTTCTGCGTGCGCGTTATGGCCACGGCGGAAGATTGGGCTATGAGCGTGAATGGCGCGCGAATGCTAGTATTTCAGGCGGTGGAGAATTGGTTGATCAGGGTGCGCATTTGCTTGATTTAGCGCAAATGTTCTTGGGAAAACTTGAAGTTAAATTCGCCGATTTACCGACCTTGTTTTGGGATATGGCGGTTGAAGACACTGCTTTTGTTTCGTTACAAAATAACAAAGGTGCGCGCGTTTGGTTGCAGGCTGGATGGACGGAATGGAAAAATATTTTTTCCTTCGAGATTATGGGCAAAACAGGAAAAATAATGATTGAAGGTTTGGGCGGCAGCTATGGCAGAGAGACGCTGACATTTTATAAAATGTCTGAAAAAATGGGGCCGCCGGAAGTTTCACAAATATTTTATGATGAAGATAATTCCTGGCATCTGGAGTGGCTGGCTTTTATTGCGGATATGCAGAAAAAATCCGCTGGAATTATGCGCGGAGCAAATATTTCTGAGGCAGCAGAAATCTGGCAATTGATAGAAAAAGCGCAGGAGTATAAATTATGATGATTGTGCGCAGTCCGCTTCGCATTAGTTTGGGTGGAGGTGGAACTGATTTACCTTCTTACTATCGTCAACATGGCGGATTTCTTATGTCTGCGGCGATTGATAAATATGTATACATTACTTTGCATGATGTTTTTTCAGGCGAATTAATGGTGAAATATTCGCGTCATGAGCGGGTGGAGAAAATTTCCGAGGTGCAGCATCCAATTGTGCGAGAAGCGCTGCAGCTGCTGGAGTTTAAAGATCCAGTGGCGCTTGAAATTACAAGCATGGCAGATATTCCCGATGGTACGGGGCTGGGTTCTTCAGGCAGTTATGGTACGGCGCTGCTGAAAGCGCTTTATGAATGGCGCAGACAGCCAATTACAGCGTCAGAATTAGCCGAGGCTGCGTGTTTAATCGAAATAGAAAAACTTAAAGAGCCAGTTGGAAAGCAAGATCAATATATCGCGGCTTTTGGTGGCTTGCGGGCGTTTTATTTTAATCAAGATGATAGTGTGGAAGTGGCGGCGATAAAATTTTCTGAAGATACTTTATACGCGCTTGAAGATAATTTGATGTTGTTTTTTACAGGATATACGCGGCGTGCAGGAAGTATTTTGCAAACGCAGAATGAAAAAACTAAAGCTTCTGATGCAGAGATGTTAGAGAATTTACATCAAATTAAAAAAATGGGAATCGAGAGCAAAAAACTGCTTGAAAGTGGCGATTTAAATGGATTTTCTGATGTTATGGATTTCCATTGGCAAAAGAAAAAACAGCGCTCGCCTGGGATGACAAATTCTAAAATCGATGAATGGTATAATTTGGCGCGTGCCAATGGTGCGCGTGGTGGAAAATTAGTTGGCGCGGGTGGTGGCGGTTTTCTGTTGTTCTATGCGGAAGATAAATTGCGTCTGCGCAGTGCAATGCGTGCGGCAGGTTTGCGCGAGATACGCTTTCGCTTCGATTTTGAAGGTACAAAAGTTTTGGTGCAATAATAATTCGAGAGCAAAATGGCAGATTTCCCCTCTGTGGCGATTTTATGTGGCGGCAAGGCAACGCGGCTTTATCCGCTAACGGTTGATTATCCTAAAGCGCTGGTTTTGTTGCGCGGCGAGCCATTTTTGGCGCATCAATTGCGCATGTTGCGCTTGAGGGGCGTTAAAAAAATAGTTTTATGTGTTGGTGTCGGTAGCGAGATGATTAAAAATTTCGCGGGAGATGGCAAAAAATTTTCTTTGCAAATCGAGTATGTTGAAGATGGCGCGGAGCCAAAAGGAACAGGCGGAGCCATTTTGCAGGCATTGCCAAAATTATCAGAAAATTTTTTCATACTTTATGGCGACAGTTATTTGCTCTGTGATTGGCAAAAAATGTGGCTTCATTATCAGCAGTTAAAAAGTGACGTGATGATGAGTGTGTTTGAAAATGCAAATCAATGGGACGTTAGTAACGCAGCACTTTTGCAAAATGACATGGTATATTATAACAAAAGCAGAGTTCGTGCTGATATGAAATATATTGATTACGGTTTGTTGCTTTGTAACAAAAAAGCTTTTTCTGATTATAAAGAGCCGTTTGATTTAGCAGAGTTGTTGCAGAATCTTTCAGAGAAAAAATCGTTATTTGCACATGTAGTAAAAGAGCGGTTTTATGAAATTGGTTCTTTTTCTGGCATTGAGGATCTAGAAAAATATTTGCTGAGAGAAGCGTTATAAATAATAATTTTTTGATAATTTATCGGCGAAGATCTATAAAATTTAACGGCGACTGACCTGGCTGAAATGCTTGTTTTCTCTTGTTCTTGTAGGTTATGAATTTTTTTCACTTAGGAGGTAGTATGCAAGATTCCAAAGAATCTTCGATTCTAATATCAGTAGTCGTGCCAGTTTATAAAGAGGCAGGCAGCATCACTCCTTTTTTGGATCGTCTAGAGCCAGTGCTTGAGCAGATTGGTGCGCATGAAATTATTTTTTGTCTTGATCCATCACCCGATGCAACAGAGGCAGTGATAGAGGCGCATATAAAAAGAAATTCTGCAATTGGTATGTTGGTGATGAGTAGGAGATTCGGCCAGCCAGCTGCGGTTATGGCGGGGCTGCGGCAAGCGCGCGGAGAATATGCGGTGGTGATAGATGTTGATTTACAAGATCAGCCAGAATTAATTGATACTTTATATCAAAAAGCAGTGCAGGAAAATTTTGAGGTAGTTTACGCAAAAAGACGTTCGCGCGAAGGAGAGACCGCTGTAAAGCGCGCGGTTTCTGTGTTTGGCTATTGGCTGATAAATAATTTGAGCGGAATTAATATTCCAAAAAACACAGGCGATTTTCGTATCATGAGCAGGCGCGTGATTGATGAATTATGTAGCTTAAAAGAAGGGCACGGATTTTTGCGCGGCCTTGTCGCTTTTGTTGGTTTCAAGCAGGCGGAAGTAGAATATGACCGCGACGCAAGACACTCAGGATCTGGGCATTACAACCGCTATCTTGGTTCGCTTAAAATTGGTTTTAACGGCTTGGTTGGATTTTCTAACAAGCCACTTTCTTTGGTTTTGTTGCTTGGATTCGCCATCGCTTTTTTCTCGGCGCTTTTGGCCTTGTGGATGGTGTTTTCAAAATTTGTGGTCGGCACAGAATATCCAACAGGTATTCCAACACTCACAATTTTAGTGCTGTTTATGGGCGGCGTGCAGCTGGCATGTGTAGGAATTGTCGGCGAATATATCGGCAGAATTTACGATGAAGTGCGCGGCAGGCCTATGTATATTATCGAGCGCAAGGTCAACATCTAGAATTTTCATTTCGAGCAAAAATTTTGCAGCAAAAAAATTGGATGAAATTTCCAGTTTAAAAACTGCAAATTCTTTAAAAAAATACGCAATAAATTTAACGCGCCATGAGCCAATCTTGTACGAGCGCGATTTGCTCCTCATCCATTAAAGCTGGCGCATGTCCGATGTTTTCGAAGGTGAGCAAGGCGGCGTTTCCGTGTAGAGATTGCATCTGTTTTGCAGTGTCAGCAAAAAGGACATCAGAGAGTGCGCCGCGCAAAATCAAAGTCGGCATTTTTATGCCGTCCCATAAATGCCAGAGATCAACATCTTCGATTGGTTGACCAGGTTCTGGGCGACTTACAATGCGGGGATCATAATTTAGAACCAAGCGTTTTTCGTCCCAGGCTTTTATGCCATGTTTAAAAATATGCTGCCAGTGTTCTTCTTGGTGAATGCCGAAAGTTGAAAGTTTTTTGCGCAAGAATTTTTCTGCAGGTTCAATTTTATGAAAAATTGGCCAATCGATTACGTAGTTGATTATGCGCTCCAGAGATTTTCCTGGAACTATTGGGCCAACATCATTCATCACTAAATTTTTGATCACATGCGGGAAATGTGCATGGAGAACCATTGCAATCAAGCCGCCCATTGATGTGCCAATCCAATCAACATTTTTAGTGTTGGTATGCGCAAGTAAAGCCATGATGTCGGCAATATAAGTGGCGTAATTGTAGATATCATTGGCATCGGGCCAATCACTTTCTCCGCGCCCAACAATATCAGGGCAGAGCACGCGGAATCCTGATTTTGCAAGGGATTGAGCAAGAAAATCAAAGTCACGTCCATTGCGAGAAAGTCCGTGTACACATAAAGCAGTGCGCAAGGATTTCGGGTCGCCAAATTCTGTGTAGGCTAGGCGATGGCCTTTTGGTGCGGTAAAAAATTTTGTTTGCATTTTTTAATCACAGATATTTTTCGAGAGTGAGGCCAGAGAGATCCACAGGGGCCGCTTCTCCGACAATTAAATCGGCAACAGCAGCAGCGCTGCCAGCAGCTAAGGTCCAACCTAATGTGCCATGTCCTGTGTTTAAATAAAGATTGTTGTAGGGAGTTTTGCCGATAATTGGTGAGCCATCTGGTGTTGATGGTCGCAAGCAGGCCCATTCACGCGCGTGTTGTAAATTTCCTGCGTCAGGGAAAAGCTCGCAAACCATTTTCTTTAATGTACGAATGCGGCGCGCGGTAACATCATGATTGTATCCTGCGAATTCCGCAGTTCCTGCTACTCTCAGCGCATCGCCTAGACGGCTATAAACAATTTTATTGCCCTGATCGGTGATAGAAATTCGCGGCGCAGCTTCGGAGTTAGTAATAGGAATTGTTAGGCTATAGCCTTTGAGCGGATAAATTGGCACATTGATGTTGAGTGGATTCAATAAAAGCGGGCTATAGGCGCCGAGCGACAGAACAATTTTATCGGCGGACAATGCTTCTGATGTTGGCTTCTTGCCTGGTTCTGCTTGGGTGACGTGAATTTTGCTGATGCGATTTCCATCGGCTTCAAGCGCATCAATTTTGCAGTTGTAACGGAAAGAAACAGCGTGATGTGTGCTAAGCCATTCAGCAAGATTAGTGGTGAATTTATGAATGTCGCCTGTTTCATCGAGCGGAAAAAACACGCCGCCTTTGGGGCGTTTTGGTGCGTGTGTGAGCGCAGGTTCTTTTTTTAGGCATTCTTCAGCGCTAAGGATTATAGATTCACAGCCAAGCGTTTTTTGAAATTCCGACTGCTTGGCAAAATGCTGCAAAGATTTTTCAGAATGAAAAACATGAAGAGTTCCTTTGTCGTTAAAGAAAAAGGAAATATCGGTGTGGTCACGAATTTCAGTCATTTTTTCTTGGCTAAACCGCGCGAGTTTAAACATGCGCTTGGTACTTTCTTCGGCGGCGCGATTGTTGCAAAGTAACAAAAATTTTGTTGCCCATTTCCACATAGCGAGATCGAAACGTGGATGAAAAACCAGTGGTGAATCTGGATCTAGCAACCATTGCGGCAGCTTCGGAAGTAAAGACGCGCTGGCCCAGGGCTCGACATGTGTGTAGCTAAGCTGCCCACCATTGGCGTAGCTGCATTCTTCGGCTGGTGCTGGTTGGCGCTCGAGAACTGTTACTTCAAAGCCCTTGCGCGCAAGGAAATAAGCGGTTGTGACGCCTAACACGCCAGCGCCTAAAACGAAGACTTTCATGATTTATTCTCTATAAAAACAATGATTAGTAATTTTTAGACGCGGTTGCTACACGCTGCTTGTTCTTGCGTCAATAGCCAGACTTTTGCAGCGCCGCCCCAAGCGAAGTTACCAACTTTACCATCTTTTGGAATTACGCGATGACAAGGAATAAAAATCGGAAAAGGATTTTTATTGCAGGCATTGCCAACTGCGCGTGCAGCGGAGGCTTTCTCTCCTGCAGCAATTGCTAAATCCTGATAAGAAATAGTTTCTGCAAAAGGAATTTCCAACATATAA
This sequence comes from Rickettsiales bacterium, assembly GCA_044355085.1. GTDB lineage: Bacteria > Pseudomonadota > Alphaproteobacteria > Rickettsiales > JBIKYU01 > JBIKYU01. The sequence goes on along the minus strand of JBIKYU010000002.1, from coordinate 15,270 downwards.
AGCAAAATATTTTTCTGGAAATCAGAAAGCTCATCTCGCGCTGAAAGCAGCTTCTTTCCTATTTCACAAGCGATTGGTTGTTGATTTTTTAAATAACCAACAAGAGCATTTTTTATATCTAGATGTGTTTCTTTATCTAAAATTTTTTCTGAAAAAGAAAAAGAAAGCGAATGCGGGCTGCTGCCAAAAGCCCAGAAGATCAGCGTTCCGCCAAACGGCGCGTTTATAGAAAATGCGGTGCGGAGGCTTGTCATATTGCGGCTCATCTCTATATTGCAAAGCTTGCGAACAATTTTAAGATTTTTTCTGAGTCAAAGCCTCAAATATTTTGAGGTCAAATGTATCTTTGTTTTTATCACAATGATTGATTTTTTGAAAAGCATGATTGCGTATGAATGAGCAAGTTCCTTCTGAGAAAATGATGGTTGCGAAAGAGCGATTATCTCTGGCGCTTATGCGGCTTGAGCGCGCGATAGATAATCAAATTGCAGCGCAGAAAAAAATAAAACAACTAGGTGCTAGTACGGCATCATCTTTGCGTAGACAAGAACGTACGCTGCTTGATCTTTTAGAAGAACATCACCTTGCGCTGACGAAAGGAAAATAAATTCATGCCAGTTGTAAGATTAAATTTCGGACAAAATGTTTTCCCCCTGGCCTGTGGTGAAGGCGAAGAGAAGCGCTTGCAAGAGCTTGCTGCGCGGGTTAATCGGCGCATGGAGGCGGTGCGGCAGGAGGTCGGAAAAGGTAGCGATATGCAGCTGCTAGCAATTGCTTCATTGATGATGGAAGAAGAAATTGATCAACTGAAAAAAGCCGATCAAAAACCATCAGCAGATGCAGAAATTGCGCGCGCACAAAAAGATCTCGAGCAAGGTTGGGCGGAGGCGATGGATAGTTTGGCTGAATATGTCGAGAAAATGGCGGAAAAAATCGAGTCCAATGCTTGATGATGCATAAATAAGCGCGTATAAAAGCTGCGGGAGAACGGTTTGCTGCGGCTTGCGTGGGTTTGTACAACCCCAGAGGCAATATTAAAACGCATCGGGAGCTGTCCCTTTTTCCGTTAGTGCGGAAAAACATGGCGCCCACTTGAGCAAAAGAGGCTCTTGGCGGAATCATACTCACGATTCTTGTGGTTCGCCGTTCTTCCTTATAAGCAATACCATTTCATATTTTTAAGCAGTGAAAATTTCAGGCTAGAAATATGTCTTAAACTCCTGTTGATGTTGGTAATGGTGGCGGATAAAAAATTACTGCGTGAGCAAATGCGCGCGCTGCGTTTGGCTGTTTCTCAAGAAGAGCGCCGCTTGGCAGAAGAAAAACTGGCACTGATTTTTGCGCAGAAAAATAATTTCCCCGAGCATAAAATTATTGCTGGATATGCAGCGCATGATTCTGAATTGAACTTGTGGAATTTGTTAGAAAATCTTGCGCGCGATGGCAAAATTATTGCCCTGCCAATTGTCGCTAAAAAAGGCGCTCCGCTTGAATTTCGGCAATGGCAACTGGATGATAAATTACAAAAAAATATTTATGGAATATTGGAGCCGCGTGCTGATTCCGTGGCAATTATTCCAGACATGATTTTACTTCCAGGACTTGCTTTCGATCGAAAGAATTTTCGTCTTGGTTATGGCGGCGGTTTTTATGATATAACGCTTGCAGCTCTAAAAAATGACGGACGAAAACCACTTACAATTGGCTTGGGATATGAGCTTCAGCGCGTTGAAACGGTTTTCCCAGAAGAGCATGATCAAGCGCTTGATCAAATTCTGCTGCTGTAATCATCATTGTAATTGCGGAATTTGATTCCGTAGCCGTAAGGATAAAAATTATTTTTGGTGGAAAATATTAGCCAAATTCAGCTGCAGCTATAATATTTTTTGTTGCTTTGGATTGTACAAAACGCGCTAAATTGCTATGTTCTGCGCCCGTTTTTTAAAAGGATTTCAACATGGCAGGACATTCGCAGTTTAAAAACATTATGCATCGCAAAGGCGCGCAAGATGCAAAAAAAGCAAAATTATTCACCAAGCTTGTGCGCGAAATAATCGTCGCTTGTCAAAAAGGTCAGCCTGACCCTGAATTCAATCCGCGTTTGCGCTCGGCAATTACAGCGGCTAGGCGTTCTGGCGTGGCGCGCGATAAAATCGAAATGGCAATCAAAAAAGGTTCGGGCGAATTAACGGGCGAGCAATATGAGGAAATGCGCTACGAGGCTTATGGTCCTGGAGGTGTGGCCATAATTATTGAGGCGCTTACCGATAATCGCAATCGTACCGCTTCAGATTTACGCGCAATCTTTTCTAAGCATGGCGGAAATCTAGGTGAAAGCGGCAGCGTGAATTTTATGTTTGAGCGCGTTGGTTTGGTGGTTTTCTCCGCCGCTGTTGCAAATGCCGATGCGATGTTTGAAGCAGCAGTGATGGCAGGTGCAGAGAATGTAGAATCTTCCGCTGACTGGCACGAAGTAGCAACAGCGCCAGATGCAATGGCAATAGTGAGGGATGCCCTGCAAAAGCAATTCGGCGAGCCAGAATCAGCAAAACTAGCCTGGATCGCAAAAACCGAAGCCCCAGTAGACATCGAATCAGCACGCGCAATCCTAAAATTAGTAGACGCACTAGAAGATTACGATGATGTGCAAGAAGTTTTCGCAAATTATCAGATGGCTGATGATGTAGCTGCCCAAATAATATCAGAGTAAATACCTTCATATTTCCTGCATTACGTCGTCGCTGCTGCGGTTTTTAGTGCTCATGTACTTTTTAGTACACTCCGCTTAAAAGCCTTGCATTTCCTAGTACTGCAAGGAAATCTGCAGGTATTTTGGGAAGCATATTTCCTGCATGAAGTCGTCGCTGCTTTCGTTTTCTAATTTTATAAGATGGATAATTATGCTTCGGCGTGTAATTGGTATAGATCCTGGTTTGCAATGCACAGGTTGGGGAATTGTCGAGCAAGAGGGAAATAAGCTCCATTTTGTTGAGTCGGGCGTGGTGCGTACAGATAGCAAAGCGCCGCTAGAGAAGCGTTTGCGGACAATTTATGATGAAATAAAAAAGGTTTGTGATTTCTATCAGCCTGGGGAAGCGGCGATTGAAGAAACTTTCGTGAATAAGAATCCTGGTTCATCTCTAAAACTAGGGCAGGCGCGCGGAGCGGCTCTTCTTACCTTGGCTTTAGCAAATTTGCCCGTTCATGAATATGCGGCAACTTTGGTGAAAAAATCAGTTGTTGGTGTTGGTCGGGCGGAGAAAAATCAGATTGCGGCAATGGTGCAAATTCTGTTACCTGGTGCGCGCGGAGTAACGCATGATGCGTTGGATGCTCTGGCAGTTGCTTTGTGTCATTTGCAGCATAAAAAATGGGAATGAAATTTTATGTGTGGAATTGTTGGAATAGTTAGTAAAAAAGATTCTGTTGCTGCTGATGTGTTGCGCTGCTTGCGGACGCTTGAATATCGCGGTTATGATTCTGCAGGAATCGCCACGGTTACGGCAACAGGTGAAATAGATCGCGTGCGGGCGGAGGGAAAATTACGCAAGTTAGAAGAGGCTTTGGAGAAACATAAACTTTCTGGAAGCTTTGGAATTGGCCACACGCGCTGGGCAACGCATGGCGCTCCATCAGAAGCAAATGCGCATCCGCATAGCAATGGAATTGTTGCGGTAGTGCATAATGGCATCATTGAGAATTTTCAGGAATTGCGGCAGCAGCGCCAAAATGCTGGCGATGTTTTTACCTCCGAGACAGACACAGAAGTTGTTGTGCATTTGCTTTCCTCATATTTGGCCGAAGGATTAGAGCCGAAATTGGCGATGCAGAAATTATTATCAGTTCTTGGCGGCGCGTTTGCGTTGGCAATTTTATTCGCGGGGAAAAATCCGCGCCTTTTTGTTGCAAGAAGAGGCTCGCCTCTGGCGCTTGGAATTGCTGATGGTGCGCGCTTTTGCGCTTCTGATGCTTATGCGTTAGCCGCATTTACTTCGCAGATAATTTATCTGGAAGATGATGATTTTGCAGAAATCACCGCTGATAATTTGCAGATTTGGAATAAGGCGGGAGATCAAGTGCAGCGCCAAGTTCAGCAGACATTATTCTCTGGCGCTGCAATCGGAAAAGGTAATTTCAGGCATTTCATGCAGAAGGAAATTTTCGAACAGCCAACGGTTATTGGCGATACCATAAATGCGCTGGTGCATCCGATGAAACATCGCGTGCAATTACCGAAATTGCCGCTGGATTGGAAAAAATGTAGCCGCGTAACCATTGTTGCTTGCGGAACTTCTTACTATGCGGGAATGGTCGCAAAATATTGGTTTGAGCGGATTGCGCGCATTTCTGCTGAGGTGGTTGTGGCGTCAGAATTTCGTTATGCGCATCCAGTTTTTTCAGAAAATGGTTTGACTTTATGCATTTCGCAATCAGGAGAAACAGCCGATACTTTGGCAGCTCTACATTTCGCCAAACATGAAAAACAAGCCTCAATGGCGATAGTTAATGTTGAAAATAGCAGCCTTGCCAGAACTGCTGATGCAGTGCTTAGAACCCTTGCTGGGCCTGAGATTGGCGTTGCTTCAACAAAAGCTTTCACCACGCAATTAGTAACACTTGCTTGTTTAACATTAGCGGCGGCGGAGGCGCGCGGAGCTTTATCTGATGCGCAAGCAAAGCGTTATATTCATGCTTTGATGGCGCTTCCTAGTCATATATCAGAAGCTTTGCAGCTTGATGCAATGATTCAAAATCTGGCGCCGAAAATCGCCAAAGCTAGAGATGTTTTATATATCGGGCGCGGCACGGGCTATCCGATAGCGCTCGAGGGCGCGCTGAAGCTGAAGGAAATTTCTTATATTCACGCAGAGGGTTTGGCAGCGGGCGAGTTAAAACACGGGCCAATCGCGCTGATTGATAAGAATGTTCCAGTGATTGCAATTGCGCCAGATAATAGTTTATTTGAAAAAACCGCATCAAATATTCGTGAAGTTGCTGCGCGCGGAGGACAAGTTATTCTGCTGAGTTCGCGCGCAAAAATAGAAGAGCTAAAAGATGTAACAAATGCTGCAATTACACTGCCTGCGATTGATCCTTGGCTTGCGCCGATTTTATACACAATTCCCGTGCAGCTGCTTGCTTATCACGTCGCAGTTTTGAAAGGCACAGATGTTGATCAGCCGAGGAATTTGGCTAAATCCGTTACGGTGGAGTAATCTTGCCATCGCATGTTTTTTGCATGAAGTCGTCGCGGAAGTTAGTATAAATTCACGTTGAAGCTTTTTAAAATCAGCGCAAAAATTCCGAAGCAAAATATAGTGATAAAAACACAGGCGGCCATAGTTGGCCAAAAGCCTAAGCGCTGAAGCAAATGCGGAAAAAAGAAAAACATCGGCAGAGTCGGAATCACATACCAAAAACTATAGTAAGCATGATTGGCTATTTTTTCTGCTGGTTGTTTTTTCAGGATTTGCTTTTTATTGAGAGAAAATTTTTCTCAAGCAAAAATAATTGTACCAACTTAGGAAATTTCAGTGCCGCGCATAAGGGCGGTTATGCCTGTTCTTGCTAGTTCGATGATTCCATATGGCTGCATGAGAGCGATGAATTCATCAAGCTTTGCGGTAATATCTGATAATTCAAAAATGAAAGAATCTGGGGAGGAATCGACTTCCTGCGCATGAAAGCGATGCGCAAGTTCTAGAACTTCTTCGCGCTTTTCCTTCGGTGCAGATACTTTCAAAAGAATCAGTCCGCGCTCTACAAAGGTGGCACCGCGTGATAAAACTTTTGCTTCATGTACAGGTATTAAGCGCTCAAGAAGAGAAATCATAAGATTGATTACGCGATCTGGCGCATAAGTTGCGATGGTGATGCGGGAGAGGTTTCTTTCGCTGTCAATTTCAGAAACAGTAAGGCTGTGAATGTTGTAACCGCGACCAGAAAACATGCCAACAACACGCATTAAAACACCAGCTTCGTTATCAACGATTAGCGATAAAACATGGCGATCATTAGGGTCAAGATTGTTTGCGGACATTTTTATACCTGCATACTAGCTTCAGCTTTATCGACTTCGACTTTATCTTCGGGGCCGAATTCCATTTCATCATGCGCAGCGCCAGCAGGAATCATCGGGTAAACATTTTCTGTGCGATCAACCCACATGTCTAAAATTACTGGGCCTGGAGTGCTCATCATGGTTTCGATTGCGGAATCAACTTCCCCAGGATCTTCGCAGCGCAGGCCAGTCCAGCCGAAAGCAGCGGCTAACTTGCTGAAATCAGGCAAGGCATCCATGTAGCTTTCAGAATGGCGATTGCCGTGGAATAATTCCTGCCATTGGCGCACCATTCCCATGTAATGATTATTCAAAATAAAAATTTTGACAGGCAGGCGATATTGAATCGCGGTTGAGAGCTCGTGAATATTCATCAGGATTGAAGCCTCGCCAGTTACGCAAACAACAGGTTTTTCTGGATGGGCAATTTGTGTTCCAATGGCTGCAGGTAGGCCGTAGCCCATGGTTCCAAGCCCGCCAGAAGTCATCCAGCGATTCGGCGAATTAAATTGCAGATATTGCGCCGCCCACATTTGGTGCTGGCCGACATCGGTAGAAATGAAAAAATCACCGCGCTCATGCAAGGCTTTGTTTAGGCGATCAAGCGCATATTGTGGTTTTATAACCGCACCAGATTGGCGGTAAGAAAAACTATTGCGCGCGCGCCAAATTTTGATTTGCTCCCACCATTGCTCCAGAGATTTTTTATCGACGCTAAGATTGCGCTCGCGCCATTTTTGGATCATGCGCTCGAGTACATAGCCAACATCGCCAACAATGCCTAATTGTACAGGGACGGTTTTGTTGATTGAGGATTTATCAATATCGACATGAATTTTGAAAGAATCAGGCGAGAAATTCGAGAGTTTGCCTGTAACGCGGTCATCAAAGCGCGCGCCTAAATTCAGCATAACGTCACAGCGTGCCATCGCCATGTTCGCCTCACAAGAGCCGTGCATGCCAAGCATGTTGAGGAATTGCGGGTCATCGGCGGGATAGGCACCAAGTCCCATTAAAGTGCTGGTGATGGGGAAGCCAGTAAGGCGTACGAATTCAGTTAGTAATTCTGCTGCTCTCGGGCCAGAATTAATTATGCCTCCGCCGCTGTAAACCACAGGGCGCTTAGCTTTTGTGAGTTGATCAAGTGCAGCGTCAATCAGCGAATCATCAGCGGTAAAGGCTGGACGATAGGATGGGCGCGAGTTGATTTTTATATCACGATAGGTGGTTTTTAGATTTTGTGTATCTTTTGGTAAATCAACAACAACAGGGCCAGGGCGGCCAGAGCGCGCGATGTAGAAAGCTTCTTTTATGGTGCGCTCAATCGCATCAACATTTTTGACGAGATAATTATGTTTGGTACAGGGGCGAGTTAGGCCTACAGTGTCGGCTTCCTGAAAAGCATCGCTGCCAATTAAGTAGGTTGGAACTTGTCCAGTCAGACAAATAATTGGAATGCTATCTAGCAAGGCGTCGGTTAAGCCAGTTATGGCATTGGTTGCGCCTGGTCCTGAAGTTACAAGAACAACGCCAACTTTGCCAGTTGAGCGCGCATAGCCTTCAGCGGCGTGAACGGCTGCTTGTTCGTGACGAACGAGAATATGGCGAATGTGATTTTGCTTGAAAATTTCGTCGTAAATCGGCAGCACCGCTCCGCCTGGATAGCCGAAAATCGTGTCTACGCCTGCGTCGATGAGGCTTTTTATAACAATAGCAGCGCCAGAAATTTCCATGATGTTTGCGTCAGTTTTTTAGCTAAATTATTTCATGAATCACTATAAAAGTGGCCGAGATTCTAAGAAGGCCAAGCATTTAGGTCAACAGCTTGTTTTGATTTTTAATGATTTTCTCAATGATAGATTCGGCAGAAGTGCTGACAGAGTCTTGGCTCCATTGTTGGCGAATCCAAGTTAGTTGGCGTTTTATGTAATGGCGAACATTGCGAATGGCTTGTTCTTTCATCGCATCAAGGCTGAGATGGCCAGCGAGATAGGCTGAAATTTCAGGAACACCATGTGATTTCAAAATCGGTTTTTCTGGATTTAGATTTAATTGCGCCAGAGATTTAACTTCTTCAATTGCGCCGTCTTCAAGCATTTTGTCGAAACGTGTTTCAGCTTGTTGATAGAGAAGTTGGCGCTCGGGGCAGAGCGCAAAAAGCTGCCAATTCGCTTGTGGCAAAGGTTTCAAAACTGGCTTTTTCTGCCAATAAGAGAGCGGTTTTTGGGTGGAAAGAAAAACACTGAGTGCGCGAATGATGCGTTGCTGATCGCGGAGTTTCAGCTTGGCGGCGATTTCTGGGTCAAATTTTTCTAGCTCGCGATGGAGAATTTCTGGTCCTTCATTTTGTGCGCGCAAAATAAGCTGCTGCAATATTTCTGGAGCAACAGCAGGAATTTCTGCGAGTCCTTGCATTAGGCTTTTGATATACATGCCAGTTCCACCGACTAAAATCGGCAGAATATTTGCATTCCAGGCATTGTGGATTTCAGGAATTACATCACCCAACCAGCGCGCGGCGGTGCAAATATCATTGGCGCTCAAGTAGCTATAAAGTCGATGCGGAGTTTGTTGTTGCTCAGCTTTGCTTGGTTGCGCCGATAGAATAGGTAATTCTCGGTAAACTTGTTGCGAATCGGCATTGAGGATGACACAGGGAAGGTGCTGTGCTATAGCCAGGGCCAGCGCGGATTTGCCGCTGGCAGTTGGTCCAGTTAGTATGATGATATTCGGGGAAGTCACGCTTAAAATTTCCACTAAAATTTAGGTAGATATATTTTATGTCTTTTGTTTTGACGATTGTCACGAATCCTAGCGTTTTAAAGTTAGATGATGTTTTTCTCAATCGAGTAATTCAAACGCTGGAGCGCAAAGGCGGCAGAGTGCAAAAACTCAGCTGGTTGGGCGAGGATCGCGCTTGTGATATTTTCTGGAGTGAGATCGAGGCGGAGGAAGCATATTTAAAAATCAGCGAACGATTAAAAGACGCGCCTTGTGATTGGCTGATTCAGCCAGTTCTAGCGCGAAAGAAAAAACTTCTGATTTCAGATATGGATTCAACAATAATTGGTCAGGAATGTATCGATGAATTGGCGGATAAAGTTGGGATCAAAGCAAAAGTCGCAGAAATAACCGAGCGCGCAATGTGCGGAGAGCTTGATTTTAATACTGCGCTGAATGAGCGCGTGGCGCTGCTTAAAGATTTGCCTGAAGCTGCGCTTTTGCAAGTTTATCAAGAGCGAATTCGGCTGAATAAGGGCGCTGAATGTTTAGTAAAAACTATGGCGGCAAATGGGGCTAAATGCGTTTTAGTTTCCGGGGGCTTTACTTTTTTCACAGAAAAAGTGGCGCAAGAAGCTGGTTTCCACGCGCAGCACGCGAATGAGCTGGAAATTTCTGCAGGTAAATTAACTGGTAATGTGCAGTTGCCAATTCTTGATAAACAAAGCAAAGTGGAATTCTTGCGTAAATATCAAACAGAACAAAATTTAGACGCGGCAGAAATTATTGCTCTTGGTGATGGTGCAAATGATTTGCCCATGTTACAAGCGGCGGGGCTTGGTGTGGCGTATTACGCGAAACCTGCTCTGCAAGAGGTTTTGCGCGCGCAGATAAATTATACTGATTTGACTGCGGCGCTGTTTTTTCAAGGCTATGCAGAAAATGAATGGGTTGGGAAAAAAAATGAATCTGGAAAATAACGAATCGTTGTTGCTGCCAGGAGTCGAGCAAATCAGCAAAATGGTTACGCTTGCACCAAAATTATGGCAGGAGATTTTTCGTCGGCAGTTAGACGGAAGTTTATTGCCGCAGGAAATGGAGAGCTTTGAATTATGGCAGAGTTTGCTTGTGCATGTGGCGCATCAAAATCCAGAGCAGCTCTGGCGTTTGCAGGTTGATTACGCAACTGATGCAATGAAAATTTGGGGAAATATTTGGGGCAGATTTTGGGGAGAAACTTCAGAACCTGTTTATGCTTCTGATCCGAAAGATCGGCGTTTTCGCGATGAAACTTGGCAAGAAAATTTTGTCTTTGATTGGATTCGTCAAACTTATTTGCTGACGGCAAATTGGGCAGAAAAAGTGGTCGAAAATCTTGAAGGAGTTGATGAGAAAACCGCAAGGCGCTTGGCTTTTTATGTGCGTCAATCAATTGATGCGCTCTCGCCTGCTAATTTCGCCATTACTAATCCAGAAGTTATGAAAGCAACGTTGGATTCGCATGGTGAAAATTTAGTCAAAGGCTTGAATAATATGATTGCTGATATGCAAAAAAGCAGCAGCAGTTTTCAGATTAGCACCGCCGATCAAGGCTCTTTTAGATTAGGAGAAAATATTGCCACAACGGAAGGTGTGGTGGTGTTTCGCAATCATTTGTTCGAGCTGCTGCATTATGCGCCAAAGACAGACAAAGTGCGCAAGACGCCGCTGCTTATAATTCCTGCCTGGATAAATAAATTTTATATTCTTGATCTCTCCAAGGAAAATTCTTTTGTGCGTTGGTTGGCTGAGGCTGGCTACAATGTTTTCATGATTTCTTGGGTGAATCCTGATGCGGAACTCCGCGATGTGGCATTTGAAGATTATCTAACGGAAGGCTTGCTGAAGGCGCTGGAGCAGGTTTTGCACATTAGTGGTCAGGAGAAGGCAAATTTGCTGGGCTATTGCTTGGGCGGCACTTTACTTACATGCGCGCTGGCTTACTTGGCGGTAAAAAAACAAAGCCATTTGGTCGAGTCGGCAAGCTTTCTTACGACATTGATTGATTTCGCCAATCCTGGTGATTTAGGCTTGTTTATTGATGATGCGCATGTTGAGCGTGTGGAAGCAAAAATGCAGAGCAGGGGGTATATGGACGGCGCGGAAATGTCCGCGGTGTTTAGCTCGCTGCGCGCTAATGACATGATTTGGTCTTATGTGGTGAATAATTATTTGCTTGGCAGAGAACCTTTTCCGTTTGATATTTTATACTGGAATGCTGATTCAACGCGCATGCCTGCAAAGGCGCATGCTTTCTATCTGCGGCAGATGTATTTGAATAATGCTTTGATTGTTCCAAATGAAATAAAATTAGCGGGCGTGCCGATAGATATTCGCAAAATCGATGTGCCTTGTTATTTTCTCTCAACGCGGGAAGATCACATCGCGCCTTGGCAATCAACTTATGCGGCGCTTGCAAATTTGCGTACGCAGTTTACGTTTGTGTTGAGCGGTTCTGGACATGTTGGCGGAGTTGTTAATCCGCCAGCGCGGAAAAAATATGGCTATTTAACCAATGAAAAATATTATGCATCAGCTGCAGATTGGTTGGCTTGTGCAGAGCCTTGTTCTGGTTCTTGGTGGGAGCATTGGGAGGGCTGGCTTGGCTTGCATTCTGGCGCAGAAATTCCAGTTAAAAGAATTGAACCGACGCTAGGAAAAGCGCCTGGAACATACGTTTTTGTAAGATAATTTTGGAGAAAAAATCTTATGCGGCAATTACCAAATATTCTAACTTTGTCGCGAATTGCGATTATTCCAATTTTGATTGCGTCATTTTATTTGGAAAGCAAGCTCTATCACTGGATTGCAGCAAGCTTATTTTTGCTAGCAAGCATTACTGATTTTTTCGATGGCTATTTGGCGCGGGCGATGAAGGTGCAAAGTAGTTTTGGCAGATTTCTTGACCCAATAGCGGATAAATTAATAGTGGCAGCAGCGATTGTAATGTTGGTGCATGTTGGAAGTATTGGCCGTTTTGAAGTGTTAGCCGCGGTAACAATTTTATGTCGTGAGATTTTAGTTTCTGGCTTGCGAGAATTTCTGGCGGAATTGCGAATTAGTGTTCCTGTTTCGCGTCTGGCAAAAATAAAAACGGCAACGCAAATGGCTGCGCTTTTTTTGTTGTTGTGGGGAATAGAAGGCCCGAGTTTGGACGAAGTTGAGCATGTGGTGAAGATGTCTTTGACAGAATTACTCGGGCGCATACTGCTCTGGGTTTCCGCCGTTCTTACGGTTGTTACTGGCTATGCATATTTCAAAGCGGCAAGAAAGCATTTTGAAAATCCTTGAGTCTCAAGCCATATTCTCGGGTAATTATTCGCGCATAAAACGATATAAATCTTCTTTGAATTTATCTGTTTTTTTCTGATCCACGTAAGCCGCTGCATTTTTGTTTCGTACTTTGCAAATTCTTAGAAATATAGTTTGCAAATATACGGGAGATGGTAGGAGAACTCTCTGCAACTGCTTTTAAAGCAGCGCAGATTTATATTGCTTGAAGTGTCGCGCCGCTTTCTGAGATTTTTCGTGCCAAGCGATAGAAGAGAAATTTTTTTATTGGTATAAAGTCAGAGTATCTCCTTTTATTTCATAGCGATAAAATTTTGATAAAGCACTCATACCAAATAGCTGTGAGCCAATATCTGCGCGGGTTACAGCTGCACGCACATCGTTTAAAACTATATTTTCAATTTGTATTTCTCTGATTCGAATTGCTGCGCCGTAACTGATGCCGTTTGCGGTTTGAAATTCGCTGCTGAATTTTAAATTCTCCACATCAATGCCCAAATTTTTTGCAGTTTTATAATCGAGCAGAACAATAGTTGCGCCTGTATCAACCAGCATTTCTACTTCTTTGTTGTTGATGGTTGTGCGCACGTGGAAATGCCCATCTTGAGCGCGTTTCAGCGCGATAGTTTTTTCATCAATATTGCGTGCATGCGTTGGGAAAAGTTCTGCTGACAAGCGATTTTGTAATATTGTACCAATATCGCGGAAGCTATAAACCAGTACGAAAAAAATTATAATAACGGCCCAAATTAGCAGAGATTTAAGCACGGTTCCTGGCTGTGTGCGGATATAGAAAAACAAACTCGAAGAAAGCAAAATCAGCCAAAAAACTTCCTTCAACCAAGGCGTATCTTGCGCTGTACAGCCAGAAGTCATCAGCAGCATAAGTGACAGAGGCAATAGTTTGTTGATAGCAAATCTATTTCTTAGGTTTACTGCGCCGCCATTTAAATATGCTTTTCTCATGGAGGTTTGAGAATGTTGCGCTATTTTTCTTTTCGCGCTCTCAGAGCGGCTTTTGGCAGTAATTAATGTGAGCATTTTTCTTCGCAGATTTTTGCTGTTTGATTGATTGAAAAATATATATCTGAAAAAAAATTATGAAACAGCAAGGAGTTTATGTGGCTTTTAAAATGATCGATGTGAAGACATTAAAATCGTGGCTTGATACAGAAATGGCGGTTCTGGTCGATGTGCGGGAGGCAGTCGAGCGCGCGGAAGCATCGATTCCTGGTTCGTTATTTGTGCCGCTTGGTAATTTGAAGCGCCAAAATTTGCCTGATCTTGCGGGTAAAAAATTAGTTATGCATTGTCGCGGCGGTGGTCGCGGAGGTCGTGCTTGCGAAAAATTATTGGCAGAAGATGAAAATCTGGAAATTTATAATCTTGAAGGTGGAATTACCGCGTGGGGGGAAGCTGGCTTTGCGGTTGAATCTTCAGCAAAAAAGATTCTACCTTTAGGGCGGCAAGTTCAGGTTACGATTGGCGGCATGTTGTTATTATTTTGCGCGCTGGGATATTTAATCGCGCCAATATTTTTTCTGCTGACGGCTGTGATCGGCTTAGGGCTTGTGTTTGCTGGCATAACAGGTTTCTGTGGATTGGCAATATTGCTGGCAAAAATGCCGTGGAATCGCTCAGGCGCGAGCAAAAGTTTTTGTCAAATTAAGCCGAGCAAATAATGGGATTACGAAAATATGATGGGCGGGAGAGGGCAATCTTTCTTGGTTTTGTCCACTAAATCTACATAGTTATATAAAAAACAGCAGGATTTTTTAAAAACCTGCATTTTTGGGTAAGCCTTTGACTTGCGCTACGCGTAGGCTTCTGCTAGAAGGCCGCCCCTTACAAAATGCGGATGGGTGGCCGAGCGGTTTAAGGCACCGGTCTTGAAAACCGACGAGGGCGCAAGTCCTCCGTGAGTTCGAATCTCACCCCATCCGCCATTTCTTCTGTTTTGTAGCATCCGAGAATGTCCGATTTCTCATAGAGAAACCAAGCCTCTTTGGAAGGTGCGTCTGTGCTGCGAAGCAATTATGCTATTCCGATATTTCCGCTCGCATGTGATTTTGAATCCAAAGCCATATTGCGAAGTAAATTGCCGAAGATCTACTCCCAAGATTTGCTCAATAACTTGTTTAATCATCCCTATACAAAAATTTCATTTGTTGAAAACGAGCTGGGTATCAAAAGAAAAACGGCTGCTAAATATTTGGAAGAACTTGTGAAGCTTGGCTTGCTTATCAAGCTGAAAATCGGGAAAGAGAATTTTTACTTAAATATCGATTTGTTCAATCTTTTGAAGAATGTCCCGGCGCACAAAGCTATCGCTGCTCATGACCCTAAAATGGCAAAATAAGGAACATGATGTGAAAACATGGGCATAAAACATCCCTTTTGGTAATTTTCTGGATCACCAAAACTTGAAATCAAAAAATAGACGCAAGAAGAGAGAGTCTTTAGAAGAGGAACTCGGAGCCTTATTACGGCTACGTTATTCAGCATCCCTACTCTTTTAGTATTTCTTGAGGGATATCAATCTGATACTTTCCCCCTTTTTCGTTCGCAACAACCAGCTTATTGTCTTCTACGGTCAGGTAAGTGATAAAGACCATCTGAACATCACCTTCCAGGGAAGTATTAATGTTAATTTTATAGGCTTCTTTTTCAAAAATTTTGGTGTTTTTTGCTACGTCCCACCCCTCAACAAACCACACATCGGCTTCGTTACCGTTTATTTTTTCTTTCCGCGGCCACTTCGCAGCGACAAATTTTACTCCTTTATAAACAACAGGAGTTGGCTCTGGGGGCATACTCCGCATTGCTTCGGCAATGTTTACATTCATAAACAAACAGCTAATTATTGCTAAGAAAATTCCGCCTTTGAGTATCTTCGCCATATTTCACTACTCCTTTCCCTTACTCATGGTTCACCTAAAAACTGGCGGAGAGAGGGGGATTCGAAACCCCGATACGGTTTTGCCGTATACACACTTTCCAGGCGTGCGCCTTCAGCCGCTCGGCCACCTCTCCGCAAAATAATTGAGCGCCTTTCATATCGAAGCGCCAAACAAAAGCAACTGTCTTTAAGCATGAAACCCGCAATTTCCTTGCCTTTTTGTTGATTTTTGTGCAGATTCCGCACCCATTTTTGCAAA
>JBIKYU010000139.1:0-2713 GCA_044355085.1 Rickettsiales bacterium | reverse complement strand
AGATGGAAAAACAAGGGCGTTCATTAATGACGTGCCAGTTAACATCCAAACTTTAGCTAAAGTTGGGGCGCATTTGCTGGAAATACACGGGCAGCATGATCAGCGTGGACTTTTAGAGGCGTCGCTGCACCGCGATTATTTAGATGATTACGCAAAGCTTGCGCGCCTGCGTGAAGTGGTGGCTTCGAAATATTCTTTGTGGAAAGCTTCGAAACAAGTGCTTTTACAGCTTGAGCAGGAACAAGAGCGTAGCTTGCGCGAGGAATCATATCTGCGCTTTGCCGTGGCGGAGCTGGAAAAGATTTCTCCAGAAGAAGGCGAAGAAACCGCTTTGATAGAGCGGAGAACATTGCTTACGCAGCGCGAAAAAATTATCTCGGCGGTGCAGTCGGCGCGGGCAACTTTAAATTCTATGCAGTGGGAAGCGCAGCTTTCTAAGGCTGTGCGCGGATTAGCAGTGGGCGGAGAACAGCCAGCTTTTCAAGCAGCAGCGGAGGCAATAGAGCGCAGTATGATTGAGCTTGCTGAGGCGGATGGTCAGCTGCAAATGGCGGAAGGAGCAGTTTTGCAGGCTGGAGATAATTTAGAAAAAGTTGATGATCGTTTGCATGAACTTAGACAAGCAGCGCGGAAATATCGTGTGACGGTTGATGGATTATCAGAAATTTTTCTGCAGATGAAAAACAGTCTTGCATTGATTACGAATGCAGAAGAGCAGCTGAAAATTCTTGAAAAAGCTGAGAGAGAAAATCGGCAGAATTTTTTACTCTGTGCAGAAGATTTGCGCGCCAAGAGAAAAATTGCCGCAGAAAAAATTACTGCAGAATTAGAAAAAGAGCTAGTTCCACTGAAAATGGCGCAGGCAAAATTGCGTGTTGAAATCACTGAACTTGATCCAGATCAATGGTGTGCGGAAGGTATAGATCATGTGCAGTTTTTGGCGTGCACTAATCCTGGACAAGCTTTTGCGCCGCTGCAAAAAATTGCCTCTGGTGGCGAATTATCGCGTTTTATGTTGGCGATGAAAGTTGTGCTGCATGATGCTCAAGCGGTGCCAACTTTGATTTTTGATGAAATTGATACTGGAATTGGTGGCGCGGTTGCTGATGCGGTTGGCCAGCGTTTGCAGCATCTTTCGAAATCAGCGCAAATCCTTGTAGTTACACACCAGCCGCAGGTTGCGGTGCGGGCTTCGCATCATTTGCATGTCAGTAAAAAATTATCTGCTGGAGAAATGATCACAAAAATTGATGTGCTTTCTGATGCTAGTCGGGTTGATGAAATTGCGCGTATGCTTTCTGGTGCTGATATTACCGATGCAGCGCGGGCTGCGGCTTTGCAGCTTTTGCAGGCGGCGTAAATTGGTTTGATAAAGAAAATTTTGCAACGAGATTTTGAATAAAATGGATTTATTTTCCTTTGATGCGCTTGCGCTTCGCGCGGTGGAAGAATTATCTGAAAGCGATGCGTCTATTGAATTAGAGCGGCTGACTGGTGATATTGATGCGCATGACATACGCTATTATCAAGATGATGCGCCGATTATTAGCGATGCGGAATATGATAAATTACGTATGCGTCTGGAGCAGATTGAGCAAAAATTTCCACAGTTAAAAAGTGCTGCTAGCCCATCGTTGCGCGTTGGGGCGAAAATTAATTCATCCTTTGGCAAAGTTACGCATGGTACGCCGATGCTGTCGCTTGCGAATGCTTTTGCAGAAGAGGATGTGGCTGATTTTTTACAGCGCGTGCGAAAATTCTTGGGTTTGACTGAAGCAGAAAAAATATCAGTTTTATGCGAGCCAAAAATTGATGGGCTGTCTTTTTCAGCGCGATTCGAACATGGTGTTTTTGTGAAAGCAGCAACGCGAGGAGATGGCGAAATCGGTGAAGATGTAACCGATAATGTGCGCAGTATACAAGGATTTCCGCAAAAATTGCTTGGTAATAAATTTCCTGAAATTCTTGAAGTTCGTGGTGAAATTTATTTATCGCATACTGCTTTTGCTGAACTTAATAAAATGCGCGAAGAAAAAGGATTATCTTTATTTGCTAATCCGCGCAATGCTGCAGCTGGTTCTTTGCGGCAGCTTGATGCGCGCGTTACAGCAGAGCGACCTTTGCAATATGCGGTTTATGCAATTGGATTTGTGAGCGAGAAATTTTTTGAGCGCCAGGAAGAGCTAATTGCGGCGCTTGCAGAGTTTGGTTTTCAGGTAAATAAGCCATGTGTTTTGGCAGAAAATTTAACTCAGATAATGAATTTTTATCATGAGATCGAAGCTCAGCGAGCGAAATTATCGCATGATATTGATGGGGTGGTTTACAAAATTGATCGGCTGGATTTTCAGCAGCGTTTGGGCGCAGTTGCAAGGAGCCCGCGTTTTGCGATTGCGCATAAATTTCCTGCAGAGAAGGCGCAAACAATTATCGAAAATATTATCATACAAGTTGGTAGAACTGGCGCTTTGACTCCAGTTGCGCTGCTTAAACCAATTACAGTTGGTGGCGTGGTTGTGGCGCGAGCAACGCTGCATAATGAAGATGAAATTACACGAAAAGATATTCGCGTTGGTGATTTGGTCTTGATTCAGCGAGCTGGTGATGTGATTCCGCAAGTGGTTTCGGTGATTGCGCATGCAGATTCTTCTGCGCCGTTTTTATTTCCAGAGAATTGTCCAGCCTGTGGAGGAAAAACTCTCCGCGAAGCGGG
>JBIKYU010000138.1:0-2749 GCA_044355085.1 Rickettsiales bacterium | reverse complement strand
GTCGTGGCAATGGACGCAGGCGTTTTAACAATAACGACCGCGACAATCGAGATAGAAGAAATCAGCCACAAGCTTAGTCAATCCTACAGTTTATCAAACCGTAAAAACCGCCAAGCTTTTCTCTCAAGAACCATTCCATTTCAAAGCTCGAACAAAGAGCGCAAAAACTGCGCTAGCTTAAACGGAATTTTGTAACATTATAACATTCCATATTTTTAAGCCTGACGAGTCGCTGCGAGTTTTTTACACTTTAAGCGTACTAAAAAATGAAACAGCGACAATGTATAAGCTAAAAAGATGGAATGATATTAGCTGAGTAAAAAATGGGGGAAGGAAGTAATGTGCGCAAAAAAGACAGCCAGAAAAATTCTTAAAAACTCTAGCCTATTAACCATGATTTTTCTGCTCAGCAATTGTGGTGATCCATCAATTGCACGCAAACAAAGCGTTACAATTATCACACCAGGAGTCAGCAAAGCGCGCTGCAACATCACTGGCTCACACGGACTACGCGCCTCAGTTGCTGAAACACCAAATACGGTTTTCCTAACTGCTGGTCACGGACCACTGACAATTATCTGCAAAAAAGAAGGCTACGCCGATACAGTTCATCACGTAAAGGAAATCGTTCCTAAAGTTGGCGATACAGGAAATTTTGTTGAAAATGTTCAGGCCTTGGTTTTCGATCCGTTTGCGACCGTTGGCACTCGCTATCCAAATGAAATCGAAGTTTACATGCTGGCAGAATAAAAATTATCGCGATAAAAACCACAAAAACAGCGCAAATCGCAAAAATTGGCGGGACCGAGATGATTCGAACATCCGACCTAGCGTTTAGGAAACGCTTGCTCTATCCAGCTGAGCTACGGCCCCAGAAAAATAACGCCTTGCATAAGCAGCGGTATTAATCGCCAAAGCAAAGAAATGCAATGATTTGCACAAAAATTCAACAGTAAAATTACAATAAAATTTAGCAAATTTTTGTAAGAAATTTTCGCCAGAATTACAAAAAATCAGCAAAAATTTACGCAAGAATTTTTGGTAACAATTCAAAAATTTAGCGCACAAAAACGTACATGAGCAAAAGAAATTTTGAACAGCGAAGATGTACGGAAAAGAAATTTTATTGGCATGAGATTTTTTCTCTAAAATTATTTCTGTCGCCACAAAAAATACCAAAAATCTTCTGTAAATTTTCCTGCAATCTCTGCAAAAACCCTCGAAGAAAAATATTTTCCAACCGCTAGGGAATTCATTTTCTAAAAAAACAAATCAGCAAAAATATCAAACAAACTGCGGATTTCAGATTATCGAATATTTATTTAACATAATATTCATTATAACTTCTAGCGACAGATATAAAAACCAGCAGAGAGCAGCATTAGCAAAAATCAAAAATGCAAAAATATCTTTCGTTTGGAGTGTAGGTTTGGAGTTTGGGTTTGGAGTTTAGTTTAGGTTTGGAGTTCATGAGGATTTTATGCGCTGAAAAATGACAAAAAAATCACGAAAACCAGCTTGGAAACCCAGCTTGGAAACACAGAAAAAAACAACAAAAAGACTCCAGAAAAAACTAAATTTTTTCTGCAAAAATTCTCACAAAATTCCAAGCAAACTGCATAAATCCCAAAGCAGCTCAAGCTATCTTGCTTCGCAAGCAGACTCGTTTGTTTTTTCTCTGTCTGCTATCAGCCTATAATTCCGCCCAATTCTTCCCAACAGAAACATCAACAACCAGCGGAACAGAAAGAGTACAAACATTCTCCATTTTTTGCCGAAGCAAATTCTCTACCGCCTCTGCTTCATCTGCAGCAACTTCCAAAACCAGCTCATCATGAACCTGCAGAAGAATTTTCGCGCGTCTATTTTCATCGCGCAAAGCCTGGTAAACAGCCAACATCGCCGCTTTTATCATATCTGCAGCCGAGCCTTGCAGCGGCGCATTAATCGCTGCGCGCTCTGAAAACTGCCGAAGGCTAGGATTTCCTTGTGCAATTCCAGGCACAAAACATTTTCTTCCCCATAAAGTTTTTACATAACTATGCGCGCGCGCATAGCCAAGAGTTTCCTCGATATAACGCTCAATTCCAGGATAACGCTGAAAATATCGCGCAATAAAATCCGCCGCTTCTGTGCGCGAAATTCCCAAACGACTAGCTAAACCAAAAGCGCTCATGCCATAAATTATGCCGAAATTAATGGTCTTAGCACGCCTGCGCAAATCATCATCAACCGCTTCTATCGGCACAGAAAATAAATCACTTGCTGTACGAACGTGAATATCCTCACCCGCAAGAAAAGCCTGACGAAGCGAAGGAATATCAGCCATATGCGCCAATAATCTCAGCTCTATCTGTGAATAATCAGCCGATACAAGCACGCAGCCTTCAGCCGCAACAAAAGCCTCACGCAGAGCATGACCCTCAGGGCTTCTAATCGGAATATTTTGTAGATTTGGATCGCTAGAACTAAGGCGGCCTGTGCTTGTTGCAGCCATAGCAAAATGCGTGTGTATTCTTCCATCAGCGCGAATTTGCTTCGGCAAAGAATCCGTATAAGTCGATTTCAACTTCGCCAATTTTCGCCATTCTAAAACCGTTCCAGCAATTTCATATCCAGCATTAGATAGATCTTCCAAAACATCAGAATCAGTGGTGTACTGACCTGTTTTTCCTGATTTTTTTCCACCAGGAAGTTGCATTTTTTCAAACAGAATTTCTCCCAGCTGTTTTGGAGAAGCAACATTAAA
>JBIKYU010000008.1:0-31165 GCA_044355085.1 Rickettsiales bacterium | reverse complement strand
GGCTGCGCAAGCAATAAAAGCGGGAGATAGCGAAATTGTCATCGCGGGAGGCCAAGAAAACATGAGCCTTTCACCGCATGCACAGCATTTGCGCGCAGGTGTTCGCATGGGCAATGCGATCCTTATTGACACCATGATAAATGATGGACTGTGGGATTGTTTCTCTAATATTCACATGGGAATTACTGCAGAAAATGTCGCCAAGAAATTTTCAATTTCACGCATAGAACAAGACCAGCTAGCACTTTCATCTCAGCAAAAAGCGGAGCGCGCACAAAAAGAAAATCGCTTTGCTGAGGAAATTATTCCTGTTCAATATACGCAAAAAAAAGAAAAGCTAACTTTCTCAGTTGATGAATTTCCGCGTCATGGTGCTAGCGAAGAAATGCTTGCAAAACTGCGCCCCGCCTTTGATACAGAAGGAACCGTCACAGCAGGAAATTCCTCTGGCATAAATGATGGCGCTGCGGCACTATTGCTGATGACAGAAGCGCAAGCCCAAAAGCGCGGCTTAAAGCCACTTGCTCGCATAGTTTCTTTCGCGCAAGCTGGCGTTGATCCTGAAATTATGGGAACAGGCCCAATTCCAGCCACAGAAAAAGCTTTAGCAAAAGCGGGTTGGCAAGTTAAAGACCTCGATTTCATCGAAGCAAACGAAGCTTTCGCAGCGCAAGCATTGGCGGTAAATAAAGCGCTGAAATTTGATCCAGAGCGCGTCAATATCAATGGCGGAGCCATCGCGCTTGGTCATCCTATTGGTGCATCGGGAGCGCGAGTTCTTGTTACATTGTTACATATTTTAAATCAGCAAAAAGCCAAGCGTGGTTTAGCGACATTATGCATTGGTGGTGGAATGGGTGTCGCTATTTGTGTTGAAGCAATCAGATAATTTTTCAAAAAGGGTAAATTATGGAAGCATATCAAGAACCGAGACTAGCACTTATAACTGGCGGTACACGAGGCATTGGCGCTTCAATTTCTAAGGCGCTTGCTGATGCTGGCTATCGTGTCGCTGCAAATTATATTCACAACGAAGAAAGCGCAGATAAATTTTCTCTCGAAACCGACATCAAAACTTTTCGCTTTGATGTTGCCGATATAAATGAATGCGAACGTGGCGTTGCCGAGATTCAGGCGCATTTCGGTGCAACACCAGATATTTTGGTAAATAATGCTGGCATAATACGCGACGCCATGCTGCATAAAATGGAAGTAGAAGCCTGGCATTCCGTGATCGAAACCAATCTCACTTCTTGCTTCAATATGTGTCGAACCTTAGTGCGTCCAATGCGCGAAAAAATGTTTGGTCGCATCATCAATATAAGCTCTATCAACGCGCAATCTGGGCAAGTTGGACAAACTAATTATTCCGCTGCAAAAGCAGGACTTATTGGTTTCAGTAAAGCTTTAGCAAAAGAAACTGCCGCAAAAGGCATTACCGTAAATATTATTGCGCCTGGATATATTCGCACAGAAATGACCGACAGCATTCCGCGCGATGTAATGGAAGCGATAATCTCACAAATTCCTGTGCGTCGTTTAGGGCGCCCTGAAGAAATTGCTCGTGCAGTATTGTTTTTGGCTGCAGATCATGCAGGTTTTATCACAGGCGAAACTATTTCTATAAATGGCGGACATTACATGGCGTAAAGCTACAAGCTCTGCTTCAGAACAGAGCTTGTGCGAACAAAAACTTTGGTAATTCATGCGTCTCTATATTCGCTATTTATCTTTATATAATGCCTACCCGCTAGCTGGTATTACCCTGACATTGACAGGAATTATTTGGCTGACGCAATCGTTGCGCTATGTTGATTTGATCGTAAATCGTGGTGTTAGCATTGGAAAATTTGTCACTATTGCGGCGCTATTATTGCCAGCGTTACTTTATATCATTTTGCCCATAGCTATTTTCTGCGCTGTGCTTTTTGCATATCAGCGTTTAATCATGGACAGCGAGCTAGTAATTTTGCAGGGAGCGGGTTTGAGCCGCTTTGATTTGGCGCGTCCAGTTTTGCTCTTAGCTGGTATTGTGATGCTCATCAGCTACAGTCTTTCACTTTATTTTCTTCCGCTTTCTTACCGTGCATTCAAAGACACGCAAGCTTTCATTCGTAATCACTCAATGGCGGTGCTGTTGCAAGAAGGTGTGTTTACCTCAATTGGCGACGGCATGACAGTTTATATCGATCAGCGCGGCAGTAATGAGCGCATGCGTGGCATACTAGTGCATGATCAGCGCAATCCTAATGAACAAGTAACGAT
This sequence comes from Rickettsiales bacterium, assembly GCA_044355085.1. Classification (GTDB taxonomy): domain Bacteria; phylum Pseudomonadota; class Alphaproteobacteria; order Rickettsiales; family JBIKYU01; genus JBIKYU01. The sequence continues at coordinate 28,900 of JBIKYU010000008.1, read as the reverse complement.
GATGGCGGAGGAAGGCATATTTCGTGCAACGAAAGAAGGCCCGCGACTCGATTTATTCAAAGGTAGCAGACAAGTTCTTGACCGAAAAATCGGTGCAATCAACATTTTATATTTTGACAATTACAATATGGATATCAGCCTATACACCAGCGCTTTGAACTCGCGCGCTAGAGAGTCGGAAGAGCGCTATTTGCATGAATTATTATGGCCCGAGAAGGAAGTCTCTCCGAGTGATCGGCAGAAATTTTGGGCCGAGGCTCATCACCGCATCACTTGGCCTTTGCTGAGTTTGGTCTTGCCGATGTTGGCGGTGACAGGTTTGTTGCGGAGCGAATTTAATCGTCGCGGTCTCTACAAGCGCATAATAAATAGCGCCGTTGCTGCGATTGTTATTCTAAGTATTGATCTTGGTTTGAAACACATGACGGCAATTGCCCCCTGGTGTGCGATCTTTATGTATGCCAATGTTTTGATAGTTTTTCTGGTCTTATTAATTCAGCTAACTCACTATCCAGAATATAAATATCTTCCTCAAAAAGAGCTCTAAAATATGCGGACTTCAATAACATTATCCCGCTATTTGATTCGACAATTCTCTATCAGCCTTGGCGTGGTTAGTGCAGTTTTGCTGGGCGTTGTGATTCTCTTCGATGCAGTGGAAATTATGCGTAGAATTCCCGAGGAATGGTTTTCTATCGGGCGAGTTTTAGAATTCGTGCTGCTGAAATTGCCCTACACCATGCAAACGCTTTCGCCGTTTATTATATTAATAGCTAGCATGCTAACTCATATACGCATGACGCGTAGCTCGGAGCTAATAATATTGCGTTCAGCTGGCGTCTCCGCCTGGCATTTTCTCCTACCAAATGTTGCTTTTGCGATTTTTCTGGGATTGATTTTTTTATCAATCATCAATCCTATCTCTGCGGTTATGATGTCGCGTTTTGAAAAATTAGAAGCGCATATTTTGCAAGGGCAAACTAATTTGCTTGCGATCTCCAGCACGGGTTTATGGCTGCGACAAAATAACGGCGCCGATGAAGGCCGAGCGGTTATTCATGCATTGCGCGTCGATCAGGAGAAAATGGAATTACAAGACATAATGTTTCTGCTCCTGGATGAGAAAAATAGTTTCATAGAGCGTATCGATGCACCGCGTGCGCGGCTAGAATCTGGATATTGGCGCATCGAAGATGCATGGCTTAGTCGTCCAAGCGCCGTTAGTATCCATAAGGATGTTATAGAATTTCCAACCAAGCTTTCCGCACAGCATATACAAGATAGTTTTGCTTCGCCGCAAACTCTTGGTTTCTGGGAGCTTCCCGGGTTTATATCGATGCTTAAACGCGCAGGTTTTTCTGCTCTGCGCCATCGTCTTTATTTCCAAGAACTATTAGCTATGCCGATATTATTTGCGGCCATGATTTATGTTGGTGCGGCTTTTTCTTTGCATTTACCGCGCCAAGGAAAATCAGGTCTTTTGATGAGCGGCGGAATAATTACTGGTCTTGGTTTTAAATTTCTCAATGATATTGTGCATGCCCTTGGTTTGACAGGCCGCATGCCGATATGGTTTTCGGCTTGGTCAGCGGTGTGGATATTGCTCTTGCTTGGTATGGTTTTTGTTCTTCATCGCGAAGATGGATAGAGCTTTCTGGCAAAAGAAACAGTATTGAAGCTGGAAAAATTCCTCAAAAAAAATTGCAGCGGATAAAAACGCATGAGATTTATTTTCGTTCTATTCAGCTTAATTCTGCTTGCGACACAAAGCGCGCATGCGGCAGAAACAATAGTGAAGATAGAGCAAACGCAGCTACCAGCTTTGATTGAAGCTGATTCGCTCTACTACGACCAGCCAGGCAATCGTGCGATTGCGCGTGGAAATGTGCGCGTGGTGCAGGGCGCGCGCGTTCTTCGTGCGGAAGAAATAATTTACTACACCGCAACCAATTACGTTGAAGCAAGCGGGAATATCAGTTTGATCGAACCTGATGGAAATATTTTTTATGCGCAAAAAGCTAAGCTGCGCGATGATTTGCAAGTTGGCGTAATTGATCAATTTCGTGCGCGCATGCTAGATAATACTCTGCTGGCTGCGACAGAAGGTGAGCGCGTAAATTCAACCACAACCAACTTAAAAAATGTTGTGTTTTCTCCTTGTCCACTTTGCAAGGAAGACCCAATGAAAGCGCCGCTCTGGCAGCTAAAAGCTAAAACAGCAACTATCGACGAAAAAGCTCAGCAGGTGCGTTACAAACATTTGTTCTTTGAAACAATGGGTGTGCCGATTTTTTACATGCCGCGTTTTTCGCACGCAACACCAGGCGCTGATAACAAAAGCGGTTTTTTAGTTCCAAGCTATCGTTTCGGCAGCAAATTAGGCAACACTTATACTGTGCCGTATTTCCAAAGTTTCGGCCCGAATATGGATGCAACATTAACGCCAATGTTCATCGATAAAACCGCAACAGTTTATCAGGGTGAATTTCGGCACATGTTGGATTCTGGCACATATAGAATGCGCGGCAGCATAACCAACCCATATAAAGTTAATGATAAAAATGACCGCATAGGTGATAAATTTTGGCGTGGTCATAGCGAGGTAAGTGCAAATTTTATGCCAACGGAAGATTGGCACGCAGCCTTTGATAGCAAGCGCAGCAGTGACGCAGAATATTTGCGTAAATATCGTTTGGGGCAGGAAGATTATCTTGTAACTCATGCTTATGCGGAAACGGCGAATCAAAATAACTACACCATAGTTCGCGGCCTAACTTTTCAAGGCTTGCGCAGCACAGATCGTGCCAGCACCACGCCAGTTATTTTACCTCAGGCGGATATGTATCTGGAAAGCGAACGCGCGGAAGATGACAGCTACTGGTCTCTGCGCAATAATCTGATGATGCTCTCTAGACAGCAGGGCACAGATAGTAATCGTATTTCTTCGACTGCTGAATGGACAAAACCCTATGTAAGCGACAGCGGGCATATGTTTGAGTGGCGCAACAGTCTACGCGGAGATGGATATTTTGTTGATGATGTAACCGATGATTTGCGCGTATCGCAGCGCGGCTCGCTCGATGGAACGGTAGGTCGCATGATTCCGCAAGCAGAATTAGGTTGGCGCTATCCTTTGATCAGGCAGCGCGGAGAAATTCTGCCGCAGATTGTTCTCGAGCCAATGCTAAATGTGATTGCGAGCCCTTACGGTGGTAATCCTAGAAAAATCCCGAATGAAGATAGCCGTAGCGTAGAGTATTCTGATGATAATCTCTTCAACGCCAATCACTTCACAGGATTTGACCGCGTTGAGAGCGGACCGCGCAGTAACTATGGTGTGCGCGGCACATTGAATACCGAAAATCAGGGCAGCGTAAATTTCCTCGTTGGTCAAAATCTTCGCACTAAAGAAGATGAAAATTTTCCACGCTCTAGTGGTTTGCAAGATCGCACCTCAGATTATGTAGCAAGGCTTGGATACCGCACGCCGCAAGCGTTTGATGTTTCTTATCGCACGCGCATCGATAAAGATAATGGCGAAATGCATCGTCATGATGTAACTGGCAGCATGGCTTTGGACCCGCTGCAAATCAGTACAAATTATTTATATCTCGACCAAGAATTTGCAGAAATTGTAACGCAAGATCCAAACCGTGAAGAATTATCTGGCTGGGCTACATTAGCATTAACCGAAGAATGGTCGCTAACATCCAGTTTGCGCCGCGATATGGCTGAAGGTAAATATCGTGGTGGTAGTTATGGAGTCATGTATAACGGCCCATGCGTAATGATGCTGCTCTCGCTTAATCGTGACTTCACCAGAACGCAAGAAGTTGCGCCGACCGCTGATGTTACTTTCCAAATTCTCTTTAAAAGCCTGAATTGGAATTCTCAAGCACCACCGCGTATGAATATCAACAGCCAAGGTGGGTTATGCACCACAGAATATTGCTATTAGAAGGAATAAATATGTCCAGAATTTTTCGCTTATTTAGCGCCAGCTTGTTAAGTTTAACTATTGGTTTGACCGTTATTTCTACAGCAAAAGCAGCGTCCACAGCCCGTGTGGTTGCTACCGTAAATGATGATGCAATAACCAGCATTGATTTGGATGAGCGCATGCAAATTGCTATTTCTTCATCCAAGCTTCCCGATACCGCAGAAGTTAAAGCACGTCTGCGCGAGCAAATTCTTCAGGCTCTAATTGATGAACGCTTGGCCATGCAAGAAGGCGAGCGCTTGGGAATTACTTTAGCAGCAGAAGAGCTAGACCAAGCCAAGCGCGGCGTTGAAAAACACAATAATGTTCAGGAAGGAAAGCTAGAAGAATTCCTCAAAACCCAAGGTGTAAGCGCCAATGCGGTGATGGAGCAAATTCGCGCACAAATAATGTGGAGCAAAATTGTAGCGCGCAAAATTCGTCCACGTGTGACGGTTAGCACGCGTGAAATTCAGGAGGCCAATGAAAAAATTTCCTCTGCTTCAGGCTTAATGGAAGTAAATATCGGCGAGATTGTATTGCCTGTTCCTGAGCCTTCTTTAGAAGAAGACGCGCTGAAATTGGCAGAAAAACTTGCTGATGAAATCAGAAACGGCAAATCATTTGCAGCAATTGCCAAACAATTTTCGCGCAGTCCGAGTGCCGAGCAAGGCGGAAATGTCGGCTGGATTGGCCTTTCGCAATTATCGCCACCAGTTGCTAAAACTGTCGGACAATTATCACGCGGAAGCATAAGCGAGCCGCTGCGTTTGAATGATGGTTATTATCTTTTTGCACTCTACGATAAGCGCGCTTTGATTCCAGTAGAGCAGGGCGACACAGAAGTTGCGGTAAAGCAATTATTCCTGCCTTTTGCTCCCGAGAGCAGCAAAGATACGCAAGAAAAGCTGGTTGAGAAAGCCAACGATCTGCGTGAAAAAATCAGCAGCTGCGATCAGTTTGATGATATAGCCATCAACGCAGGCTCGAATGTTTCTCCTGAATTATTGCGCGTGCAGTTGAATAAATTCAACGATAGCCTGCAAGCAGTTGTTGCTGAAACTGGCGTCGGACAAGTAAGTCCAGTGGTAAAAAGCCGCTCAGGTCTGCATTTGATAATGGTTTGTGAGCGCATAGAAGCTACGCCATCACTGGCACGCAAAGAGCAAATTCTCAATAGTTTGCGCAATGAAAAACTCTCCGCCCAAGCGCGCCGTTATCGTCGTCAATTGCGCCAAGAAGCTCTCATTGAAATTCGTGCACATGATCAAAATTTATAAGTAGAAAATTATGTGGGAAACTTTGCCCCCGCTCAAAGAAATTATCGCCAATTATCAATTAAGCGCGGATAAATCTCTCGGTCAGCATTTTTTGTTAGACCGTAATTTTCTTAAGAAAATTATCCGCGCTGCACCAAATCTAAATGGGCAAAATGTCTTAGAAATCGGCCCAGGTCCTGGCGGTTTAACCCGTACAATCTTAGAAGAAAATCCAGCAAGCCTGATCGCAATTGAAAAAGATCGCCGCTGCATAAAGGCTTTGCAAGAGACACTTCTTCCTGCGGCAAATTCAGCCCTTGTGCTGCATTCAGCCGATGCGCTGAAATGTGATTACACAAATCTTTGTCCTCCAAAAACGCATATTGTTGCGAATCTTCCTTACAATATTGGCACGGCCTTGCTGATTAAATGGCTGCAAACGCCAACATATTTTTCTTCAATTACAGTAATGCTGCAAAAGGAAGTGGCAGAGCGCATTGTGGCGCAGCCAAAGCAAAATTCTTACGGACGCTTGGCGATATTTTGCCAGTGGCTTTGCGATGTTGAGCTTTGCTTTGATGTTCCAGCACGGTTATTTGTGCCGCCTCCGCGCGTTACTTCAGCAGTTATAAAGCTCACGCCACTTGAAAAACCGCGCTATGAAGCCAAGCGCGAAATCCTAGAAAAACTGACGCAAACTGTTTTTTCCGCGCGCCGAAAAATGTTGCGCAGCAGTTTGAAATCACTCTGTTTAGATCCAGAAAAATTATTGTTACAATGTAACATTGATCCGCAAGCGCGCCCAGAGACAATTTCTCTCGAAGCTTTTTGCCTTCTCGCTCGTAATTTAGATAGAGCTGCGTAATTCGTAGCTAAATTTACCGAGCAAATTATGGAAGATCTTTCTTATTCAGAGCGCGTAGCTTGGCTGCGCCTATATCGTACGCCGATGATTGGCCCTGCAAGTTTTAATCTGTTGCTTGCGCGCTATGGCTCAGCTGAGGCGGCTTTGGCGGCATCTCCTGAGTGGGGAGATAACAAAAAAACGCATGATTTTATTATTCCTTCTGCAGCAGAAATCGAACGTGAATGGCGCGCGCTTGAAAAAATAAATGGCAGATTTTTATGGCGTGCAGAAAAATCCTATCCGCAAGCGCTGGCGCATATCAGCGACGCTCCGCCTTGTTTGTCGGTTTTGGGGCGGGAAGAATTTTTGCATAAAACATTGATCGCCATTGTTGGTGCGCGCGAGGCTTCCCTTGCGGGGAAAAAAATCGCCGCATCTATGGCAAGCGATTTAGGCGCAGCGGGCGTTTGCGTGATATCTGGTTTTGCGCGCGGCATCGACACAGCCGCTCATAGCGGCGCATTGCAAAGCGGCACAGTTGCGGTATTGGCCGGTGGCGTCGATCATATCTATCCGCCTGAAAATAAAAATCTCTATGCGGAAATCATAAATTCTGGCGCGATAATTTCAGAGCAGCCGATTGGTTTGCGGCCAACTGCGCAGCATTTTCCACGCCGAAATCGGATAATTTCTGGTCTGGCACAGATTATTGTGGTGGTTGAAGCAAAACTGCGCTCCGGCTCATTAATCACAGCACGCATGGCCTTAGAGCAGGGGCGAGAAGTCTGCGCTGTTCCTGGTTCTCCGCAGGATCAACGCGCAAGCGGCGCTAATCTTCTCATCAAACAAGGTGCGGCTTTAGTAGAAAATGCCAGCGATATTATTGCGCAGTTGCCCGCTCATCTCTGGCCAGGAAAAACGCCAACTTGCGTGAAAATTTTTTCCTCTCCCGACAGCGAGAAGGAAAATAAATTTTCCCAAAATAAAATCTGGCAAGCGCTTAGCGGAGCGCCAGCAAACATTGATCAACTAGTTTTAGAAACAGGAATGGAGGTCGCAAAAATTCAGGAAATTTTATTGGAGCTAGAATTCGCAGGAAAAATCGAGCGTCTGCCAGGCAATAATGTCTGCCGCGTTTAGGAGGTCAGACCAAAAATCCTAACTTTAAATTCTTGCACCATTTCATATTCTTAAGCATGACGAGAAAATACAAGTTTTTTTAATCGGATTCTACTTAAGCGTACATGAGCACTACAAATTTCAGCAGTAACAATCCCAGGCTAAAAATGCGCAAATTTTATTATGCTAATTTTCCCGCCAGGCTATAGGATGAAAGCCCCGTAATTTCTACATTCTGAATCGTTCCATACATAGACGCATCGCCTTCGATGTAAACTGCTTGCAGATACGGGCTTTTTCCCTGGATTTGCCCAGGTTTTTTGCCTGGTCTATCAAATAAAACTGGCATGATTTTTCCTAAGCTTGCTTGGTTAAATTCACGCAATTGCTCATTTAGAAGCGCTTGAAGAATTTGCAGCCGCTCTGCTTTTACTTCTTCTGCAATTTGATCTTCGCTCTCAGCCGCTGGAGTCCCAGGCCTTGGGCTGTATTTGAACGAATAAGACTGCGCAAATTTCACCTGCTTTATAAGATCAAGCGTGTCTTGAAAATCTTGCTCAGTCTCGCCTGGAAAACCGACGATAAAATCGGAAGAAAACGCAATATCCTGGCGCGCTTTGCGCAAGTCAGAAATTTTCTGGAAATAAAAATCGCGCGTATGTTTGCGATTCATTTTTTGCAAAATGCGATCGGATCCAGATTGCACGGGTAAATGCATAAAGGGCATGAGTTTTGCTTCTTCCGCATGGGCCGAAAGCAAGGATTCGTCTATATCACGCGGATGTGAAGTGGTGTAGCGCAAGCGCTCAAGCCCAGAAATTTTTGCCAGATGCCGGAGCAATTTTCCTAAGCCCCAAATTTCTCCGTCCAAACTTTCGCCGTGATAGGCATTGACGTTTTGTCCGAGCAAATTGAGCTCTCTAGCGCCGTTGCTAACCAGCTGCAAAGCTTCGCGATAAATTTCTGCAACTGGTCGCGAAAATTCCGCCCCGCGCGTATAAGGAACTACACAAAAGCTGCAAAATTTATCACAGCCTTCTTGAATGGATAGAAACGCTGAAACACTAGAGTTGGAGCGCTTTTCAGGCATTGAATCAAACTTTGATATAACTGGAAATTCCAGTTCAATAGCAGGTTTATTGTCGCGTTTTAGGCGCGATAACAAGTCAGGCAAGGTCTGATAAGATTGCGGCCCCACCACAATATCAACGTAAGGCGCGCGCGAAATTACTTCTTTTCCTTCTGCTTGCGCCACGCAACCAGCAACAACAATAATCATTTCGTTGCCGTTGGCGCTGCGCCTGATTTTATGCTCGCGTAAGCGCCCGAGATCAGAATAAAGCTTCTCTGCCGCTTTCTCGCGAATATGGCAGGTGTTGAGAATCACCATGTCGGCGTTTTTCTCATCCTCATCCAATTTATAACCAAATGGAGATAACAAATCGGCCATGCGTTCTGAATCATAAACATTCATCTGGCAGCCGAAAGTTTTTATGCAAAGATTTTTCATACCTATTGTGCTCCGTGCAAAAAGGGGCCGCACTATATTGAAAAAACTGTTTATGTGAACCAAATTCCCGCTGTTTTTCAGTTTTTTGCCTAGCGTTGTAAATGAAATTGCTTATATTTCTGCCCAGCAAGGTATGCGGGATGAGGTTTTCACCCATTGATTCGTAAAGGAGAAAGGTATGCTCTACCTAATGCGTAAGCCAAAAGAATCAATCATCATTAACAATGATATTGTTCTTACGGTGGTTGAGGTAAAAGGAAAAACGGTCAAATTGGGCTTTACTTTTCCAAAGGGTGCGAGCGTTTTGCGTAAAGAACTTTACGATAAAATATCGGCTGAAAACGTTTCTGCTGCTCAATCTTCTGATACTGCAGAAATGCTCGAGGCAGTTTTTCATAGCGCAGAAACAGATAACAAATAAAATCATCAAGATAGACTTGACATTCTCATGAAGCGCCCTAGGTTCTGCCGCGCTTTTTTGAAGCTACTTGTTTAAAGTAAGGCTTCTCAAGGTTAGAGTCTATCTAGCAAAATTTATTATGTCGGGGTGTAGCGCAGCCTGGTAGCGCACCTGGTTTGGGACCAGGGGGTCGGAGGTTCGAATCCTCTCGCCCCGACCATAAATTTTAAAATTCAGGAAGCTCTAAACCGTCCATTTTCTCTGTGTTTGCAGGCTTCTTAAAGCTTTGCATCACGTTCGTTTTTTAAAGGAAGACGCTCGTGTCATTCATAGCCAGTCGGCTCAAATCGATTAAGCCATCACCAACAATTGCTGTTACAACCAAAGCGCAGGAGCTAAAAGCCGCTGGTCATGATGTGATCGGTCTTGGCGCTGGTGAGCCTGATTTCCCAACGCCTGCAAGCATTTGTGCAGCAGGAATTTCTGCAATTGAGCGCGGGGAAACCAGATATACCGCCGTTGATGGAACTCCAGCTTTAAAGAAAGCAATCTGCGAAAAATTCCGCCGCGAAAATCAAATCGAATATTTGCCAGCTAATATAACTGTAGGAACTGGCGCAAAGCAGGTTATCTACAACGCTTTTATGGCCACTCTTGATGCTGGTGATGAAGTTATAATTCCTGCGCCTTATTGGGTTTCTTACCCTGATATGGTTTTGCTTGCGGGAGGATCTCCAATAGTCGTGAATTGTGGAATCGAAGATGGCTTTAAACTGAAGCCAGAAGCTCTTTGCCGCGCAATTACGCCTAAAACAAAATGGATAATTCTGAATTCTCCCAGCAATCCAACTGGTGCGGCCTATACGGCAGAAGAGCTAAAAGCCTTGCTTGCTGTGCTTTCTGGCTTTCCAAATGTGCATATTTTAGCTGATGATATTTATGAACACATAGTTTTCGATGGTTTTGTTTTCACAACTCCTGCACAAATAATGCCAGAAATGAAAGATCGTATTTTAACGGTAAATGGCGTTTCGAAATCATATTCGATGACTGGCTGGCGCATAGGTTATGCGGCGGGAAATGTCGATTTAATCAAGGCAATTGCGGTTATTCAGTCGCAAAGCACTTCTAATCCTTCATCAATTAGCCAGGCTGCGGCAGTTGAGGCCCTGCAGGGTCCACAAGATTTTATTGCTGAGCAGGCGGCGGTTTTTGCAGGTCGCCGCAATAAAGTTGTTGCTTGGCTGAATGCGATTCCAGGCATTAGCTGTTCTGTTCCAAATGGCGCTTTTTATGTGTTTCCTTCTTGCGCGGGATTAATCGGGAAAACCACAGAAAAAGGCAAAATTCTAGGCAATGATACCGATGTAGTTCAGTATTTTCTGGAGGAAGCTTTGGTTGCTGTAGTGCAAGGAAGCGCTTTCGGGATGGAAGGATTTTTCCGCATCTCCTACGCTACATCTGAGGCACAATTGCAGGAGGCTATTTCGCGCTTGGCCAAGGCCTGCAAGGCTTTGCGCTAGATTTTCCTGCGGCAGGGCTTGTTTGGGCATGATTTTTTGCAGCCAGCTTTTGTTTCTTTTTAAAGTTAAGAAAAAAATTGCTTCTCAACTAGCATTCCAATACTTATAAACACCGAGTTGAAATTTTTAGGTGAAAATCGCCGCATTTTTTGTGAGTTAAGTACTCACTTTGCAATTTTTACCAAAATTGAGGAGATTTCTTCGGGCGCGAATGGCTAAATGCCGTGGTCTTAAGCCTTGTTTGTCGCGACGTTTTAAGAGTCGCGTTGTTTTTTGGGGAGATTTTTATGACGAAGCGTCTTTTGCATTTTTGCCGCCTTTGGCATATCTGCAACGAGCCGAATAAAAATATAAAACGAGGTTTCACTTTAGTGGAGCTTTCTATCGTTTTAGTAATTATTGGCCTAATAGTTGCTAGTGTTTTGGTCGGCCAAGATCTTATTCGTCAGGCAGAGCTACGCGCATCCATAACGCAATATGAACAATTCAACGCAGCTGCTAACACATTCCGTACGAAATACGGCCAATTACCTGGTGATATTTATAACGGCAGCACATTTTTTAGTGGTGCGAGTAACGGCGATGGCAATGGCCTAATCGGTTCATCTGCATCCTCTGCGGCAACTGCAACTATGGCAACGGAGACACTTTATTTCTGGGATCATCTTGATGCTGGCGCGGCTGCTTTAATTCCTGGCACTTACACGGTTGGAACAGCATCTCTTGGAATAACTTTTCCGAAAGCAAAAATCGGTCAAGGTTGGGGAGTCTACAGCAATAGCGTAGCTTCTAACATCAATTATTATATTTTGGGCGCGAGCAATAATAACAGTGCAGTTTATGCTGTTACTAACGTTTTAAATCCGCTTGATGCACGCAGTATTGACTTAAAAGTTGACGACGGCCTGCCTCTTGTCGGTCATACACAAGCGCGCGCGACAGGAGCGGGTGATCCTGAGGCTGGCGGGCCTTTTACTGCTCTTACGTTCACGGCTACAGCAGGCACAACAACTGCATGCGTTCTAGGTTCAGGCGGTGCTTACGGAGCCGCAAACCGAGGTGGTTATACCTACAACGTACAAAACGCTGTTGTAACCTGTGCGCTACGCATGCGCATGTATTACTAATAAAAACGCGGATTAAGTCATTTTCTAAACTTGAGGGGAACAATATGACACATTTTTCTAGCGCTATGCGTGCTGCACGTCGTGCGTTTACCTTGGTTGAGTTGGCAATTGTTTTGGTAATTATTGGCTTGATTGTTACTGCAGTCTTATCGGGTCAAGACATGATCAGAGCGGCACAAATGCGCTCTGTAGTTTCCCAATACAACACTTTTATGACTGGCGTTCTGGCCTTCCAAACCAAATATAACAGCCGTATTCCTGGCGATTCGAGTGCCGCAGTTTTCGGTCTTGCGGGCGGTTCAGCTGGCGGTACTGGCGGTGGTGATGCAAATGGTCTTATCACTTCTACGGGTGCTACCACTGTTGCAACATTAACTGGTGAGATATTAAATTTTTGGTCGCAGCTCACAACTCCAGGAAAAGAGCTAATCCCAGGCCTATATTTTGGTTATGTAACAGGTCAATCTACAGCTGTTTCTGTCGGTGATACTTTCGTGCCGACTTTCCGCTTCGACAAACAATATGGCTGGTCTGTTTTCGGCTCTTCTTCTGCGAATAGAAACTATTTTATGGCTGGTCTTGCTGCATCATCTATAACTGTTGCAGCGACTGCCCTTTCAACTGGCTCGCATACAACGATTCATGCTTTCGTGCCAATTGATGCTTACAATATCGATAATAAAATCGATGACGGCGTGCCAAATGCAGGGATCGTCTGGGCTGGATCAGCAACAGATGGCGCTTATCTAACAGCCTCAACTGCAGCGACAGCAAGCACTGCAGCTTGTCTTAATACTTCACCAACTCCTGATGCTTATCAATATACTGCTGATTCGCGCCTTTGCACTTTGCGCTTTGAAATGACTCACTACTAGTTTTTCTAGAAATTCTCTGCGACAGAAAATTTCTCATCTTCTCTTTTTTGCAAGTTAAAAAATGGCTTCTGGCGCGCAATCACTTTCAGAATTTATCGCTCAGCTAGAGGGAAAAAATCTGCTCAAGCGCATATCGGCGCCAGTTGATATGGATTGCGAAATTACCGAGATTAATCGCCGCATTTTAGCTTCCGCTGGTCCAGCTCTTTATTTTGAAAAACCGCTCAATCAAGCAGGCATTTCTGAAATTCCAGTAATTAGTAATATCTTCGGCACAATTGAGCGTGTGGCGCTGGGGATGCAAATTCAGCCTGATGAATTGCGCGGTCTTGGCCAAACACTTGCTTTTTTGCGCCAGCCAGAACCGCCAGAAGGTTGGCGCGAAGCAGGAGCATTATTGCCGCTGATAAAAAAACTTTGGGCGATGCGACCCGAGACCGTGAAGCGCGCTCCTTGCCAGGAAATAATTCTCACAGGCACTGATATCGATTTAGCAAAATTGCCGATTCAAACCTGCTGGCCTGGCGAGCCCGCACCGCTTGTCACTTGGCCATTGATTGTAACAAAAGGACCAACCGATGCGCGCGAAGATGGCTATAATCTTGGCATTTATCGCATGCAATGTTTGGGAAAAAATCGCACATTAATGCGCTGGCTGCATCATCGTGGCGGCGCGCAGCATTTCGCGCGCTGGAAAAAATTGCGTCCAGGCGAAGCCTTTCCTGCAGCTGCGATTATCGGCGTTGATCCAGGCACTTTGCTTGCTGCGGTTATGCCGCTGCCAGAAACAGTTTCTGAATATCAATTTTCTGGCTTGCTGCGCGGTTCGCGTCTTGAGCTGGTTCCTTGTCGTACGATTCCATTGGAAGTTCCAGCTCATGCAGAAATTATTCTGGAAGGTACAGTAAGCCTAAGCGAAGAAGAGCTAGAAGGCCCTTACGGTGACCATACAGGCTATTATAATTCCAAGGAGCCTTTCCCCGTTTTTACGATTTCTGCCATTACAATGCGCCAAAAACCCGTTTATCTAACGACATATACTGGTCGTCCGCCTGATGAGCCTTCAGTTTTGGGTGAGGCGCTAAATGAAGTGTTCATTCCGCTTGTTCAGCAGCAATTTCCAGAAATTATAGATTTTTGGTTGCCGCCAGAAGGCTGTTCTTATCGCATCGCCGTTGTTTCAATTCGTAAGTCTTATGCTGGCCATGCGCGCCGCATTATGATGGGAGTTTGGTCTTATTTGCGCCAATTTACCTACACAAAATTTGTTGTCATCGTTGATGAAGATATAAATGTGCGGGACTGGAAGGATGTGATGTGGGCAATTTCTACGCGTGTTGATCCTGTGCGCGATATGTTATTGGTTGAAAACACGCCGATTGATTATCTCGATTTTGCCTCGCCGCAATCGGGTTTGGGCAGCAAATTAGGCATTGATGCAACCAATAAAATCTTTCCCGAAACCGCGCGTGAATGGGGAGTGAAGCTTGATATGTCAGCTGAAATAAAACAGCGCGTTGATGCCAGATGGGCAGAGCTCGGCTTTTAATTCAGCCAGCAATTTCTCTTTTCTCTAATAAAAACCGCTGCTCTTGCTGTAGTTCATGCTTTTTAAAAGCGCAGAAGTAACAAAATGCCAGGCCAAAAAATAAAAACGCCTCCCAGCAGAAATGTTTGTAGGCGTTTTTTCCTGCCGAAAAAATGCAAATTTTTAAAATTCGATGATTTAGCTTTGACTGTTGAGAGCATAGAATTTACGCCCATCGCCTTTTATACTAAATCCATTTTCTCGCCTTACGTCCTCGCTAGATTTATTGTCGTTAAAAAAAATGCCGCAGCTAATACAAAGTCATAGCTACGGCATTTTTAAATTTTAGATTTTACAAAAACCAACGACGTTTTTTCGGTTGATCTACCGCAGCGTCTTCAATGCGATTACCAAAATTATCATCAGCATCGCGCGCTTTAGGATGGCGGTTATGCTGATCGTCATCATGGCGCTCAGGGCGGCGCTCGTTGCGTTCTCCACCAGGACGCGGTCCGCGATCACGACGTTCACCGCCACGATCTGGACGATCACGGCGTTCGACGCGCTCACCACCTTCACGGCGGTCGTTATTGTAGCGTGGACGATCATCACCGCCGCGACGGTCATCGCGTCTGCCACCGCTGCTGCTGCTGCGGCGCTCACCGCCACGATCAGAGCGTTCACGACGTTCGCGTGGTTGGAATTCGCCGCCATTTTCATCTTCTCCAGCAGCGCCAGGAATTTCTTCACCAGTTTCCTGATTAACACGGCGCATGCTCAAACGAATACGATCACCACGATCACCGCGCTCTTTGCCGATCACTTTTACTTTAACGGGCTGACCAACGCTCAGCGCATCTTCAACTTGCGCTATGCGCTCGCCAGAAATTTCGCTGATATGAACAAGGCCGCTGCATTTGCCGAGGAATTGCACAACCGCGCCAAACTCAAGCAATTTCGATACTTTGCCGTCATAGATTTTCCCCATTTCCGCTTCTTCAAAAATTTCGCGGATACGGCGCACAGCGTCATCGCCCATTTCTTGATTTACTGCTGCAACTTTCACCACACCAGTATCATCAACGTCAATTTTCGCTCCTGTAGATTCGCAAATCTCGCGAATAACTTTTCCACCTGGGCCAATTAATTCGCCGATACGCTCTTTATCGATAGTTAGTGTTGTAATGCGCGGTGCTGTATTTTTCAGGCCAGTCGCATTACTAAGAGATTCAGACATTTTACCAAGAATATGCAAGCGTCCAGCTTTTGCTTGTTCTAGAGCTTTCGCCATAATTTCTGTGGTGATGCCGTTTATTTTAATATCCATCTGCAATGCCGTGATACCAGCTTCAGTACCAGCAACTTTGAAATCCATGTCACCAAGATGATCTTCATCGCCCATGATGTCAGAAAGCACAGCATAGCGCTCGCCTTCTTTAATCAAGCCCATAGCGATACCAGCAACAGCAGAGCGAAGAGGAACGCCAGCATCCATCATCGCCAAAGAAGCGCCGCAAACAGAAGCCATAGAAGAAGAACCATTTGATTCAGTAACTTCTGAAACTACGCGAATTGTGTAAGGGAATTCAGCTTTTTGTGGCAAGAGTGGACGAATCGCACGCCAAGCAAGTTTTCCATGCCCAATTTCACGGCGGCCAGGAGCGCGCATAGGTGTTGCTTCACCAACAGAAAATGGCGGGAAGTTATAATGTAACATAAAATGTTCGCGGTTATCGCCAACCAAATTATCGATGATTTGTTCATCTTGCGTTGTGCCAAGCGTGGTAGCAACGAGCGCTTGTGTCTCTCCGCGTGTAAACAAAGCCGAGCCGTGTGTACGAGGCAAAAAGCCAACTTCCGTTTCAATCGGACGAACAGTTTTTACGTCCCGCCCGTCAATGCGTAAGCCTTTATCCAAAATATTTCCACGAACAATATCTTGCTCTAATTTTTTGAATACATAATTGGCGAGCAGCGTATCAAGCGGAGCTTCCACGGTTGCTTCTTCAGCCAAAGTTTTTATCAAATTTTCTTTTACTTGATCAAGGCGTTCGCGGCGCTCTTGTTTCGCGCGAATATCATAAGCAGCACGAAGACCATCGGCAGCCAAAGCTTTTACACGAGATTCAAGCGTTGCATATTCAGGTTTTTTAACTTCCCAAGTTGCATTGCCAACTTGAGCAGCCATTTCACCGATGGCTTGAATTACTGGCTGCATCGCTTGATGACCAGCAGCAACCGCGCCAAGCATGATTTCTTCAGAAAGACAATCAGCCTCAGATTCAACCATCAATACAGAAGAATTTGTACCAGCTACAATCAAATCAAGGGAAGAGCGCGCGAGTAATTCAGGCTGCGGATTTATAACATATTCGCCATCGACATAGCCGACTCTTGCAGCTCCAATTGGCTCTAGCATTGGAATTCCAGAAATCGCAATCGCAGCAGATGCTCCAACTACGGCCACAACATCGGAGTCATTTTCAGGATCAAAAGATAAAACCGTGCAGATAATTTGCGTTTCGTTATAGAAATGATCTGGAAACATCGGGCGGATTGGACGATCAATAAGTCGTGAAGTTAAAGTCTCGCGCTCGCTTGGTCGGCCTTCACGTTTGAAAAAACCACCTGGAATTTTTCCAGCGGCAAAAGTTTTTTCTTGGTAATGAACAGTCAGCGGGAAAAAATCAATTCCTGCTTTCGGTGTTTTTGCAGAAACAACAGTACATAAAACAACGGTATCGCCGTAAGTTGCAAGCACAGCGCCATCAGCTTGGCGCGCAATTTTTCCAGTTTCTAGAATTAATGTGCGGCCACCCCAATTGACCTCTTTACGAATTATATTAAACATAAAATTTTATTCCTTTCTTCTCTTTTTCAACAACAAAAACAAACAATGATAAAGGCTCTTTGGTGCGCATTTTTAATCGGCATAAAATCAGTCGCACACAGCGCAATTGTTATAAAATAACAATGGTACAAAGTAATATCAGTACAGAAAAATCGTTATCAAAAGAACGATTCTAAAACTTAGAGAGAGCGGTAAGAGATATAAAATTTAAATTTTATATCTCCCCACACAATTAAACATCTACTTACGCAGTCCCAAGCGCTTAATTAGCGACTCATAGCGGGAATTATCAACGCCGCTTAAATAAGTTAGCAAACGACGACGCTGTCCAACTAATTTCAACAATCCACGACGTGAGTGGAAATCTTTTTCGTTGGTTTTAAAATGCTCAGTGAGATTGACGATGCGCTCAGTTAGTATTGCAACTTGAACTTCTGGTGACCCAGTATCGCCCTCATGTGTGGCGTATTCTTTGATGAGCGTTTGTTTGCGCTCAGCTGTAATCGACATCGGGAACTCCTTAATTAGGGTGAAAAATACGCAGCGGCCGAAGCTGCTGCTCGTTACAATGAAAGATAATTTTGGCCATAGCACACAGCATGCCTTGATAATTCTGCACTTGCACTACCGTATCAATGGGTAAGGAAGAGCGAACTGGCAAGTTCTGACCGCGTGAAAGCCTTGCGATCCCAGAATCATCTGCTGTAATGACCAGGATGTCGTCCAGTACATACGGCAGCGGATTAAGCTCTCGAAAAGGGCGCGCAATATGCCCGATTTCTTCTAGTGTTTCTAGTGAAATTGCGTCGTCTAAGTGAAATTTTCCCACAGCCACACGAATTAGACTTATCACATGTCCTTCGCTGCCAAGTTCAAGTGCAAGATCGCGAGCCAACGCACGAATGTAAGTTCCTGGGCCACAAACAACCTCGAATGTCGATGAGTTGGCGTCATGAAATTCAAGCAAACGAATTGAGTCAATGCGCACTTGTCTGGCTGGTATCTCGCAGATTTCACCAGCGCGCGCTAAAGCATAAGAGCGCTGTCCATTTATTTTTATAGCGGAATAACGTGGCGGAATTTGTTGAATATCTCCGCAGAATTTCGGCAAAGCATTAAAAATTTCTGCCGCTGTTGGTCTATTGCTACTGGTTGCAACAATTTCGCCTTCCAGATCATCTGTGCTGGTTCGTTCGCCAAATTTTACCGTAAAGCGATAAATTTTTTGATCACCTTTCCACCAAGCAAGAAGTTTTGTTGCCTCTCCTAATGCTAGTGGCAGAACTCCGCTCGCTAGCGGATCCAACGTTCCAGCATGGCCAATTGATTTTACGGAAAGAATTCTGCGCACGCGTCCAACAACCGCAGCAGAGCTAAGCCCCAGAGGTTTGTGGCAATTAATCCAACCGTGAAGTGGTCGGCTAGTTTTTTTCATCAGTAGAGAAATCAGTAGAAGATTCAGTAGAAGATGTTGGTGTTAATTTAGAAAAAATTTCATCCAAATGCGCGCTTTTAAGCAGGCGCTGATCGATACGAAAGCGGAATTGCGGCATAAAGCGCAGGCGAACACGGCGGCGCGATAAGAAATGCTTCAATGTTGGAACATATTCATTTAACGCATGTTCAGCACCAGTAGGAATTTCCAGGCCCAAAATTGTGGCAAAAATCGTCGCATTTTTTAAATCAGGGCTGATTTTTACTTCGGTTATAGTGATTGATTTATCCTTGAGAATTCCGTCATAGATTGGACTCTCAAGGAAAAATGCGGCAATCTGGTGGCGTAATTCTTCTCCCACTTTTAGCTGTCTTGGGGAATTACTGCTAGCGCTTTTATTTGGCATAAATTTTTCTACAAACTACGTTGCTCTTCGACTAATTCAAAAGCTTCGATTTTATCTCTTTCTTTTAGATCTTCGTAATTTTCAAAAGCCATGCCGCATTCAAAGTTATTTGCAACTTCTTTGACGTCATCTTTGAAGCGTCTCAGCGTTTTCAGTTTACCAGTATGAATCACAATATTATCACGCAATAAGCGCACATGTGCGCCGCGTTTTATCACGCCGTCAGTGACAAAACAGCCAGCGACTTTACCAATTTTTGTCACGCTAAATACTTGGCGAACATCTGCAGTTCCAAGATAATGCTCGCGCACAATTGGAGTTAACATTCCAGAAAGCAGCGCTTTCATGTCATCAACCAAATTATAGATGATGCTGTAATAGCGCATATCAACACCATCGCGCTCAGACATTGCTTTCGCATTACTATCAGCGCGCACATTGAAGCCAATAATTACTGCTCCAGAAGCGCTAGCCAGGCTTACATCAGATTCCGTAATTCCACCAACAGCAGCATGCAGAACCCTTGCGCGCACTTCATCAGTAGCCATTTTAGCAATGCTGCCAACAATCGCTTCAATCGAGCCCTGTACATCGCCTTTTATAATCAGTGGAACTTCTTTGCGACCACCAACTTGCGACTGTGAAAATAATTCTTCCAAACTGCCGCGCTTTTCTGCAACAGAGCGGCGCTCGCGCTGCTTTTGTTGACGATAAGAAGTAATTTCGCGCGCTTGTTTCTCATGCTCAACCACATCGAAGCGATCTCCCGCTTCTGGCGCATCAGCTAAGCCAAGAACTTGCACAGGAAATGATGGGCCAGCTTCTTTTACAAACTCACCATTATCAGCAATCATCGCCCGAACTTTTCCTGAGCACCCACCAGCAACCAAAATATCGCCGATGCGCAAAGTGCCTTTTTGTACAAGCAAAGTTGCAACAGGACCGCGTCCGCGATCAATTTCAGCTTCAATAACCAAGCCCTGCGCACGACGCAGCGGATTTGCTTTTAGCTGCAGAACTTCTGCTTGTAGCGCGATTGTTTCTTGTAGTTTGTCAAGATTCAAACCAGTTTTTGCTGAAACCTCAACTGCCAAGACATCTCCGCCTAATTCCTCGGTAACCAGCTCGTGCTCTAGCAATTGCTGCCTTGCACGTTGAGGATTAGCATCAGGCTTATCGATTTTATTTATCGCCACAATTATTGGTACGCCCGCAGCTTTCGCATGGTGAATTGCCTCAACTGTTTGGGCTTTTATACCGTCATCAGCAGCAACAACTAACACCACAATGTCAGTTACATTTGCGCCGCGTTTACGCATCGCAGTAAAGGCTTCGTGGCCAGGAGTATCAAGAAAAGTAATTGCATGTCCCGCAGAATTTTTAACTTGGTAAGCGCCGATATGCTGAGTTATTCCTCCCGCTTCGCCTGCCGCAACCGTTGTTTTACGCAGAGCATCAAGCAGGGAAGTTTTTCCATGATCCACATGCCCCATGATTGTCACAACAGGCGGACGCGCTTGCAAAGAGCCAATTTCCTCGCTGTCATCTTCTGCGCTTAGAACATTTTCAACATCAGCTTCCATAACGCGCTTAGCTTTATGGCCAAAATCTGTAACGATTAGCTCAGCCGTGTCAGCATCAAGATTCTGCTGCGGCGTTACAATCATGCCCATTTTCATCAGCGCTTTTGTAACGTCAGCAAGGCGCTCAGCCATACGGCTTGATAATTCCTGCACCGTTATAAGATCAGGAATAGTAACTTCGCGGATGATTTTTTCGCGCTCTGCATTCGAGCGCATATATTCCAGGCGTCGTGCTTTTTCGCGCGCACGTCTCACAGAAGCCAAGCTGCGCACGCGCTCTTCTTGTTCCATCATTTGTGGAATAGAAAGTTTTTTATTGCCGCGACGATTATCATCATTGCGCGGTTTTCCAAGCGCGTTGCTTTCTTCTTCTTCCGCACGTCTTCTGCGTTCCTTGGTTTCTCTGCTTTCAACGCGCTCCGACATCGGCGCAGAAGCAGTAGCGAGTCTTTCGCTGTTGCCTTTTACAGGGCGCACCAAGCGTTCATTTGTTGCTGCATCAGCATTTGGTGCGATTTCTATCGGCGCTTGTTCAACCACAACCTCAACAACAGCGACGGGCTCGGGAATAATTTCCTCAGCGACGACATCTTGACGCGCTGCTTCCAAAGCTTCAGCTTCTTCCGCGTCGGCAAGTCTTTGCTCTCTTAGGCGATTGTCGCGTCTTCTTGTTGGATCAGAAGCGGCATTTTGTAATGCTTGCAAGCGCGCTTGGCGCTCGCTGGTAGTGAGCCCATCTGCGCCGCGTGTTTCTCTCGCATTAGAGCTAATTGTTCTTGTTGAAGTTGAGTTGGGAGCGACAGGATTTTCGCTGGCTGATCCTTCGCCTGATGCATGTAAAGTGCGGCGACGCTTAACTTCAACTGTAACGCCAGAATTGCGTCCACCAGCGGCTTTCCCGCCTGGCTTCATTTGTAATGTAGTACCACGAAGTGAAAGCGTTTTTGCTCTCTTTTCTTCAGAGGAATTTTGTGTCATGCGCGTTCCTTCGAGTCATTAAACGCCAGCAGCAAAATAGCTGCTTCAAATAAGCGCGAGAAGAAGCTAGGGCTTCTCCAAATAGTTTCTAAAAGCTCTGGCCGATAAGAGCCAGCTGGCGACATATACACAAGATTCACCAGTTTCTCTACATCTTAAGAGCAAGCTCTTTTAAAACCTTTTCATCTGGCATTCCTAATGAAGAGATTTTGCAAGCGTAAGTTTACCATTCCATGTTTTTTAGCATCTATATTGGCGCGGCTTTACTTTTTGTGCTCACGTAAGTTCAAGCCCTAAAAATCTAGCCGCTTATCCTCATGCTTAAAAATATGGAACGGTATTAGAATTAGTTTTTTGCCTCACCATCAAACCAATGTTGGCGTGCAGCCATAATTGCTTCATCGATTTTAGCGCGAGATAAACCAGAATCTGGCACTAATTCGCGGAATTCATCGGTTGCAAGATCAGCAATATCATCCAATGTTTTAATGCCTTTTTCTGCCAGCTTAGTTAGAATTTCCAATGAAAGATTTGGCAAAGCGCGAGTTACCTCATCAACACCAAGTGTTGCCAGTTTTTCGGCTAGCTCGGTTTGTCTTGACTCTAAATATTCACGTGCGCGGGCCTGTAATTCACCAGCGATTGCGGCGTCAAAACCTTCGACCGATTCAAGCTCGTCTAGTGCGACAAACGCCACTTCTTCAACAGAAGCAAATCCTTCTGAAGCAAGCAATTGCGCGATAACTTCTTCAACGTTAAGCGCAAGCTGGAAAAGCTCTGTTAAACGATTGAATTCTTCAACGCGGCGTTTTGATTCCTCTTCATCTGTAATGACATCAATGTTCCATCCAGTTAATTCTGAGGCGAGACGGACATTTTGTCCGCGCTTGCCGATGGCCAGAGAAAGCTGGTCTTCTGCCACAACAACGCTCAAGCGATGGTTGTCTTCATCAATCACAACTTTGCTAACTGTAGCTGGAGCCAAGGCGCTAACTACGAAAGTTGCTGGATCAGCAGACCATTCGATAATGTCAATTTTCTCTCCCTGTAATTCAGAAATTACAGCTTGCACGCGTGAGCCGCGTACACCAACGCAAGAGCCAACTGGATCGATATTGCTATCGCCACTAAATACGGCGATTTTCGCTCTTGCTCCAGGCTGCCTAGAAACAGCCTTAATGCGAATGATTCCGTCATAAACTTCAGGAACTTCTTGTGCAAAAAGCTTGGCCATAAATTCAGGAGCAGTACGTGAAAGAATAATTTGCGGCGCTTTCGTTTCGCGGCGTACATCGCGTATATAGGCGCGGATTCTATCATTCACGCGGAAAGTTTCGCCGCGAATTAAATCATCCCGACGCAGAATCCCCTCGGCGCGACCAAGATCAACCGTGACATTGCCAAATTCAACGCGCTTAACTACGCCATGAGAAATTTCGCCAACGCGATCTTTGAAGTCAGCAAATTCACGCTCGCGTTCAGCATTTCTGACTTCTTGTACAATAACTTGCTTAGCAATTTGTGCAGCAACGCGGCCAAGATCAATTGGTGGAAGCGGCTCTGAAATCACGCCGCCAATTTCAATATCAGGATCTTTCAAGCGCGCATCAGCAAGCGAAATCAGCATTCCAGCTTGCTCTTCGTCGTTAATTTCCTCCACTACGTCCATGTGGCGAGTTAAAGAAACCTCACCAGTTTTGCGATTTATATTGGCGACTATATTGCGGCCATAACCATATTTTTTGCGTGCAGCGATTGCGATTGAATGCTCCATCGCGCGCAAAACCGATTCACGATCAATGCCCTTTTCGCGCGCTACAGCATCTGCAACTTGCAGCATTTCTGTGTTACCAAAACCGGGTGTATAAGAAGCAGAGTTTGATTTCACGGCCATGATAGGCTCCTCCTGGTTTACGATTTTTTCTTGGTTTTTTTCTTCTGAATTTTTTCTTGCTTCATCTGTTTTTTTCCCTCTCTCAGAGCCATTCTTAGGCTTTCTTCTGAAGGATCTAGTCGCGCACTAAATACTTGTGCATAAGGTAGTTTTACGATCGCGTTAGTATCTGAGAGCTGAAGAGAAAATTCGTCTTCATCAGCTGCAGATAAAATTCCTGAAAAGCGCTTGCGCTCATCAAAATGAATATTCATCGTAACTTTAACGCTCTCGCCAATAAAACGCTGAAAATCTGCTGGCCTCACCAGTGGTCGATTAATTCCAGGAGAAGAAACCTCAAGGCGATAACGCCCCTGAATATAATCTTCAACTTCAAGTATGGCAGAGAGTTGCTTGCTCACTATTTCGCAGTCGTCTAGTGTAACTGCGCTGCCGTTTTGTCGCTCAATTAATATCTCAAGCGCGCGGTATTTTTGCTCGCCAGATAATAGAACAGCAACCAAAGCAAAGCCTGCATCAACAACGCTTGGCTCCAGTAGAGTAAAAATTTTTTCTTCTAAGCGCATGACAAACGCAATCCGTAAAAAAAACAAAAAGGCGGGCGAACGGCCCACCTTTTTCGAGGCACCTATCTACACAAAAGCCTTTGCCTTAGCAAGTTTTTTTTGTAAAGCACGCGCATAAAATTTATTAAAACACCATAACCAACGAGCTAGAAACGTGCAAAATCCATATTTTGATATCCATATTTTTTGCTGCACAAATCGCCGCAGTGCAGAGCATGAGTTGGGATCTTGCGCTGCTCTTGGTGCCGAAGCTTTGCGCGACTACATGAAAGAAAAAGCAAAAATTCTTGCTGGCCCTGGAAAAAAAATACGAGTCAACACGGCGGGATGCCTTGATCGCTGCGCACAAGGGCCCGTGATGGTGATTTATCCAGAAGCGGTTTGGTACCAATATCGCACGCGTCAAGACATAGACATGATTTTGTCAGAGCATGTTGGGCAGGGAAAAATCGTTGAAAGTCTGCGTATTTGAAGCGTTTCATTGTATTGCGCCTAATGAGATTTTAGCGCGGCAAATCACTGCTTGTTGGTTTTTCTTTTTCTGCGGCATTTTGTTTTTGTGTATTTTGCGCTTCTATATTTAGTTGCCTTGCTTGAATTTCCAGCAAAGCAGCCTGCTGCTTTTGTATAATTTTTAGCAGCTCCACAGCTTGCGTAAGCAGCGCTGTTTCTGCTTTTTGTTGCTCCAGCAAGGAAGCCATTTGCTGCCGCCTTTCCTCGTCTAAATCGACTGTGGTTCCAAAAGCGGAGCTCTTTTCCGCGATGCTAATTAGCAATAAAAAAAGATAGGCAAAGCGATAAATTTTCATATAAACCCACTCCAAAAATAGAAGAAATAAAACCGAGGAAAAATGCTCCAACCAATTATATGCGCAATAGATACCAAAGAAATTTCTAAAGCAATAGAGCTGGCTGAGCAGGTGCGTCCGTATGTTGGCGGAATAAAATTGGGTTTGGAATTTTTCGTCAGTCACGGGCCAAAAGGCGTTGCTGCGCTTCAGGTTTTGAGACTGCCAATTTTTCTTGATTTGAAGCTGCATGATATTCCAAATACAGTTGCTTGCGCTGTTGAAGCGGCAACAAGCGCTGGCATTTCCATGCTTACCGTTCATGCATCTGGTGGAGGCGCCATGCTGAAAGCCGCGCGCACAGCCGCAGATGCGGCAGCCAAACGTTATAACGTAGCGCCGCCATTGTTGCTCGCAGTTACCGTGCTCACTAGTTTAGAGCAGGAAGACCTCACGCAAATGGGCGTTTTGCGTGCGGTTCCTGAGCAAGTGGTGGCGCTCGCAAATTTGGCAAAAGCAAATGGTATGGACGGTGTGGTTTGTGCCGCGCCAGAAATTTCTGCAGTTAGAAAAGCCTGTGGTGCGAACTTCAAAATTATCGTTCCTGGTCTTCGCCCCGCAGCTGCTGAAAAAAATGATCAAAAACGCGTTATGACTCCACAAGCTGCGCGCATGCAAGGCGCGGATTACCTGGTGATTGGCAGGCCAATCACCAGTGCAGATAATCCAGCCGCAGCTGCAGCAGAAATTGCCGCCTCAATTGCGCTTTAGCAGCACAGGCTCGCGATAAGCAATTGCTTCAGCTACATGCGGTTTTGCAATTTCTTCCTCTCCACTCATATCGGCGAGCGTGCGCGCCAGCCTTAATATTCGGTGATAGCCGCGCATCGAAAGCTGTAATTTTTCCATCGCGGCTAAAAGCAAATCTTTCGCCTCGGCTTTAAGAGGGCAGAAATTCTCAAGCGCGGTTCCGCTGATTTGCGCGTTCGTGCTTATATTGCCAAGATTTTTGTAGCGAAGCTGTTGGCGCTTGCGTGTAATTGCTACGCGCTCAGCAATTGCAGAGCTTTCTTCTGAAGTCGGCGCTTTCTCAAGCTCTTGTGGCGTAACAGCTGGAACCGATAAATGAATATCAATGCGGTCAAGCAGCGGCCCAGACAAGCGCGATTGATATTCCGATCCACAACGCGGCGCGCGCGAACATTGGCGATTGGCATCACCCAAATAACCGCAGCGACAAGGATTCATCGCGGCGATAAGCTGAAAGCGAGCTGGATAGCGAATATGCGCCTCGGCGCGCGCGATTGTAACCTGGCCAGATTCCATCGGTTGACGCAGCGCGTCCAAAACGCTGCGTTGTGTTTCTGGCAATTCATCCAGGAACAATACGCCATTATGAGCGAGAGAAATTTCGCCTGGACGCGGATAGCGTCCGCCGCCAACCAAAGCCGCCATCGAGCATGAATGATGCGGATCACGAAATGGCCTGCGATGAGAAATCACGCCCTGGCTAACCAGTCCAGCAACGCTAGCAAGCATGCTGTTTTCTAGTAACTCCTGACTAGAAAGAGGCGGCAATATGCCAGGAAGACGTGCTGCCAACATCGATTTTCCAGAGCCAGGCGGTCCGCTCATTAATAAATTATGGCCGCCGCTAGCGGCAACTTCTAAAGCCCGTCTTGCCATTGCTTGGCCGCGTACATCGCGCATATCTGGATAGGGTGGCGGTGGCAAAATATCAGGCGGTGGCGGCGCCATCAGCCTAGTTTCCCCGCGCCAATGATTGATCAATGCAAGCAAGGTTGGTGGCGCTAGAATTTTATCCAGGCCAGACCAGCGCGCTTCCGCCCCATTTGCTTGCGGACAAATCAGCCCAAAACCATTGGCCTTAGCGTGCATTGCTCCAGGCAAAACACCAGTTACGGGCAGAATTCTGCCATCCAAAGCCAATTCGCCAAGCACGACATAATTGTCGATCAAATCGATGGTTATGATTTCCATGCTGAGCAAAAGCGCCAGCGCAATGGCTAAATCATAATGATTGCCCTCTTTTTGGAGGTCGGCGGGCGAAAGATTCACAATAATATGGCCGCCAGGTAGGCTAAGCCCCATTGCGTGCAGCGCTCCGCGTACGCGTTCGCGCGATTCGCCAATGGCCTTGTCTGGTAGCCCGACAACGTTAAACCGCGCGAGTCCATCGCCGATAAAGGCTTGTACTTCAACGGCTCTGGTTTCTATTCCTTGAAATGAAATTGTTCTTATAAAACGGGACATTTAGGCGCCTTTCTGGGTTGTAATCACCCTTTTCTGTGCCAAGAAGAAATTCCATAATGTCCATAGTTCGCGCCAATACAAAGTAGAAAGTGACAGAAAAAGGTAAAAGATGTTAACGAAAAATTAATGATTCTCGACTACATGTCGAACGCCCCACCCACAGAACCCTCTCAACATAAGTAATTTATCTATGGAAAAAAAGTCCAATTTTTTTGCAGTCTGGATACAAAAATTAACCGCTGCCAGGAGCGCGGTAATTTTAGGCTTATTTGCGGCTGTGGTGTGGATTTTTTTCGCGATTTACTTAGAGCAACTTACCAAAAAACAAGATCAAGAGCAGGCGAGCGCAGAAATTTCGCGCTTAACGCGCGTGGTAAAACGTACCGTTGAGCTGAATTTTCTCTCCGTTGATTTGATGTTAAGACGCGCAACAGAGCGCCAATATGTCAACGAGCTTTTTGGTGGAAATTTACAAGACGACATGTCCCAGCATTTGGAAGTTTGGCTGCGCGAAGAGCCTCACATCGTCGCTTTGCTTGCCACAGATGCGGAAGGAGAAATACAATCTCTGCAACAAAAAATTGGCTTTGCTGATATTTTGCCATTGCGGCGCGGCATGTTATTTCCCGCGATAAAACATTTTGATCGCCATAAAGACGATGAATCTATTGAATTAATGATCAGCACGGCGGTTACTGATTCAGCCAATCAGCGCCATTTGATTTACATCAGCAGGCGCATTGAAAAAATCGACGGTAGTTTTGGTGGCTTGATGGTTGCGGTTATGGATGGTTTCTCCATGACCGATTATTTTCGCTCGGTAATGGCAAATTGGAACGTGAAACTGGCTATTTTGCTGGATCAGAGCAAGTTGCTGATTGATAATTCTGGCCTCGAGCCTTCCGAGATTTTGATTGATTCGCTCAAAAAAGAAGCAGCAAAAATTGCTGATCGTGGCGAAGATGTAACCGTTGTTTCTCAGCAAATTGATTCGGAATCTGCGCTTTTTTCCTACGCAGCTATTAACAAGTTGCCAGTTATGGTGGCTCTAGTTATGCGGGAATCAGAAATTCTTCAAAACACTGCGGAGGCTAGAAAAAATCTGGCAATTTCATCGGCAATTTTCATGGCAGTTTTGCTAATTGGCGGCGCTTTCTTGCGCATACTTACCAAGCAAATGGAGCAAGTTCGTTCCTCAGAAGAAAAAGCCTTGCTTGCAAGCCAAGCAAAATCAGATTTTCTTGCCAAAATGAGCCATGAACTTCGTACTCCGCTTAATGCAGTTATTGGTTTTTCAGAAATGATGGGTGCGGAATATTTCGGCAGTATCAATGAAAAACAAAAAGATCGTTTAAATGATATTCATTCTTGTGGCACGCATTTGCTCGAACTTATCAGCGATATTCTTGATTTTTCAAAGGGTGATGCTGGCAAAATGACTCTCTATGAAGAGCAAATAGCAATAGCGCCATTTTTAGAAGCAACGCTTAGAATGATTTCTCCGCGTGCGCAGGAAAAGCAAATTGAACTTTTAAGCAAAAGCCCGCGCAATTTGCCGATGCTTTATGCCGATGAAAAACGTTTGCGACAAATTCTGCTTAATCTTCTTTCCAACGCCGTTAAATTCACGCCGGCAAAAGGCAAGATAACCCTGGAAGCCTATCTAGATAGCGCAGGAAAGCTGGTTCTAAGCGTTGAAGATTCAGGCATTGGTATGGCCGCAGAAGATATTCCCAAAGCCTTGCAGCTGTTCGAACAAGTACATCGCGATGGTGGCTATGAAGGCACTGGCCTTGGCCTGCCACTGGCAAAAATGTTTGCCGAATTACATGGCGGACAATTTCTTGTCGAAAGCGAGCTCGGCAATGGCACGCGCGTTTCTGTGATTCTTCCTAAAGATCGCTTACGCTAATTCTGGCTAATTTTTTTAGCTTTGGAAATCTCCAGCTGGCAATTTT
>JBIKYU010000136.1:0-2886 GCA_044355085.1 Rickettsiales bacterium | reverse complement strand
CCACTATCAACACCATTTTGCTGCAACAACGCAACATGAGTCTGACGAATAACCTTAAGCAACTGCTGCATTTCAGCAACTATCTGAAGCTGCTCTTCTTTATCGTTACCGCGCTTCAAATGCAAATAATATATGTAGCGATATGCTTTTTGCAGCCTGTATGCCAGATATATTATCGCCGCAGTATTAACCGCAATAGCCGTTAATAGACCAGCAAATAATTGATGCAATTCCATAAAAATGCCTCCAGAGCATATCAATCAAATTCCAAGTGTTTACAATAAAATAACTACTACAAACACAAAAAAACAAAAAACTCAGAAGCACATTAACTAAAATAAATCAACAAGTCTACATCTCTAATTTTCTTAAATCCTGTAGCAACAACACAGAGCCAAACAGCAGATAATTTACGCTTAAATATAATTCGTTTTTTTAATTGAATTACAAAAAACGCAGCAGTAAAAATACAGAAGCTAATCATATGGAATGGCATCACTTTAAGGGTTGCGTCCCCTAATCTTCAAGCAACATTAATGGAATTTATGCTTATTCTACAAAGCAGATTAACCTCCCACAAAAAATCAACGGTAATAAAATGGCAAACGCAAAATCAACCTCCCCATATCAACGCTCGGCCCCAAAACTCGATAAAACCAACTATATTCTAACCCTATCGAAGCTATTTGCTTACAGACAAAAAAATGGATTTAACGATCTTTCATTCGCAGCAGGGCTGCCAGGACACAAGATCCCACAATCAGTACAAACAGCCATAGCAAGCGTTGCCAAACAAGCAAGTTCAGCCTACCCAGATTACGATCCAAAAGCACCAATAACTTCAAAAATTCTACAGCCCAAAATTGCCGCTTTTCACCAATTTCACTTTGGAGGAGAAGTAGCGGCAGAAGAGACAGGTTTTGCACCAGGATCAACCGCAATTTTGCAAGCATTAGCGGCCATCACTGGAAATTACAACAAAAC
The DNA here is from genome assembly GCA_044355085.1 of Rickettsiales bacterium. Taxonomy (GTDB): domain Bacteria; phylum Pseudomonadota; class Alphaproteobacteria; order Rickettsiales; family JBIKYU01; genus JBIKYU01. The sequence continues at coordinate 1,902 of JBIKYU010000136.1, read as the reverse complement.
CGCAATTTTGCCCCATCCAGGCTATCCGCTGATGCAGGAGCCACTGAGAAACGCACTCAGCCACATCAGCCTATACGCAGCCATAAAGCCCAATGAAACCACAAAACGCTGGGAATTATCAAAAGAACAACTAGCGGCCGCTCTTGAATATCACCGCGAAGAAAACAGCTTTCTTTATTTTAATTTTCCATCAAATCCAACTGGTTACAGCCCAACAGCAGAAGAATATCAAGAGATCGTACGAATACTAATGAAAGAAATAAAAATACGCCAAGAGCGCAAATTACCACCACCTTGCATCCTGGAAGATCAAGCCTACGCCATGATGATGCACGATGGCAGACGTTTCTACAGCATATTCAACGCCATCAACGATATGCGCCAAAAAATAGCAGCACAAGACAAAAGCAAAGAAAACAATAAACAGCTGGAGTTACTAGATATTATAGAGAAATGCGTGGTGGTTGCGCATTCTTTTTCAAAAACTTTCGCCGCAGCAGGAGACCGGGTCGCTTACTGGGTTTGCAAAAATCCTGAAATGCAGAAATCTATCTCCACTACAATCAATTCCAGCCAACTAACTCCTTCGCGCAGCAGCCTCGCTGTCGCAAATGCAATACTCGAAGAAAAACAATATGATACCGAGGCAATGCGCGAATATGGCCATAGATTGCGCCATCTAGAAAACAGTCTAAATAGTATATTTCTCTCAGCAAAAAAAACTAACCGAACTCTAGCCTTAATTCCCGATTCGCCGATAAAAGCAAAAGCTGATGCGGGATTTTTTGCCACTGCCGATTTTAGCTTTTTACAAAATATGCCAATTGCAAAAGAAAAAGTTGCAGAACTAAGAAAACAATTATCATCATGCGGATACGAGCAGGAAAATGAAATTATTTTTCAGAATGATAGAATAAATAACTCATTCGATGCATCACTTTGGTTGCTAGCCACTTCTTCATTGCTTGTAATTCCAATTACCGCATCAAAACATAATCCAAATCAAATTTATCTACGCTTTTCCGTTGGATGTGCAAGCAAAGAAGAAATCGATCAAGCCATGGGAAAACTTGAAAAAACTTTATTAACTGAAATACAGCCAAAAACACAAACCCTTTCCAGACTATAATAACCTAAGACCATTTTTTGCCACGATCCTCTGGAACTATTCTACGCAAAGTGTATATATCGCTATTTTTCAGATCATTAGAGAAATTCGATAATTTACTCCACGGATCCCACAAAGCGCTAATCAAGCGCCCAGAAATTCCATCAGAGCATGGAGAGGCCAAATATAAAACTAAATCAGCAGCTTGCTTAAAAGAAGACTCATCCGCTGCCGATTTGGAAGCCAGTTTTTCAAACAAGGCCTCTCCAACCACCTCACGTCCTGCTGCTAAAATCTCATCACCCAAGCGCGTTTTCAAAGGACCAGGCGCAACCGCATTAATATCAACGCCAACAAGCTCCTGTGCCAAACATTCGGTAAATCTTACAAGCGCCGCTTTAGATGCTGAATATGCTGAGAAATTCTTCAACGGACTTGCCGCACCGCCGCCAGATATATTAACTATTTTTCCATAGCCACGCTTCTTAAAATTCGGAGCCAAAAGCTGGCAAATCCTTACCACTGCCAACAAATTTACCGCCACCGTATCTTGCCAAAACTGCCAGTCATTATTCTCCAATTGTCCAATTGGCCCAATAATGCCAGCATTATTTACAAGAATATCAATCTCTTGTGACGAAACTATCGAAGAAATCCATCGCACTAAATCGCAATCATTTGTTACATCGACAACCTCAGCCCGCACAAATTGGCCAGGCCCCGCTTTTTCTTGCAAATCCGCAGCCACAGACTGCAGCAGGCTAGAATCCCTACCACACAAGAAAACCGAGGCT
>JBIKYU010000074.1:0-7216 GCA_044355085.1 Rickettsiales bacterium | reverse complement strand
CAAAAACCCTCGCAATGCTTGCTCCAAAGCCCTGACCAGCCCCTGTAATTATCGCAATTTTATTATCCAACCTAATCATAACCTTCCAACTGCCTCATATTTAATATCCACAGAAATGTCTTTTTCAGAAAGAGATGAATTAACATCTATTATCAATTTGTTATGCATAACATCTAAACCAGAATACAATAATGCCAGATCTTTTTTATCTGGCAAATGATCAACGATCAAAACATCTGCTTTCTCTAGCAACTCTGCATAAGAAAAAGATTTAACTACAAAAGAACAAGTACTTAATTCATTAATAGCAACTTTTGGATCATATACAAAAACATCAGCTCCCATTGCATGAATTTTCTTAGCCAATTCAACAGCAGCGGATCTTCTTAAAGTTCCAGTTCCAGCTTTGTAAGAAAGACCAAGAATGGCAATCTTCTTTCCCTCAAGCGCCGAAAAATTAGCATTTAAGCGCTCAATAACCCAATTTTTATGCCTCGCATTACTCTCCATAATTGCTGAAATCACAGGAGAAATAATCGAATTCTTATTTACTATTTCCTCCAAAAAGCGCACATCCCGTGCCAAAGTTCCTCCAGAAAAAGCACCACCAGCTTTTACATAGGATTTTGCACCAATTCTTGCGTCAAAACGCACCCCGCGCTCAACCTCCAAAGCATCAGCACCGAAGCGCTCACAGATACGCGCAATTTCGTTTGTAAACGCTACAGAAAGCGCCAAAAAAGAGTTAATAAAATGCTTTACTAACTCAGCAGAACAAATTGATATATAAATTATTTTATCGCCATAAATACAAAGGAAAATATCATCAATAGTTTTTCTCTGCACAGTATCAACTCCAACAATAAACGCATCAGGATTACGAAAATTTTCTACCGCCCTCCCGAGTTTTAAATTTTCTGGAACACACGCAACGGTAATTTTTGAACGATCTAAAAGCGCAATTATTTTTTCACAACTACCAACCGGAAGCTGCGACGAGACCAACATAACCGCACCATCTGCAAGAATTTTTGCAGCAACCAAGGAGCGATCAATTACAGATTCAACATCAGAATAATCATTATCATCAACAGGCGTATCAATTGTAATCCACAAAATGTCACAACCGCGAACATCATTAATATCAGAAGAAAAACTTAACCTTCCAACTGACTGCATATTAAGAATAATTTCTGGCAAACTGGGCTCAAAAACAGGAGTATCTCCTACACGAAGCCCATCAATAACCGCTTGATTTTCATCAATAGCTACAACATCAAAGCCAAACTCCGCCATGCATGCTGCTGTCACCACGCCCAAATGCCATAATCCGTAAACCGCTACACGCGGCTTTTTCGCTGTATCTAACACCTAAAATCTCGCTCTATTTTTTAAAAATTAAACAGCCGCCCGGCGCAATCTATCCATGATCGCCAACCCAACGCCATACTCAGGAATCGGCATAACCGCGATTCTACTCGCGCCCAACTCTTCCAGTCGATGCAACGCCGAAAATAAATTGCGCGCCGCCTCAACCACATCACCAGTTTTGCTTAGATTCTCAGTTGCAAAAAAGCCAGCAGGAATTTCACCGCCACCAAATGCAAGCAATGCCTCGCCTGCGATAGGATTATCCGTTGATAAACGCAAAGGGCAACGCGGAGCATAATGCGCAAGCAACATTCCAGGCGATTTTGGCAATGACGGACTTTCTTTTGCGCATAATATCTCGCACTTAATTGCGGCAGAAAGCTTTTCTCTCGTTAATGTACCAGGACGCAGCAACACAGGCTCATCACCGCTTAAGTCCAGAACCGTTGATTCAAGACCTTCTTGGCTTGCGCCGCCATCTAAAATCAAAGAAATTTCTTCGCCAAAATATGCAGCAACATGCTGCGCTGTAACTGAACTCAATCGCCCAGAAACATTTGCGCTCGGCGCAACAACTGGATTTCCAAATGTTTTTAAAAGTCTTCTAGAAATAGGATCTGACGGCACGCGAACCGCTATTGTTCTAAGACCAGCACGCGCAAGTTCGCAAACGCGTGTATTTTCAGAAACTGGCAAAACAAGAGTCAATGGCCCAGGCCAGAATTTATCTGCTAATTCCCAAGCAAGATCAGAAAAAACCGCATCTTTCGCGGCCTCTCCTGCAATATAATAATGAGAAATCAAAGGATTAAAAGCTGGCCGCCCTTTAACAGAATAGATACGACCAACCGCTTTCTCATTCTCAGCATCAGCACCAAGACCGTAAACAGTCTCGGTCGGAAACGCCACCAAAAAGCCAGATTTAAGCGCTTCCGCCGCTACTAAAATATTTTCATCATCTGCTGCTACGATTCTGGCCATGTAACACCAAAAGATTTTATTCCTCTCTAAAAAACAGCTTTAAGCCGCGCGGAAAAATCTACGCTTACGCTTAGGAGCCGCCGAAGATTCATCAGTAGAACGTTTAGATGAAAATACCGACGCACCAAAACGCTTTGGCTTTGCTTCATCAGTTTTTGCTTCGCTACGAGGCTGATATGAACGAGCTTCATCGCCATTTTTCGCAATGCGTTGTGGACGCGCTGATCTATCAGAACTACGCTCTCCACGAGCTTCACCACGAGGCTTATAAGAACGCGCCTCATCGCTACGACCTTCACTACTGCGTTGCGGACGATCAGAACGCTCTCTGCGCGGAGAATCACCAGCAGCAACTGCAGGCTTAGCTTCAGAATCAGCATTCCAACGACGCTCTCTCTGCGGACGATATTCACCAGATCTAGGCGCATCAGAAGAACTGCTTCTTCTGCCCTGATAACCAGAATTCTCACCTCTGCCTTCACCACGCGGCCTGTACGAACGAGATTCTTCTCCTGGCCTTGCACTACGCGGCTGGTAAGAGCGCGCCTCATCGCTGCGACCTTCGCTACTGCGTTGCGGACGATCAGAACGCTCTCTGCGCGGAGAATCACCAGCAGCAACTGCATCAGGCTTAGCTTCAGAATCAGCATTCCAACGGCGCTCTCCCTGAGGGCGGTATCCACCAGCAGATCTAGGCGCATCAGAAGAACTGCTTCTTCTGCCCTGATAACCAGAATTGCTGCGACCTTCGCTACGATTTTCTGAAGAACCAAAGCTACGACCACCAGGACCACGACGGCGGTCTGAACGTCCACCAGCTCCGCGACCTCTTGAATCATTAGCAATATCCAAGGAAGCTCCAGATTCACCCATAAACTGACGCGCTGCGCGCCATTTAGCCCCTTCTTGTGGAGAAATTAAATTCAGCGCCTCGCCTTCGGCTCCAGCTCTAGCCGTACGACCGATACGATGCACATAATCTTCAGGGCTTTGCGGTGGATCATAATTTATTACCAACGCAATATGAGGAATATCCAAGCCGCGCGCCGCTATGTCTGTTGCGACAAGCACGCGATATTTTTGCTTACGAAAACCATCAATAACGCGGTCTCTACGGCTTTGGCGCAAATCACCATGCAAAGAATCTGAGCGAACGCCAGATTTGCTTAATCTATCTGATAATTTTTCTGCACCAAATTTAGTCTTCACGAAAACTACCGCCGTTCCTTCACGCTTTTCAAGCTCAGCCAGTAAGCGCTCATATTTTTCAGCTTCGCTAACTTTGATATGAGTTTGAGTAATTTTCGGCTGGCTAAGATTCTCTTCACCATTGCTACCATCAACCGATATACGCAAAGGATCAGTCAAATATTTTGCCGATAGATTAATAATATGACGCGGCAAAGTCGCAGAAAACATCAATGTTTGGCGCTTAGCAGTAAGATATTTTGCAATTGCTTCAAGCTGAATACCAAAACCCATGTCCAACATGCGGTCAGTTTCATCAAGAACCAAAAAATGCGTGTGATGAAGCATCAAAGTTCCGCGCTCCAAATGGTCATTTATACGACCAGGAGTTCCAACAACCAAACGCGGACGCGCCCGCAATTGCTGGAATTGCTTAGGCATTGGCTCACCACCAATCAATAATGCTGTAGGAATTTTTGTATCGCCTATAAGCTTGGTTATTACCTGAATAACCTGAACTGCAAGCTCACGGGTTGGCGTTAAAACCAACGCGCTACCACGCGGATTAGCTAATAAGCTCTCAACTAAAGGGACACCAAATGCTACTGTTTTACCAGAACCAGTAGAAGCCGTTCCCATAATATCCCGCCCCGTAAGAGCTGGGGGAATAGCAGCAGCCTGAATTGGTGTAAACGAAGTAAAGCCCATTCGTTCCAACGAACGAATAAGCGGCAGGGATAACCCTGCCTCTTGAAATTGTGACATGTTTGATCCTTCCAGAAGGCATCGCACATGTGCACACCTTCAAAAAACAAAAAGGGAAAAGCGCCACAACGACGCCTTTAAAACCCACTCCAGCTCACGGATATTCTTTCTTTTATCAAGAAAACTATCTCGGCGGCAAATTTGTAAAACGCAAAGTAAACCAATCAAAGAAAAAGCAAAAATGCTTTATTCAAGAAAAAGGGAAACAGAGCACAAGCTTTGCGCGCCGAACAGAGTTTTTAAGAAGAGCTCCAGAAACCTGGCTAAACTTAACCTTCTACTCTACAGGTACAAGATTACCGGCAGATTGCTTACCTTTATTTGACACGATTTCGTAGCTAAGACGCTGACCTTCGCGCAAACCTGTAAGGCCTGCTTTTTCAACTGCACTAATGTGAACGAAAACGTCTTGTCCGCCACCATCTGGCGCCACAAATCCATATCCTTTAGTTGCGTTGAACCATTTTACGGTACCTACTGCCATGAAAATCTCCTTATCGATGGCGTTAAACAAGTCCCCTTAAACCATTTAAGAGAACCAAAAGAGCCTGTATATTCGCCGACAAAAGCCGGAAACCCTTTTGTTCAACGCTAGGAGATCGGAAGATCGGTAACCAGAAGGATACGCCGCACTTACAATTAACACTAAAAGTGCAAACAAATGCGACCCGCAGAGAGTCAAAAGTTATTCTAAATACGAAACTCGAGGCGAGGCTTGTAACCTTTTACTCACCAACAAGCAAGCAATTTTTCTACACCTCAAAAGCTTTATTCAACCAACCAAAGAAGATGTACAAAAAGATATTTAAATTACAGCTGATTAAGAAAAAAAATATTATCTAAAAAAATCATGCTCTTAAATTTTCACTTAAGCAAAACACAATCACCAATTTTATTAAATTCGTAGGATTTAATATTAAAAAATAATTAAATCAATAAATTAAATTAACAGCAAAACACCTTGATTAATAAAATTATTTTTCAGATAAAAAGTTATAATAATCACAACACTAATAATCACTTGCAACAAAAGATGAGGCTTGCTATAGCGTCTCTTAGACAAATTTTTCATGCCAAATTTTTTGAAAATATTCTTCAAAAAGACACACAATCCAATTAAAAATGGCAAATTTTAACTTAAAGAAATGAGAAAAAAACATGAAAAAAACCTCGTTATTACTTCTTGGTACTATCATCAGCAGCAGCGCCTGCACAACTAACAATCAACACAAAGAGTCAAACATAAACAGCTATAAAACAACAAATTTTGTTGCAAATAAAAAGAAATACTCCCCCACATTAGCAGTTGAAAAAAACTTTGAAAATGCCTGGGGAATTGCCATTAGACCAAAAGGTTCTGGCGGGCATTTTTGGATCACCGCCAAAGATATCAGCTATGAATATGTTGGCGATGTTAAGGCATCAACAGATAAAAAATTAAACACCCTGCACACCGACGCGCTAAAATATGTCCATATTCCAACGGGTGGAAAAGATAAATTCTCAACCAGCACAGTTTTCAGTGGCAGCAAAGAAAATTTCGTCATTACACAAAAACTCAAAAACGGCGAGTTAATCAAAGCGCCAACGAAGTTTTTCTTCTCTAGCGACGGCGGAATTATTTCCGCTTGGACGGAGCACAAAAAACCAGACGGCAGCTTTGATTGGCCAGAAAAAGCCATCTCCGTTATCGATCACTCTAAGCAAGGTGCACAATTTTTCGGCATAGCAATCAACGCTGATTATTCTCGTCTTTACGCAGCTGATTTTGGCGTAAACCCTGGTATAAAAGTGTTTGATGGAAAATTCCAACAAATCACTGTCAATTTTGATCAACCATTTGATAGCAATAAAAATGGCAAAGTTGACTCAGGCGAATATGCGCCTTTCAATATTCAAGCGCTCAAAACTCCAGCAGGACAAAACCATATTTTTGTAACATACGCCAAAACGCAAACCTGCCCCGCTGAAGAAATCAAAAAAGACGCGTGCAAAGCGGGAGAAATCTTCGCTGGCGAGGAAGATACATCCGAGCCTGGCGCTGGTCGCTTAGCTGAATTTACTGAAGATGGAAAACTAATCGCAGTTTGGAAAGACGGCGGAAACCTAAGCGCTCCCTGGGGTCTAGCCTTCGCACCACAAAATTTTGGCAAGCTTTCCAACACTCTTCTCGTTGCAAATTTTGGCGAAGGAACAATTGCTGCATTCAATCCAAGAACACATGAATTAGTTGATTACATTCGCAACGAAAAGGGCGAGACTCTACGAATTGACAAAATCTGGGGCCTGCTTTTTGGCAATGGCGAAAGCTTAGGCGACAGCAACGCCCTTTATTTCACCGCAGGTCCTGATGATGAAAAAGATGGAATCTTCGGCAGCATTCGCGCAAGCAGCAGAAAATAAAAGATTTATCGCAAAAGTTTCTCGATAAATTCAGACTAATTTTTAAAAAACGGAGAGAAAGAACATGGAAATAAATATCGGAATTCCTGAAGAAGAACGCGCAAAAATAGCTGCTGGTCTTTCTCGCCTGCTTGCCGACACTTACACTCTTTACCTAAAAACCCACAATTTTCATTGGAACGTTACTGGTCCAATGTTCCAAACTTTGCATTTAATGTTTGAAACTCAATATACCGAACTTGCTCTTGCGGTTGATTTGATCGCCGAACGCATTCGTGCGCTTGGCTTTCCAGCACCTGGAACCTACGCTGAATTCGCAAAACTTTCTTCAATCAAGGAAGAGATAGGCGTTCCTCAAGCCACGCGCATGATCGAGCTTTTGGTCGAAGGCCAGGAAGCAGTTGTGCGCACCGCACGCTCTATTTTGCCAATTGTCGCTGAAAATCAAGATGAACCAACCGCAGATCTTCTAACTCAGCGCATGCAATTACATGAAAAAACGGCTTGG
>JBIKYU010000045.1:0-10227 GCA_044355085.1 Rickettsiales bacterium | reverse complement strand
AGTAAACCTAGTTTCGGCTTGATTATCTTCTGTGTTAAGGTCGACATTCGAATCTCCGTAATTTCTATTAATGGTTAATTAATAACATTACAGAATGTCAGATCAAGCTTAAACTATTGCAACTATATGTTGGGTGGCGGGGAGAATTATTTCTCTCCGCCATTTCTGCATTTATCCGAGCAATATTTCACTTCATTCCACACTTTCTCCCATTTTTTTCGCCACGTAAACGGCCTGCCGCAGCTAGGACAAATTTTGGTGGGAAGATTTGCTTTTTTGATTCCTTTAGGCATTTATGTTCCACAAAATGTTTGAAAATTCGGATTGTTATGTGGCGGTGGTTTGCGGAAAACAATGTTGGTTTCGGTTTCATCAAATGGGTTTTGCACGGCTTCGAGTAGTGCATGAAACAGTTTTAGGTTGCCTTGTTCAGCAGCGGCGAGTGCATCTTCAACATACTGGTTGCGTGGGATGATGACGGGATTATTCGCCTGCATCAGGCAGAAGGAAGATTTAAGGGGTTTCGCGTTGCGGCCAAGACGCGCCTGCCAGCGCTTGTGCCAATCGCGAAAGGCTTGTGATTGATAGGCCTCACCGATGGGGAGGGTTTCTGCAATCAGATCGCGGAAAGTAATGTTGTAATCTGCGTCTGTTTTCTGCATCCATTCGAGTAGTGATTGTATTAGCGGCAGATCGTCGGCTTCTTCGCCAAACAGTCCTAGCTTACGGCGCATACCAGAGATCCATTCATCGTTTAAAACAGCGCTATATCGCTCAATCGCGACTTCCGCCAGGTCGGTTGCTCTGCTCATATTCTCATGCAACAGTGGCAGCAAGGTTTCGGCGAAGCGTACCAGATTCCACTGCGCGATGCTCGCCTGATTGCCAAAAGCATAGCGCCCATTGCGGTCGATGGAGCTAAAAACTGTATCCATCGCAAAGCGATCCATGAAGGCGCACGGACCGTAATCAATCGTCTCGCCGCTGATGGTCATGTTGTCGGTATTCATCACGCCGTGGATGAAGCCCACATGCATCCAGCTTGCTACCAGCTTGGCCTGACGCTGGGTCACCGCGCTCAGGAATGAAAGATAAGGCGCATCATGCGTGCTGAGTTCAGGATAATGCCTTGTAATCCCATAATCTGCGAGCGCCTTCAAAGCCTCTCTGTCTGCGCGCGCAGCGGCATATTCAAACGTGCCAACGCGGATATGGCTCGCCGCAACGCGGGTGAGGATTGCGCCTTGTAGCAAAGTGTCGCGGAGCACTGGTTCTCCCGTTGTTACTACCGCAAGGCTGCGTGTGGTAGGAATGCCAAGACCATGCATCGCTTCGCTGATCAGATATTCACGCAGCATGGGGACAAGTGCCGCACGTCCATCGCCACGGCGGGAGTAAGGCGTTTGGCCAGAGCCTTTGAGCTGAATATCAAACCGTTTGCCATTTGGCGTAACCTTTTCACCGAGTAGATGCGCCCGACCATCGCCGAGCATCGTGAAGTGGCCAAACTGATGGCCAGCATATGCCAATGCGATGGGCGCTGATCCTTCTGGTAACGTGTTACCAGAAAATAGTTGCGCCAGATCATCGGAGTTGGTTTCAGTGAGCAATAATCCCAGTGATTTTGCCAGCGAGTTGTTAAAAATCACCAGCCTTGGTGCTTTCACCGGCGTGGGCTTAATATGCGTGTAAAACGCTTCCGGCAGGGTTGCGTAGCTGCTCTCCAATTTCCAGCCGTGGGCGGAATGTGTTTGTGCAGCTGCTTTAGGCATTACTAGCGCCTGCGCCTTCAGTATGTCCAGTGGTATATATTTCAAGGCCTTTTCATGTGTAGACTCTAGGACCACGGGCGGAGCAAATCCCGCTTCATGCGCCTCCCTCCAGCGCAAAGCGCACAGGCACCAGCGATCACCCGATTTTAACCCAGGAAAGTCATATATCGGGCGTGGCGTTTGCAAATCGTTACCGCGTGATTTCGTAAATTCCAGAAATTCTTGCGTCACGATGGCGGCCACGACATGGCTTCCCGTATCCGCCTCACCAGTGCGGCAATAGCCATCGCGGTAAAAACCCGTTTTTGGTAAATGGCAGTGCAGCACCAATTCTCCACCCAGCACATTTTTCTCTGAAACCATATTCACTCCGCCAACTTCAGCATTTCGATGTTGTTACCGTTGGGGTCTTGAATATAGACCGAGCTAGTGCCGTCGCGATGGGGTACGGGCGTTCCAAATGATTTGATATCCTCGCGCGTCACAGCAAAATGCGGCGGGTGCTGGTTGGGTAGCACTAACGCCAGTGAGACATTATCGAATTTCAATAACGCCCAGCTGTCATCGCGGTAAGATACTTCACAGTCAAAGTGAGAGGTATACCAAGCTAAAGACTGTTCTATGTCTTGAATCTGTATGGCGATATGGTGGATATGATCGAGCGGTTTTGTCATAGAAATTCCTTTTACTTCTTAGCTAAATCATCTGCTTTTGTTGCTATTTGGCAATGGGCAAGCCGATTGAAACGCCATGCTGCGAAGGCGCTGTAGGCAATACCCGCAGTAGGGCGAATAAAACCAGCACCCACTATGTATGCCAATACCCGCCAGCGCGATATCTGCTTCCATATTAGGATAAACGCATCCACGCCCACATACAGTTTTCCCTGGGAGTCTTGCGCATGCAGCAGCTTTAATCCATCAGCGTAGGCAACGCCGAGCCTCTCAAGCGATGAGCTATCCACGGTAATATCGACCCAATCAAACACATCAACAGGTGCGATACGTTTGTAATGCTCTATCTCGCGTCGACATAGACCACATTTGCCATCGTAAAACACTGTAATTTTATTTTCCATCTCATGATTTCATCTTTGGCCGAACGCGAGACAAACCACCATCCACTGCCAGCACTTGCCCAGTAATCCAGCTATTGGCTGGATCGAGCAAGAACACAATAGCACGCGCCACATCCTCAGGCTTTCCCAGCCGCCCGAGTGCATGCATGGCCTCTGAGAATTTGCGCGAGGTTTCGTTGCCAGTAAGTGCAGCGGTGAGCGGCGTTTCGGTAAGTCCAGGCGCTATTGCATTCACGCGCAGATTCATCGGCGCATAGGTTGCGGCGGCTGACAGCGTTAGGCCAATTATGCCAGCTTTTGCCGCCGCAATCGCCTCATGGTTAGCAAGCCCTTCCATCGCCGCTGCCGATGAAATCAGCACCACCGAGCCACCTTTATTCATATATTTGCCTGCCGCGCGCACGGTTGCAAATGCAGTGGTAAGCGAGGCATCAATCACTGCTTGATACTGTTCTTTACTGGTGAGATGGGCTGATTTTAGCAACAGCGAACCGCTGCAATTTACCACCCCGTCAATCTCAACTGCTTGCTTGAATACGCTATCTACCGCGTCAAAATCCGTTGCGTCCAGTATGGCGTCTGCTGTGATTTTGCTGCCATCGCGCGCAGTGGTGAATACGCTATGTCCCGCTTCTTTGAGCAGCGAAACTGTTGCCTGTCCAATACCGCTGCTTGCTGCAATCACTAAAAAATGCGCCATTATTCTCTCCTTTTTTAGTTTTTATACATCTAAACCAAGTTGCTGTATTTCTTTTTTCTTCAGTGGCATAACCTTTTCCCCAAAATTCTTTTCGCAGTCGCCAGCCAAGCCTTCTTCCTTAGTTCATACATTCTGGTATTCTTGCCGTTACCACGAAAAATTTTATCTCCAACATAGGAAAAACCAAGCTTAAGTAAAATTTTAGATGACGCTTCATGTCCATCAATCCTTACGCCAGCAGTTATTGCATCAATTTCAATTTGAGGATCATTAAAGATGCGATCAATGTACGAGAAGACCATTTCTGCTCCAATTCCAAGTCCTTGAGACCGAAGATAAATAGCGTATCTAATCTCATAGCTGTAATCATCATCGGTTGCAAAATTTCGATGAATTATTCCGCAGCGACCAACAAAATTCCCGCCATGATCAAAAAAAGCCATTTGAGCAACTCTTTATTTGGCGCGGTGATCAATGATTGCTAGCAACTCATTTTTTGTTTCTTCAAGAGTTTGCGGAGTGCCGCTGGTTGTACTCACAACTATTTCATCACTGTGTAATTCGTTAAGAATTTGAAGGTCTTCAATTTGAAAATGCCTTGCTTTTAACCTATTTGATTCAATGGCAAATTCTCGTTTATTTTCATGGGTCATTTTATCTCTCTCTTAATCTCAGCAAGAGTGAGTCGTTTTTCTTTCATATCTTCAATCTTTTTTACTCGCTCAACCATCTCTTCATCATACATCTGATAGCCGGATTCTGTTATTTCGGCAACTTGCAACAATCCCTCTTTTGTCCAATGCCTGATGGTTGGAACGGTTTGATTTGTTGCCTTTGCGAGTTCGCCGATTTTTAGAAGTTTTTCGGATTCTGGTTCTGATTCTTTTCCTTCGATTGCTTTGAGATAAATATTGAGCGAGCGATCAACCGCTGCTGCGATTAGTTTAAAAAAATCATTCTTCGAATCGCCTTCACCCTTTATTAGCTGAGGTTTTTCTAAAGATTTAATGTAAGCCAAACAATCATTTTTTCTAATAATTGCTGGTGGAAAGCCTTTCATCATTAAAATCATATTCATCAACAAACGTGCGGTTCTGCCATTGCCATCGATGAAAGGGTGAATTGTAACAAAGCGATAGTGAGCTTCGGCAGCAAGTTCAACGGCGTGGAGTTTGGTTCCTTTTTTTAGCCAAGAAAAAAACTCATCCATCAAATCTTGAACTTTTTTTGGACTTGGCAAAACGACAGCAGAGCCAGAAATGCGCACTGGAACGCGACGATAAAAACCAGCATCTTCTTTGTTGATTCCACCCAAAATAATTTCGTGAATTTTCAAGACATTTTCTTCTTTGATCTCATTTGTTTTGCGCTTGATTTGTTCCTTAACAAAATCGAGAGCAGCAGCAGTATTGGTTGCTTCAAGATGTTCAGTGATTGATTTGCCGCCGATTGTTAAACCTTTTTCTACAACCAAAGCAGTTTCAGCGCGCGACAAAGTATTTCCTTCGATGGCGTTACTGGTGCAGGTGAGTTCGATTCTAAACCATTCTTCCAGATTCTTTACCAGAGCCGCATCAAAAGGTCTGTGCTTATCTAATATTTTCTTTTTCTCAGTTAGTTTTTTGTAATCCATTTTTGTGACCTGATAGTTTTATATTTCTTAAACTATAAAGTATGACCTTATGGTTTCCAAGATATTGTTTCTTATGCTGAGCAGAAGTGTGAAGAAAATTCCTGGAGCCTAATGTCCATAAAAATGTTCAATTATGTCTAATTAAATTTTTAGTTATGGAAGAAATAGATTTTTTAAGTTCATTCTTTTAAATGAAATTAAGCCTTAAGCATTTAATTTACAGAATTGACTAACACGTTCCGAGAGTTCGCAAAAATCAAAAAATCACCTGCATAGCAGTACAAAAAGTTCGCTAAAAAATGAGCGAAACCAGTATTTATCGATATGAACCTTTTTTAAAAAGGGGGACATGAAACGGAGAATTGGAGAAAGAATTGCCAGATTTTTTCTGAAAACTAGGAACTTTTTAATAAGGAAGGGGGACATGAAATAAAAATTAGAAAGTCGTGGAATGCCACAAATACAGAGCGTATACGGGGGCATAAAAATATTGGAGAATTTAGCGGAGATTGGTGTTTGTTTGTTTAACTGGCGGTGGGGTGAGGTTCATATTGGGGCGGCAAGAGACTTTAGAGCCGCGGCTCTCCGACTTTGTAAAAACATTTTTAACCCCATTTTTACCCCTAAAATGTTATCTTGCTCTAAATTTCTTCCTCAAAAAAAACTAAATCAATTTTTTTAATTTCAATTTTTCTATCCAAAGAAACGCCAAAGCAATCAAGGGATGGATATTTTCCACATTTTATTCCAAACATCTTTGCGACTTCTTCCTTTAGAATAGCCGCACTTCAGCAGTTGTATCCAATTTTTCTTTTCGTTTTTCCCAATCGGGCATTGCTGAAGCCAGAAGAGCAAAAAACGCACGACTATGGTTGTGCTCTTTTAGATGGCATAACTCATGCGTAATAACGTAATCGATACATTCTTTGGGAGCTGCAATCAGTTCAGGATTAAGCGTGATCTTAGAATCATTAGAGCACGTTCCCCAGCGCGTTTTCATCGTTCGCAAATAAATTTTGCCGTCATGTTTGATACCCGCTTTAGAAACTAACTTCTGACAAGCAATCAGGCGTTCTGCAAAAACATTCGCGGCTTTGGCTCTATACCAATTATCCAACAATGCTTTCACGCGATGCTGATTAACGCAGGTAACGCAAACAATGAGTTTTCCTCTTTCCAAACGTACTTTATTTATGAGACCGCGCTCTACTTTCATCGCATATTGCCGCCCCAGATAACGAAATGATTCACCAGAAACATATTTTCTAGCCGGTAGGGCTGGGGGTAATCGTTCAAAGCTCCGCTGCTGCTTGCGTATCCATTTTGCACGTTTAAGAACCTTGCTCTTGATTTTTTCAAGGCTCGAATCGTTGGGCGCATCAATGACGACAGATGTGTCAGGGTAGACATGGATTGCGAGAGTGCGGCGGTTGGTAAAATTTAGCCGGAAAAAAATGCTGGTATTGCCGTATGGGACTTCGTACCAACGTTCCTTTTTTAGCACATTATTTGCCATAGCCTTCTCGCCTCTTCGCAACATTCAAAAGAAGCTGCATGGCATGATCTAATTCCTCGGTGCTGAAGCTGAGATCATATCTACCCTTGATGCTGAATAAGAAATCTTCAATGTCGTTAAGCATGGCATTTTGCACATCGATCTTATGTACCCAATCCCTAATTTTATGCTTGTCGATAAGTTCCTCAGCTCGAATAGCAATATCTGCCGCAATATCCTCTTTTTTCTTAATCGGACTGCTTATCGGCAGATGCTCTAGCATCACACCGTAATAGGCTTTTGCATCATCATGTCCCGCAAGAACAACAGGTAAATCAGAGCTGCCCTGCTGCCGCATTTCTTCGAGCGCTTTTTTCATGCGCTCTAGATAGGTAGCATCGGATATACGCTGCGCCCTGTGCTCTGCGATTGCTTCATTGATGACCTCTGAGAGCCTTTTATAAAGGGTCGGGTCTTCATCCATTTTCTCTGTGATGGTCTTTTTCATCCGCGACGCAATGGCATCCGCCTTCGCTGCCTCACCCTCGATTTTTTCAAGCTCTGGCTCAAAATTTTCTACGTCAAATACATTGATCGGCTCAATAAGCTGCTTCACTTGGGAAGCGCCAATGTATTTGTTAACCATGTTACGGATTTGCGCCTCATAAGAAGAATAATCCACACTCTCACCATAACGCTGCTTTATCGCCGCGCGCAAATTCAAGAGCCGCTTAAGATCATTGGTATATTTTTTCTTTTTTTCTTCCGGTGTTTCGTCCTGAAACTTAGGATTACTGAGTGCCAATTGTAGCGTTTTGGAAAATTCTTTCAGGCGCTCATAAAACTCTTCACGCACGTCAATAGGCTCTAGATGGCGCTGCAAGGCTTCAATGTCGCTCTTATTTTCTACTCCATTGAATAATTGCCATAAATCTGTGTGACGCTGAGGAAGCTTTTTTATTTCTTCGCCGACATCAGTAAGCGCCCCTTCAATATCTTTAAAATCAAAGCCTTCCCTCTCTAATGCACGATAAGTATCAATGGCCTCATTTAATTCTCCGAAGATGCCACGGTAATCAATGATAAGCCCGTACTCTTTCCCATCAAGCAAGCGGTTCACCCTAGCAATTGCTTGGAGGATATTATGTTCCTTCAGGTGCTTATCGATGTATAGGACACTATTGCAAGGCGCATCGAACCCCGTTAGCAGTTTATCGACAACAATGATGATCTCTGGCCAGTCAGAATGCTTGTAAGAGCTTACGATGGAATCCACATAGTTCTTTTCATTGCCGTATTTAGCCAGCATCGCTTTCCAAAATTGTTGAATCTCGGGAATTTGTGATTCGTCAGTAGACGTATGATCTTCACGCGTATCAGGCGGAGACATGATAACGGCGACTTCGATCCCGAATTCCTCAAGCAAGCGCTTATATCCAAGTGCCATTTCCTTGCTGGATACAGCAAGCTGACCTTTTCTACCTGTGCCGCGATAATTAGCCTTAAAATGCTCCGAAATATCATAAGCAATTTCTGCAATGCGTGCGCTGGATTTAGTTAACTCTTCCTCGCGGCGGAATTTCTTTTTCAAATCAAGTTTTTGCTCTGGTGTAAGGTCTGCCGTAATACGCTCGAACCAGCGATCAAGCTGGTCTGTCTCACCATGCAATTCTGCCATACGACCTTCGTAAATCAGGGGTGCAACGGCTCCATCCTTCACCGCCTGGTTCATGGTGTATTTATGAATAAAGCCACCGAATTTCTCTGCCGTGCTCTTATCTTTTTTAAGCAGCGGCGTGCCAGTGAATCCTATGTAGCAAGCATTGGGGAAGACGTTCTGCATTTTGGCATGTGCAACGCCGTATTGAGAACGATGGCTCTCATCGACCAATACGAAAATATTACTGCTTTCATCACGGATGCGCTGTTTTTTGGTAGCCGTCTCAAACTTATCGATAATCGTGGTTATGATGTTGGCTTTATTGTGCGCTACAAGATCAACCAGATGCTCGCCGCTTTGCGCCTGCACCACATGTTTACCGCAGGATTTGAAAGTCCCATAAATCTGGTCATCCAAGTCAACCCGATCAGTCACCAGAATGATTTTAGGATTTTCAATGCTAGGCTCCAAGGCAAGTGCCTTGGCTAGCATCACCATTGTAAGGGATTTACCCGAGCCGGTAGTATGCCAGATGACGCCGCCCTGTCTTTGGCTATCTCCGCGCTGCTTGGTAACGCGGGCGATGGTGGCTTTAATGGCGTAGAATTGCTGATAACGGCAGGCTTTCTTAATTTTATTATCGAAGACGATGTATTGATAAACCAGCTCTAGCAGCCGATCTTTTCGCAGCAGGTTATAAATCGCCCAATCTTGAGGGGAAATCATGCGTTCGCCGGACTGCCAAATCTTTTCCATATAATGGCGCTGGTAATCTTCCCTTTCAGAAAACACCTTGGCTTTCATCTGTGGATCAAGTGGCTTATTGATGAGTGCGTGCAGCGCTTTTGCCTCATGCTGCTCTTCGTCCTCCTTCCACACTGCCCAAAATTTCATGGGGGTGTCGGTGGTGGCATACATCGCCTGATTTTGGCTCAGGCTCAGAAGAATCTGGCTAAACGTGTACAGCTCAGGAATTTCATCGGACTTCTGGTTACGAAGATGTTGGCTGATTGCTTCTTTCACCGCGTCTTTGATGTCTGGACGTTTACACTCGATCACCACCAGCGGAATGCCGTTGACGAAAACCACGATGTCAGGGCGACGGGTTTGCTTGCTGTTACGTTTTTCTACCTCAAATTCGTCGCTAACGTGAAAGACGTTATTCTCAGTGTTTTCCCAATCGATGTAACGCAGTGAGTAGGAGCGCGTGTACCCTTCAATGGTTTGCTCCAGGCTCTTACCCAACGTCAGCAGATCATAGACCGCTTCGTTATTGGTAATAAGCGCATCAAACGGCATATAAGCGATGGACTGCACTGCGTTTTTTATATTCCCCTCGGAGAATGGATAGTTCTGACCTTTGAAGGTAATGCTATTGAGCTTCTGCAATTGTTGCGTCAGCACATCCTCCAGCACACATGCCGACCGCCTGCCGCATCGCAATGCCAATGCCTCAGAGGGGGTGAGGTAAGAGTATCCCATATTCTGCAGCAGCTGCAACGCAGGCAGCAGGGAGGATAGGTCTTCGAGGTATTCGTTGGTTGCCATAACTATGCTACCTCCGATTTAGCGATGCCCACGCGCTTTTTGCCGGTGAGGAGCTGCTGCATCAGTCCTTTTTTCTGCTGCTTGTAAGCGTCGAGTTTTTGGATGAGTTGGTCGATCTCGCGGTCAGCGGCGGAGAGGACGGTGGCGATTTTGCGTTGTTCAGCAATATTGCTTGGGAAGCTAATCTTTTCAGTTAAAAACAAATCGAGATTAAAGGTCATCTTCTCGATATGTACCCCGTAACTTGAGCGGTAAGCGCGATGGTACATATCTCGGCTGCGTGAAAGCCAGTCAAAATACTCCATATCTAAAACGTTCGGATCGCGGGCTACCAATGCAAT
>JBIKYU010000137.1:0-2818 GCA_044355085.1 Rickettsiales bacterium | reverse complement strand
AGTTTTTTCAAAAAAATATACCTTAGTGCGGTAAATCACAAAATCACCACCCCAAAACCCGCAGTTTTCCTAGGGTAAAACAAAAAATCCAGAAGGCTTGCTCAAGTCAGGAAGAACAGATTCCTAAACCTGTTTCTTTGCAAGATTCTCCTTGGGAAAATCAGGCACAAACTCTTCAACAACAACAGCAGCAGCCAGTACAAAAATTATCAGCACCAGAAAAAACAGAAAGCAGCAGCAAAAAATCAGCAACATCTAGTAGCAGCAGTAAAAGCAATGAATCTGAGCGTTTCAGCTGGCCAGTGCGCGGGAAAATTCTCTCACCTTTTGGTCCGAAAGAAGGCGGCGCCTTCAATGATGGAATCACCATATCAGCTCCAGAAGGAACGCCAGTTCTTGCGCCAGCTGATGGCATTATTGCTTATTCTGGCAACGAACTAAAAGGCTACGGCAATCTTGTGCTCATCAAACATAAAAATGGCTACGTTACTTCCTTCGCCCATTTAAAAGACCGCGCGCTAAAAGTTGGCGATGTTATCAAAAAAGGAGATCTTTTAGGTAGTGTCGGCAAAACTGGAAATGTCTCTTCTCCGCGTTTGCATTTCAGCGTTCGCAGCGGCCGCAAAGCTATAAATCCCGATGAATTCCTGCAGCCTTAGTGCTTAAGAAAAAATGTCATAAGATTTTCGTTCAAACAAGCATTGCCAACCCAAAAGTCGAGCTTGGTTGCGCAAATCGAACAATAATTTTTTAGTTTTTCAAAACTATCTTTGCAAAACTAATTTTACTCATGACGCGCGCTTAATAATATTTTTTGCTTGAGCGCCAAGAATTCGTCTGATTGGATTATATAGGCGCCCATTTTCTGCATTTTTCAGTTGCAGTTGCGGACGCAATCTGAGGTTCGGATTATTTTATTGCTGCAAAAAATTTTCTAGAAAAAACGCTTGGCGCTTAAAATTTCTCGAGCGACTATTCGTTATTAGAAAAAACCTGAGGCAAAAGGCTGGATTAAAAATCCAGCCTCAAGCTTCAAATTATAAATAGGCGTAAATAGTTGATTAACGGTTATTAGCTGCGGCGGCTGGCGCATTTTCAATAGCACTTCTTGCTGCAACAACGCTTTGTGTGTGCAGACCAACAACTACTGGTGAAACTTGCCCCGCTGCGGCGGCGGCGGCTGGCGGATTTATGTTTGAAGCCCTGTTGAGTCCCAATTCTTCCGCTATAACTGGCAGCTCCATCACTGGGACGGAGGCGGCTGCTGCGGCTTGCGCATTTCTACTAGCAATAATGCTTCCTGCAAATCTTGTTGAAACTTGCCCCGCTGCAGCGAATTGCGATCGATTGCTTCCCTCAAACTCTGGCAGCTCCATCACTGGGGCGGCGGCGGCTGCTGCGGCTTGCGCATTTTCATTAGCAATTCCTTGTAAACCTTGCCCCGCTGCGGCGGCGGCTGGCGCATTTATGTTTGAAGCCCTGTTGAATCCCAATTCTTCCGCTATAACTGGCAGCTCACCATCAATTCCTACATGATGAAGATGGCGAAACTCCCTCACAAGCGATAATAATTCACCCCTAGGAAGACCAGTATGCGAAAGATCAAGGCTTGTAATTTGTGGGTTCTGTCGCAATAATTCACGCAAAGCCGCTATTCTTTCTGGGCTGTTGATATTATTGGATTCCAGATTAAGGCTGGTAACATTAGTACCACGCAAAGCCGCGCCCAAAGCTGCTATTTTTTCTGGTCTGTTGATATGATTGAATGCCAGATTAAGGCTGGTAACATTAGTACCACGCAAAGCCGCGCCCAAAGCTGCTATTTTTTCTGGTCTGTTTATATCATTCTGCATCAGATTAAGGCTGGTAACATTAGTACCACGCAAAGCCGCGCCCAAAGCTGCTATTGCGCCTGTGCTGCTGATATCATTGTCTGACAGATTAAGGCTGGTAACATTAGTGCCACGCAAAGCCGCACCCAAAGCTACTATTTGTTCTCGGCTGGCAATATTATTGAATGCCAGATTAAGGCTGGTAACATTAGTGCCACGCAAAGCCGCACCCAAAGCGTCTATTTGTTCTCGGCTGGCAATATTATTTAGTGCCAGATTAAGGCTGGTAACTTTAGTGCCACGCAAAGCCGCACCCAAAGCTGCTATTGCTTCTATGCTGCCGATATGATTGTCTGACAGATTAAGGCTGGTAATTTCTTGGTTACCTTGAAGTTCTGCATGCAAAGCTAGAATTTGTGCGGAGGTGTTGAGATTTTGCCCCGATCTATTTAGTTCGCTCATATTAAACCTTCCTTTCCTTGTTAACCTCGTGGCGGCTTCTAATAAGCTAAGATCCAGCTGTCAATAATTTTTACTAGCAGAGCTACAAGGGCTCTTTAATTTTCAAGCAATTGCCATATGTGAGCGCCAATCGGCATTAAAAATGAAAAGCCCAACCAAACAACAAAATTTTTGCCTGTCTTTCACAACTGCTAAGCAAACAGCGTATCGCGGATTTTATGGTGATTGAAATACGGAAACCCAACCAGCTCGAACGCTGTGCGAAAGATTTTTCGTATCGCCGTGGTGTTTACCAAATGCTCGCATCCAAATACTTCCCAAGTTGAGCAACTTAGTGCGGTGAGAGAGAGTTTAGTATTTTTTGTATTTCTGGGTTTTTATTTTGTCTGATGATTATGTTTTTTTTGATATTTGATCGTGGAGTTTTGCGTCTGTAATTTGGCTTAATTCCTTGATTACAGCTTTTATTGATCGGCTGGTTTTTACTTCTATATATTTTGAGATGGCCAGCGCCATGAAGCAGA
>JBIKYU010000044.1:0-10337 GCA_044355085.1 Rickettsiales bacterium | reverse complement strand
GTTTGGTTGGTTTCAATGGAAAAATGGAGAAAAATCGGCGGCTTTGATCCAAATATTTTCTTGTTTTACGAAGATGATGATTTCTGTTTGCGCGCCAGAAAAATGGGCTATGAAATTATTTTTACGCCGCATGCAACAGCGAATCACAAAGAAGGAAAATCAACGCCTTCATCAGCGGCTCTACAAAAATTCAAACATAAAAATATGCTGGCTTCGCGCCTATATTTAGAAAAAAAATATCGCAGCAGAATATCGGCGATAAAGTTGGCGCTGAAAATTTTTCCGATTATTTTTGCCAAAAATATTTTCTACTTACTCAGCGCAAACTGCAGCAAATCGGCGAAATATAACGGGCAAATGCTTGCAATTCTTAGCTATTTTATAAGCCCTGGGTTTAGAAGACAGGCTGTTTTATAGATCTCAAGACCGAGAATCCCCTTTATCTTTTGCTGCACTTTATCTATGTTCTACGCCCCTTTGATTTGGAGAGACGGCAATGGCGTATAAAGTCGCAATCGTTGGCGCAACTGGAAATGTTGGACGCGAATTTTTAAGCATTTTAGCGGAAAGAAATTTCCCTGTTTCTGAAGTTGTAGCACTAGCTTCAGCAAGTTCAAAAGGCAAACAAGTAAGCTTTGGCGAGCAAACTTTAGTCGTTCAAGCGCTTGATGAATTTGACTTCACTGGCACTCACATTGGGTTATTTTCTCCTGGAGCAAAAGTCTCCAGCGTGTTTGCACCAAAAGCAGCGGCGCAAGGATGCGTGGTTATCGATAACACCTCATTTTTCCGCACTGATCCTGAAATTCCGCTGGTTGTGCCTGAAGTAAATCCGCAGGCAATCGCCCAATATAAAAAGCGCGGCATTATAGCCAATCCGAATTGTTCGACCATCCAAATGGTTGTTGCGCTGAAGCCATTACATGAAATTGCGAAAATCAAACGCGTTGTGGTGTCCACTTATCAATCGGTTTCTGGTGCTGGAAAAGAAGCAATGGACGAGCTTTACGATCAAACCAAAGGCACGTTTATTTATCAGAAAAAAAATCCAGAAAAATTCACCAAACCGATTGCCTTCAACGTCATTCCACATATCGATGTTTTTATGGAAAGTGGCATGACCAAGGAAGAATGGAAAATGGTTAATGAAACACAAAAAATTCTTGATGCAAATATTGCTGTTTCCGCAACTTGTGTACGCGTGCCAGTTTTTGTCGGGCATGCGGAATCGGTGAATGTTGAATTTGAAAAACCAATATCTGCGGAACAAGCGCGCCAAGCTCTGGCAAAAGCAGAAGGAGTGGTGGTGGTAGATCGTCATGAGAATGGCGGATATATCACGCCAATTGAATGCGTCCGCGAAGATGCGGTCTATGTTTCAAGAATCAGAAATGATCCTTCCGTTTTGCATGGTTTGAATTTTTGGGTAGTGTCGGATAATTTGCGCAAAGGCGCTGCTCTTAATGCAATACAAATTGCGGAGCGCTTGATCAAAATTCTTTAGTTGCAATCAATTTAAATTGATTAAAACTAAAAATATTGCCACTAATTTTAGACATCGCGTTTATACTCACTCATGAAATGAATGACTATGTAGACCATGCCTCTAAAGGAAGGGATTTTCCCTGTGCAGCAAAACGCGAATTGCCGCAAGGAAAATCAATGAAATGCTATATTGTCGCAATTTTCAGGAAGAAGGCGGAGGTAAGCAGAAAGAGGATGCGAGGGACAGAGGTTTTAATCTCATTTTTGCTTTCAGCGCTAATGATTTCAGCGCCAGCTTTTGCACGTCCACCTTCACCAAATGATGTCGAATTATTTATTGCTGAAGCACGTGCAAAGAAGCAAACTCCGCACTTAGTCGAGCGTTTTGGCGATGATTTTTCAGAAATATTCTTAAGCGGACTCGATCTCTCAGGCGTTGATTTAACTGGTGCTAATTTGCGCGAAGCAAATCTTTACGGAGCCAATTTAGAAAAAGCAATTTTGACGAATGCCGATCTTTCAAAAGCCGATCTTTCCACAGCAAAAATGGATTTTGTGCAGGCAAGCGGAGCAGTTTTTCATGAATCTGACTTGCAAGAAGTTTTAGCGCGCAACGCCAATTTCAGCAAAACACGCTTTCAAAATGCCACCATGAGCGGCGCAGTTTTAAATGGCAGTGATTTAACAGAAGCAAGTTTTTATGGTGTAAAAGCCTATCAATTAAGCGGAAAAAATATCCGCTGCAGTAAATGTAATTTTTTTGGCGCTGATTTGCAAAACGCGCAATTATCTGAATCAACATTTACTGATGCGTATTTTGAAGGGGCAGATTTGCAAGCGGCTAGTTTTGAACGCTCGAAACTGGCGCGAGCGAATTTCAGCAAAACCTTACTTTCACGCGTTAGTTTTGCCGCAGCTGATTTAGAAGGAGCAAATCTGCAGGATGCAACTTTGCTGGAAGCAGTTTTTCGTGATGCAATAGTTTCACGCAGCGATTTAAGCCGCGCTAAACTTGCATTTAGCGATTTCTCCCGCGCGCAGATGTGGGGCACTAAGCTTGAAGATGCGCAGCTTGGAAATTGCAAACTTACCGAGGCAGATTTACGCAAAGGCTTTCTCAAAAACGCCAATCTAAATCAGGCAAATTTAAATGATGCAAATTTATTTCAGGCCAATTTGGTTGGAGCTGATTTATCAAACGCCTCTTTGGTAAAGGCAAAATTTCGTGAAGCTGATTTAACTGATGTGGTATTTCAACGCGCCGATATGCGCTCTGTTGATTTAATGTACGCTAATCTATCGCGCAGTTTTTTGTGGGATGTAAATTTAAATGGTTCAAAGCTTGGTGGTGCAAATTTATGGGGAGCATCCGCACGGAATATCGGGCTTGAAAATGTCGATTTAGAAGCAGTTGTAGCAACAAATTTTTTGTGGTTTGACGCTAATCCGCAAGATAAAATCGCGCAGAATTTAAAAAAAGCAGGCGCTTTATTTTCACGCGCTGATCTTGAAGCAGCAGTTGCGCGCGGAGCAACGCTTACGCGTCTAAACGCAAGCGAAATGGACCTTTCTGGAGCTGCATTAGATGGCGCGAATTTTCAGGATTCTGTTTTTCATCGCACGAATTTTACGCGCACGCGCTTAGCAAAAGCGAATTTACGCGAAAGCGATTTTACAAATGCGATGCTTTTACAGGCTGATCTGCGCGGCGCAAATTTACGTTCCGCGAAAATGCTACGCGCTGATTTTCAAGGCGCGCGTATGCAAGAAGCGGATTTGAGTAACGTCAATGCACATGCAGCAAATTTCTGGCGCGCGAATTTACAATCGGTGAATTTACAACGCGCAACGCTCGATTCGGCCAATCTTTCTGAGTCGAATCTTTATCAAGCTAATTTACGCGGCGCACGAATTTATAAAACTAATTTCAAGTCAGCTGTTTTGTTTAAAGCAAAAATTGATGCCGTGGAAGGCGTCGATAAAGCTGGGTTAAAACAGCTAATTGAAGAAACTCAGAAACGCCCTGATACAGCAGCAGATGCAGCAGCCGAAGAGAAAAAACCTGCTGATCCACAATAAAGAGCAGATTTTTAAAATTTAAAATTCAAACCTTA
Source organism: Rickettsiales bacterium (assembly GCA_044355085.1). Lineage (GTDB taxonomy): Bacteria > Pseudomonadota > Alphaproteobacteria > Rickettsiales > JBIKYU01 > JBIKYU01. Next base: position 6,738 of record JBIKYU010000044.1, on the reverse strand, counting down.
ACTTCAAGGAACTGGCCATGATAAAAAATCGCAAAGCTTTGATAACTGGCTCTACAAGCGGAATTGGTGAAGGCATCGCACGAGTTCTTGCCAAGCAAGGAACGCAAATAATGTTGCATGGTTTTGGTGATCAGGAAAAAATTTCTGATTTGCGCCGCGATTTAAAAACTTTATCTGGTGCTGAAGTTCCTTTCAGTTCTGCTAATTTACGCAACGCTGAAGAAGTTGAAACGCTGATAAAAGAAGCAATATCTGCGATGGGTACAATTGATATTCTGGTGAATAACGCTGGAATTCAGCATGTCGATGCGGTGCAAGATTTTCCTGCAGAGCGCTGGGATGATGTGATTGCTATCAATTTATCCGCTGCATTTCATGCCATTCGCTTGGCCATTCCTAACATGCAAGCAAATGGCTGGGGCAGAATTATCAATATTGCTTCGGCACATGGCTTAGTTGCCTCGGCGAAAAAATCTGCTTATGTGGCAGCAAAACACGGGCTTTTGGGGCTTACTAAAGTTGTAGCACTTGAAAATGAGCAAAGCCAAATTACCTGCAATGCCTTATGTCCTGGCTGGGTCTTAACGCCTCTCGTGCAAAAGCAAATCGATGCAAATTCTCTGAATATGGGAATTTCCGTTGCAGAGGCTGAGAAAAAATTACTCGCTGAGAAACAACCAAGTCAGCGCTTTACCACGCCAGAGCAGTTGGGCGAGATTGTTACGTTTTTATGCAGCGACGCTGCTTCTAATGTAACTGGAGCGAGCTGGTCTATCGATGGCGGCTGGACTGCTCAGTAATACCATTCATATTTCTAGATTTATCACTCGCATACGACGAATAAGACAGAGATAAAACATCAATTTAAAAAGCTGAAATGCTATAAGTTGCGACCGCAACGGCGTGTTTTTTTTCGTCGCTAATTGCAACATGCCAAATATGCGTGGAAATTAGAATATCTTGGCGCGCTAATATAACCTTTGCTTCATCAGACCAAAACACAATCGGCTTGCCCAGATCGTCGTTTAGAATGCTAATATCGCGCATTCTTAAACCCTTGCGAAACCCCAATCCTAGAGCTTTCACAACCGCTTCTTTTGCAGCAAAACGTTTGGCTAAATAAGCGATAGATTTTTTAGAAGATTTTTTTTCGTAAGTAGCAAATTGTTGTTGCTCCTCAAGGCTAAGAATTTTTGTCAGAGCGCGTTTTGGATGACGCTTGAGCATTTTCTTTATGCGCTTGATATTGACGATATCGATACCGATTCCTTGCATTATTTTATCCTTGCGCACCGAGTTCAAATATTTTTAAACCTTTTTTCGCTAAATCATCGCTCAAACGCACTTGGCAAGCCAAACGCAGCTGCATGCCTTTGGTTTGTTGCTGATTGAGATCAAACCATTCCGTTGCTTGCTCGATCATATCTTGCTCTTCTGCGCTTGGTGTGGGAAGTTTTTCTGCTTCTTGTGCTGGCAATAAAACTGCACAGGATGTGCAGGATAAATTTTGATCGCAGGTATTTTCAGTAATGCCAGCTGCGAAAGTAACATCAGCGAGAGTTTGGCCAATTTTTCCTTTGCAGCATTGCGATTTGGCGCAGCCAACAATATCAACAGCAACTTCCGAGCGCGCCGCAACAACGCGAATTCCACGGGTTTTTATGTGGCCCTCAGATGCCTCCAAACCCGCTTCTCGCTTGATGTTTTCCATCACGCTTGATTCATTTGTACAATTTATAACGCCGCTGTTATCGCGGGTGATAAAATTTTGATCGACCAAATCATCAAGCCAATAAACCGAAGCCTGCGCTGGATATACCGCTTCAATTACCGCGCCGATTGTTTCGGCATCATGCGGAGAGCGCACCGAGCGCATGGTCAAGCGCACTTGCTGGTTTGCTTCGCGTTCGGCTCCAACGATTTGGATTTTCCCATATTTTGTCGACATCACAACGCGGCCATGACTTTCCAAACCAGAAAGACCTTGCTGCGAAATATTCACCATCTCAACAATTTCATGCAGTTTTTTACTACGAAAGGCTTTTGCGCCCTGAATTTCCCGCGCTACATAGATATTATGCATCGAGATAGAATTTTGTGCGCAAAGTTTTTGAATCAACGCTACAACGCGCGCATCGTCATTCACATCACGAATAATCGGGAACTGATTTGAATGACCAAGAAAACGATGGCGGGCAGAGATATTTTCTAACGCTGAAGCTACATCTGGCAAAAGCTGGTAAGAATCATCGAGATCATAAGAATAATCGCCATTTTTATCGTAGGTGATTTCTACCAATTCGTGCGGATGGCTGTAATGTCCGACGATTTCTAATTTTACATCGGGCCATTGCTGATGAAATTTATCGAGCATTTCAAAAAATGCTTCATCAAAACGTTTGGGGTTAAAAGCGAGCTCTTTTGTGCCAATACGAATTGTGCGAATACCAACTTCAGCTAATTTGGCTAAAGTCCGCGCAAGAGTTGGATTTGGAAGCGTCATCGGATCGCCACCAGAGAGCAAAACTTCGCTTAAAATATGTAGACGCTCTCCCGTTTTTTTATCAAACCACGCACCGTTTTTACGCTCGCCTTGCGCACGCACGCGCGCATTAAATGATACAATATAACCAACTATTTCATCGATGTTTGCTTGTTCTTTATCAGAAATATTGCTGAATAAATCTGAGCGATAACAATAGCGACAATGTGCTGAACAATTGATCGATAAATAAGCCAAACCCATTTCATATTTATGGATAAAACCTGGCACGAAAATAAAACTATTTTGGCTTGAAGGATCGGCTTCTCCCGATAAATCGAGTGTTTCATCGATACTTGGTTTAACCAGATTTTGTATAGGTTTGCTGAGTTTTGCACGCTCAAGATAATGCGCTGATATTTTTACGCGCATACGGGCTTCGATATCTTTTTCTGTACCGCGCAGTGAATTAAATTCCTGCAATTCTTTTTCACTGTAAAAATCTGAAAAAATTTTGCGCGCATCGCCTTCTAAATTAGATGGAATATTTCCATAACCATCATTAAATTTTCCGCCGCGATAATTACCTGAATGTCTGACAGCAAGAACAAAACGCGAAATTTTTTGTTCTGAATCGGGAAGAGAAGAACCGCCAAAACTGGCGCTATAAGCTGATTTAAAAGCAGTGCTCGAAGATAAATTCATTTTAAATCTCTATCTCAGTTTCTCCAAAAAACGCATGCAGAGTTATCACATATTGTTAACCAAAGATATTAAATTCGTTGTTGCATTGCGTCATTGAGTTGAGATGATATAAGAAATTTATCTCACGTTAATTTTTATAGAAAAATATTTGGAAATTTTATGAAAAATAAACCGCTAATTTGCGTGGCGCCGAATGGTGCATATAAAACAAAAAACGATCACCCTGCACTGCCAATTACCGCAGAAGATCTAGCTTGCGCAGCAGAAAAATGTTTAGCAGCAGGCGCAAATATGATGCATGTGCATGTTCGTGATGAAAATGGCGGGCATAGTTTAAAAAGTGAATTTTATGATGATGCATTAAAAGCAATAAAAGCAAAAACTGGCGATAAATTATTTTTACAAATCACGACTGAGTCTGGCAGAAAATATCACTACAAAGAGCAGTTTCAATGCGTTTTCGATATTATTCCGCAAGCTTTTTCTGTGGCTATACGCGAGGCTTTGCCTGAAGCAGAAGCAAAAAATCATTTTGTTACTTTATTACAATTTGCGCATAAGCACGGAATTTCTCCGCAATATATTATTTATTCGCCTGATGAGCTCAAAATAATCAAAGAATTAATCGATGAGAAAATTATCAAAGAAGAACATCCGCATGTGCTTTATGTGATCGGGAAAAAATTTTCTGCCAGCAGCGAAGCTTTTTTATTCACCGATTTTTTGAGCGCATGCGCACGTTACTTTATAACAAATCATTTGCGTTTCATGACTTGTGGATTTGGCGCTGATGAGCATAATTTATCGCTGGCTTCTTTGGCAGCTGGCGGCGATGTACGTCTAGGATTTGAAAATAATTTATTCCTGCCAGATGGAACACTCGCAAAAGATAATGCTGCATTAATTAGCGCGCTTTTCGACAAAATGCGAGATAGGAAATTATGATGCCGAAGACTGAGATCGCTGTCTTCAAGACTGACCACCAAGAAAATTTCATGAACGATCACTTGACCCCGATGTGGAAAGTAGCATGATCGACATCGGCGGCACCCCAGATAGATTTCTGAGTTTTGAGCCAATCGGCGAAGACGCGCTAGTGGAACTTGATGAATATGAGAGGGCATTTGCTAAATTACCTGAACTTGCAAAAGCGCATTTCATCAATAACAGGGAGAGTCTAGCCCATTTTTTTGCTGACACAGTTCTTCCACGCGAAAGGCATTATTCTAAAAAACAAAACTGATCAGCGAGCTAACCACCAAATAAAAAATCACTGAAATTTTCTAGTGATTTTTTATTAACCAGTTAGCTTTACTTTTTTACCATATAGCGTGAGCCGCGACCTTTACCGACGACAACCAAATATTCCTGTTCAACAAGCTTTTTCAGTTGCGTTTTAATCGTGTTACGGTTGGCGCCGCTGGCATCTTCAATTTCACGTATGGTAATCTCAGCGCGAGTAAGAGCCATTTGAAGTATGTTGCGTGAAAGTGCTGGCAATGTATCGCGCAACTGGCGCTCTTCCTTTACTTTGAAAGCAAGGTTTTCTTTTTGCTTTACCATTGTTTTCAGGAAGAAAGACAGCCATGCGTCCCAGCTCTGGTTTTCCGTGCGGATCGTTTGCTGAGTACGACGAAGCGCCAGATAGTAATTCTCCTTGTTCGCTTCGATCACCGCTTCCATTGAGCTATACGGCACATAGGAATATCCAGCGCGAAGAAGAAGTAGCGTCGTAAGAATGCGTGAAAGTCTGCCATTTCCATCCTTGAACGGATGAATAGCAAGAAATAAAACCACAAACACAGCAACCAGCAATAATGGATGCTGCGCTTCCTCATTCGTTTGCGAGTTATACCATTCCACTAGTTCTTTCATCATCAGCGGCGTTTCAAGCGGAGTAGCCGTTTGGAATACCACGCCGAGGCTTTTGCCGTCTGCGTCAAAGGCTTCAACATGATTGGTAATTTTCTTATATGCACCGCGATGCTCTTCGTCTTTGTTGCTGTATTTCAGCAAAATTCCGTGAAGCTGCTTGATATGATTTTCAGTCAGATTAATTTGCGCGTGGCTTTCAAAAACCATATCCATTGCATCGGCGTAGCCTGCTACCTCCTGCTCGTCGCGGGTAGTGAAGGATTTCCGCTCCAGCTTAGAAAGCAAATCTTCCACCTGCGAATCGGTTAGTTTTGCTCCCTCTATACGAGTAGAAGAACCAACACTTTCGATTGTAGCGATGCGCTTCAGGCTGCTGAGACGATCTGGAGCTAAGTCCTGGGTAGCCTACCATTTGCCCTTAAACTCATCTACTTCACTGATAAATTTAATGATTTCCGTGGTAATGGTGATGTTACTAATTTGAAGCATGGGGTTATCCTGATATCCAATTTCACCCATTTACACCCAATTTCACCCATTTACACCCAATTTCATCGATTATGAGGGAGGTACGGAAGGGATCAAAATTACCAACTAAAGGGCAGATTTTATCGACTCTGCAAGCTGATCAAGCGACCATTCAAGCTCAGATTCTGAAATGATAAAAGGCGGCATCAACATAACGTGATTGCCTTCTTTGCCGTTTATGGTTCCGCCCATAGCGTAGCAAATCAGCCCCTTTTCCCGCGCTGCTAACTGAATTTTTTCATGGGCTTTAACTGCAGGAGAAAAAGGAGTTTTCTGTGCTCTCTCTTCAACTAGCTCAACCGCCCAGAACAAACCTCTGCCACGAATATCACCAACATAATGATGATTTGAAAGCCGTTCTCTCAATCCATTTTCAAGCTGTTTGGCACGAATATTTACGCTTTGTAGTAGATTTTCTTCTGCGAATATTTTTTGTACTTCTAGAGCTGCAGCACAGGCCGTTGCATGCGCCATGTAGGTGTGTCCATGCTGAAAAAATCCACTGCCATTATAAAATGCAGAATATATTTTTGTGCTCGTCATCACCGCCCCAATTGGCTGATAGCCAGCGCCAAGGCCTTTGGCAATTGCCAAAATATCAGGAGAAATATCTTCTGCATCATAGGCAAAAAGCGAACCACAGCGACCCATTCCGCACATTACTTCATCAAGGATTAATAAAATTCCGTGCTTATCGCAAAGAGCGCGAATTTTTTTGAAATAACCAACAACAGGAGGAGTGCAGCCGATTGTCGCACCGCCAACAGTTTCCGCGACAAAGGCGATGATGTTTTCGCCGCCAAGTTTTTCAATTGCCTGCTCGAGCTCTTGTACAAGCCTTGATGCGTAGGATTCATCGGTTTCACCAGGGATTTTTCCACGATAAGGATAACAAGCGCTGACATGTGTTACATCTATCAATAATGGCTCGTAAGCCTGACGCCGCCAGCGATTACCGCCAACCGCTAAAGCACCTAGAGTGTTTCCGTGATAGCTTTGATCACGCGCAATAATATGTTTGCGCTGCATTTCTCCACTTTCAACAAAATATTGCCGCGCCATTTTTAGCGCCGCTTCCATTGCTTCAGAACCACCAGAGACGAAATAAACATGATTAAGTTTGTTAGAAGTTTCGTTACAAAGTAACG
>JBIKYU010000043.1:0-10601 GCA_044355085.1 Rickettsiales bacterium | reverse complement strand
AAATCGATTTTTATGTTTATCCAGCAATTGCGGATGTGCCAGAGGAGCTGATATTTTATCCGTTCAAAGAATTCTCGCCGATTTTATTAACTAGGCGTGATCATCCTTTGGCCAAGATAAAAAAACTGACTTTGGAGGAAGTGGCAAAATATGATTTGGTGCGGATTGATCCGCATTTAATAACTTTGCCAATGTTTGAAGAAACGCTAAAACGCTATGGTTTGGGCAGTAATATTCATTTAGAAAATGGCGATTGGCAGATTTTAAAGCGGTTAGTTAGAGCTGGTGTGGGGGTGGCTTTGATTTCTGATATTTGTATCGATGCGCATGTGGCGGAGGATAAAATGCTGATGGCGCGCCCGGTTACACGTTATTTCCCGACAATGATGTATGGGGTGTATGTCAAGAAGGGGAAAAATCTTTCAGCGGAAAGCTTGGAATTTTTGCAAATCATGAAAGTGAGTTTGGTGTAGTTTTGGCTGAGATTTTTCAGAAAATTATGTTCTAGATAAATTCAACCCCGCAAATCTAATGTCAGGTTTTAGATTTGCGGGGATTGAGATGCAAGTAAAAGATTATTCTGCCGCTGGAAGTTCAAGTAATTCCATTAATTCCTGCCATTCGCGCTTGCCGATTCCAGAATCGGCTTGATTGATTTTTTCTCCAGCAATTAGGCGGCGGATAATTTTCATGCCGCTGGCAGAAATTGAAGAAGCGTTCATGCGGTAATCAGCAAATGCTTGGAAAGCAACGGGAGTCCAGCGTTTGACGATATCTAGCATTGCTTCGGCGTAAACGCGGATTTCATATTGTGCGTGATGATCGGCGCGCAGAGCTAGGAAATGTAGCAGATTATGCAGGTCAACTTTCCAGTACCATTGCGTATAAATATTCAGCGGTAAATTCATGCGTGCAAGTTCGCGCGCCAAGCCTTTTTTCTCGGCATTGAGCGGGTTTCCGCTGGCATCAACATTCAGCATTTCTTCGTAATGTTGGTAGCATTGTGACGCATCTTGTTTGAGAATGTCCAACACGCGTGCTGCTTCTGCGCCGCTTAAGATTTCGCCGCGACCTTGGCGATTTGAAGAAGATTGCGCGGCAAGCTGATCGGCTGCAGGTATGTAGAATTCTTTGTCGAGCATTGAATAGCGTGCAGAATATTCATTGACGTTTGCGGTGCGATGACGAATCCATTGGCGGGCAATGAATACAGGTAATTTGATGTGAAATTTTATTTCGCACATTTCAAAAGGTGTGGTGTGACGATGGCGCATCAAATACTGAATCAAGCCTGCATCTTCGCGGCTTTTTTTTGTGCCTTTACCGTAGGAAACGCGCGCGGATTGGACGATTGCGTTGTCATCGCCCATATAATCAACAACGCGAATAAATCCGTGATCAAGAACAGGAATTGCCTGATAGAGAATTTCTTCCAGTGCTGGAACAGTTGCGCGAAGAGTAGTAAATTTTTCAGCTGAATCAGCAATCGGTGCTTGGTTAGTCATATGCGCTGCTTTTTGCATGTTAAAAAACTTCAGTCGCGTTTCATAGCAATGAAGAGCTGTTACGGCAACATATACCGCTGAATGATGCCATTTCATCTTTTTGGCCTGACATTGCAAATTCTTTGTTTTTTGGTTCTCATGTAAGTTTTGGTGCGCTGCGCTAAAACTTATATCTCCTAAGTCATGCTTAGAAATATGAAATGGTACTTGATAAAACTTAGGAATTGCCTACATTGGCAGGGCTTTGGCGCAAGTTTAAAGCTATGACGATAAACACTGTTTAGAATAAACGGAGCGGACCCGGGGGCGGTACCCGGCGCCTCCACCAAAAAAATCATTGCCGATTTTTTTGCTGGGGGCGACTTAGCATCGACGCACGTAGTAAAGGAATGGCTTTCGTCCGGAATGATTCCACCGCGCGGTTTATAGCTGCGGATTGGGTCAAAAACTATAAATGCTAACGATAACATCGTTGCTGCAAACGACAACGTAGTATACGGCCAAGCTGCTGTTGCTGCCTAGTTAGTGAGCACGGTTTGGGGGGCGCCGGGTAACAGAAGCCCCCTGCTGATTTTATTGTTTTTTCTAGCGTGACAGAAAATTTCTATCTGCAAAAATTTTTAAAAAATTGAATGGCTAGTAGCTTTCTGCTTGCATGGCAGATTGAGGCACGCTAAGAGCTTGCGAGTTCTTTGAGGAATGGAGCTTTTTTTTGTATGTCTGATGATTTTATAGATTATGGGAAATTGATTGATGATGCGATGCACGTGATTGTGCGTTACACGCTTGAGAAAATTGCGCGTGAGGGCTTGCCTGGCAAACATCATTTTTTCATTTCATTTTTGACGCAATTTCCTGGCGTACTTGTTTCAGAAAAACTGCGCTCGCGCTATGCCAATGAAATGACAATCGTTTTGCAATATCAATTTGAAGATTTAAAAGTTACGGCTGAAGATTTTAGCGTGATTTTGAGTTTCGATGGCGAGAAAGAGTGTGTGGTGGTGCCTTTTGCTGCGCTTACCGCTTTTGCGGATCCAAGTGTTCGTTTTGGCCTGCAATTCCGTCACTTGGACACTGATGAAGAAGACGCAGATGATGATAGTGATGAGCTCTTAGTTCCTGCAAAAAGCGCTCCAGTTGCGAAGTCTGATGGTTTGCTCGATGTGGCAAAAACAGGCAAAAAAACAGCGGGATCATCTGAGGCTGAGAGCAAAAATTCTCGTAGTAAAATGAAAACTTCTGCAGTTGAAACGAGCAGTTCCAACGTCATCAAACTTGATAGTTTTCGTAGCGGAAAATCAGGCAAGAAAAAAACCTAGATAAATTGATTGCGGCAATCTTCTTGATAGCGGTGATTGAATTTGCTGTGAATATTATTGCTAATAGTTTGCTGTTGCGACTATATATTCGAGCTGAAACTGGTTGCTTCGATTAACATTTAGAAACTTTGTTTTTTCGGGCGGAGAATCTTTGTTTTTGCGGTTTCAGTTTGCAAATGTGAAATGCTATATTTTTAAAAATTTTGCGAGGCATGCTTAAAGTGGTGTGCCTTTGAACTGTCGACAGAAGGCGAGCCTGTGGAACCCACGCCACCGTTAAAACCTCCGGTTTCTTCTGCGCCGCCAAGGCCAGCTGGTCCGCCGCCTTCTGCTATGGCGCCGCAACGTCAGGCTGATCCCGCTTCCGCGCCTAATATCAGAAATCCTTTTTTGACCAAACCACCTGCTGCTACTGCTGCCTCTGTAGCGCAACAACAGCAAGCTGCTTCTGTGCGCAATATGCCTCAGAATCCACAGCAGAATTTAAATCAACCGCCACAACAGCAGATACAAGCGCAGCAGCAAATGCACGCGATGCAAGCAGCTGGGCAAGTTCCTCAGCCTGCTATGGCAAGCGTTGTTCCTGTTGTTGATGATGATGCATCTTCAGCAACTGCGCGATTGCCGCTTGGTCAAAGATTGCTTAGCAAAGGTTTGATTTCTGCTGATCAGCTGGAAACAGCATTGCGTGAACAACGCACGCAAGGTGCGCATAAAAAAATGCTTGGTGCGATTTTGGTGGAGATGGGATTCATCACCGAAAGCGCTCTAGGAGAAGTTCTGGCAGAATCTTCTGGCGTGAAGAGTTTTGAGCTTAGAAAAGCAGTTCTTGATCCGAAACTGATTAAAAAAATTCCTAAAGAGGTGGCGCTTCGCTGCAAGGCAGTGCCTGTTAATATTGATCGCGATACGGTTAGCATCGCGATTACGGATGTTTATAACATTTTAGCAATTGACCAGATTCGCAGATATTTTCCAGCGAATTATAAAATCGTGCCAGTCTATAGCGTTGAGGCGGAAATTCTCGAAGTTATAGATCAATATTATGGCTACGAGATGTCGATAGAAGGCATCTTGCGTGAGATTGAAACGGGTATCAGCGAAAATAATACCCTAAGCGGAGAAATCGAAGGTTACGTTAATCCAACTGTGCGTTTGGTTGATGCGCTGCTGATTGACGCAGTTAAGCGAGGCGCATCTGATATTCACCTTGAGCCAGAAGGTGCGTTTTTGCGCGTTCGTTATCGTGTTGACGGAAAAATGCTGCAAACCCGCAGTTTGCATAAAGAATATTGGCCAGCGATTGTGGTGCGCTTAAAAATTATGGCGGGAATGAATATTGCGGAGAATCGTCATCCGCAAGATGGTCGTATTAGCTATAACGTCTTCGGGCGTGAAGTCGACATGCGGGTTGCAACGCACCCAACTGTGCATGGCGAAAATATCGTGATGCGTATTTTAGATAAGCATCAATCATTGCTACCGCTTGAGCGGCTGGGTTTTCATGAGCATAACGAGCGTACATTGAAACGTTTGCTTAAGCGTCCAGAAGGAATGTTTATTATCACTGGTCCAACAGGTAGCGGAAAAACGACAACTCTTTATTCGATTCTGAATTATATAAATTCACCAGATCGAAATATTATGACCTTGGAAAATCCAGTTGAGTATCAAATGCCGCTGATTCGGCAATCAGATATTCGCGAAGAAACGGGAATGGATTTTATCACTGGGATTAAATCGTTATTGCGTCAAGATCCTGATGTAATTTTTATCGGTGAAATTCGTGATGAAGCAACCGCGAATATGGCTATGCGCGCGGCAATGACAGGTCACCAAGTTTATACAACATTGCATACTAATGATGCTTTGGGTGCAATTCCTCGTCTTATTGATACGGGAATTCCTCCGCATTTATTGGCAGGTAGTTTGATTTGTACAATGGCGCAGCGTTTGATTCGTAAACTCTGCAAATATTGCAAACGCCCGAATTTGGCGACTATAGAGGAATGTCGAATTTTAGATGTTAATACTGATAATCCGCCAGTCATTTATCATCATTTTGGTTGTCATCGTTGTAGCGGAACAGGATATAAAAGCCGTATTGCAGTAACAGAAATTTTGGTAGTCGATAAAGGAATGGACGAATTAATTGCAACAGGTGCAACAAGGCGGATGATGCTGGAATACGCACTTAGCAAAGGTTTTGTTCCGATGATACAAGATGGAATAGGGAAAGTGCTGGAAGGCATGACTGATCTAGAAGAGCTAATTCGTACAGTTGATTTAACAGAGAGACTCTAGCTATGCCGATGTATAACTATGTAGCGCTAAATGAAAATGGTCACCGCGTGCGTGGCAATATGAATGCAACAAACGATCTGGATTTAGAGGATCGTCTTGCTTCTATCGGTCTGGATATGATTTCAAATCGTGCGCATAGAACCTCGCAAAAAGGTTTCCGCGGTAGTATTAAGCTGCAGGATTTGGTGGTGTTTTGTATCCACTTGGAGCGCTTGGAGCGCGCTGGTGTGCCAATTCTTGACGCCTTATCTGATTTGCGTGATTCAGCAGACACGGCAACATTAAAAAGCTTGATGACCGATATTTACGAAAGCGTACGTAATGGTTCGCTGTTATCGCAGTCCTTAGAAAAACATCCAAAAGTTTTTGATGAAGTATTTGTGGGTCTGGTATCAACTGGTGAAAATACGGGAAATCTGCATGAAATCTTTGCGCATATTGCGAAGCATTTGAAGTGGGTTGATACGATTCATAGAAGAATTCGTAAAGCAATTTACTATCCAATTTTCCTGCTGATTTTAATGTCTGGCATTATTTCGCTGATGATGTTGTTTGTGATTCCAAAATTATCGGCTTTTTTGGTGGCGCAGAATTTCGATCTGCCTGCTTATACAAAAGCCTTGATTGCGACTTCAAAATTTTTTGCCACATATTGGCCTTTTGTATTTGCATCGCCGATTGTTATTGTGTTTGTGGTAAAGCTTTTATCGCGCCTGTTTTATGGTGTTGCTTATTTCTTTGATAAAATAAAACTTTATGTGCCGTGGATTGGCGGAACAATTCGTAAAATTGAATTAGCAAGATTTTGCCGATTTTTTTCAATTACATTTCGCAGCGGTATTGGCATTTTACAATGTTTGGAAATTGCGCAGAACGTGATAAAAAATCGCGTAATCAAAGAAAGCATTACCGCAGTTAGGCGCAGCGTAAGCGAGGGAACGCCTCTTACTAATGCTTTGCGAACTTCGGGGCAGTTTCCGAATTTAGTTTTACGCATGTTTAAAATTGGTGAAGATAGCGGTAATTTGGATGTGACGTTGGAAAACGTAAATTTTTTCTACGATACAGAAGTTGAAGACGCAGTAACGGCAATGGTAGGAATTATTCAGCCTGCACTTACGATTGTGATGGGTGGATTAATGCTGTGGATTTCAATGGCTGTGTTTGGGCCGCTTTACAATAGTTTCAGCAAAATGAGTTTTTAGGTGTAGCGCATGGGCCTTGGTCCTTTTGGTAGAACGATAGAGAAATTTATCCTCACTATTGGTGAGAATGGCGCGATTCTTACGCATGCAAAAAATGGCCATGTGCGAGCGCGCTTATTTGCGGCAACGCCAGCGCAATCTGATCGCAATGATTTTGATCGCTATTTACAGCGATTTAGAAATGTGCCGCTGGCTATTATTGTGGATACAGCAGATCAAACCTATGTGCAGCAGGCAGTTCCTGCTGTTAGTGCGCTCAATGTTGGACAATTAATAAAACGCAGAATGAAGCGTGATTTTCCAGCGAATGATTTAAAAAATTATATGCAGGTTGGGCGGGCAAAAACAGGACGCAAAGATTGGATCTATTTATTTGCAGTATGTGGCTATGGACCGCTAGTGCAGGAGTGGGTGAATTACGCAGTGGCGTTGCCAAATATTTTGGATGGAATTTTTCTGCAGCCAGTTGAAACGCAACGCATGTTAGAGGCTTTGCACCGCATTAGTATTCCTGGGGCTAAAGCAAAGGCTAAAATCAAAAATTGGCAATTATGGATGTCGCATAACAAGGTTGGTGGTTTTCGCCAAGTAGTTACCAGTGGCGGTCGAGTTATTTTCGCGCGTTTAATTACGCTTGAGAGCAATGCCAAAGCAGAAGTATTAGCAGGACATGTTGAGCAAGAAATCGCCAATACAATGGAATATATGCATCGCCTGGGATTGGAAGATTCCAATATTCTTCATAGTTATATCGTGGTTTCTGCTGATATACGCGCTGCAATCGAGCGGACAAAAATTCCAGGCGAGCAGGTTTTTTTGTTTACTCCGCATGAGCTGGCACAAAAATTACATGTTACTAACGCGGCATTGGCAGATGATCATTTCGCGGATGTGGTGCAGGCTGGTTTTTTCTCAATGAAAAAGCCAGTGCTGTGCTTTACCACGATGCTTACGAAAAAAATAATGCAGATGCAATCGGCAGAAAAATACGTAACTATGGCTGCATATTTATTATTGCCGATATTACTGATGCTAGCTGGTTGGAAAATTTGGCATTCATATGTTTTGCAGCAAGAAATTATGGTGCAGGAAAATGAAAAAATAACCATCGAGCAACGCTGGAAAAATGCTGAATCTACGGGGCAGTATAATTTAGACGAGGCCGATAAAATTGTTGATATTGCGGCAATGCAGACATTGATAAATTCGTTTAAAAATTCTCCTGTTGATCTTTCGCAAATGATGGCTGGCGTATTGCAAGAAGAAGGTTTCGTTCGCTCTTTTGAATGGAATGCAAAAATTGTGCCAACGCAAGCTACGCCTGCAGTTGAAGAGGGAACAGTTACCAGTGTTTTTAGTATCGATTTTTATAATACTGGTGCAAATATCGAAGAGCTTTTCCATAATTTCGAAGTATTCACTGGGCGCATAAAAGATACTTTTAAAGATTACCAAGTCGAGCATTCAAAACTGCCTGAGAAAATTACTTTCGGAAATAAAGACAGCGTTATTGCTATTCAAGTGACGCTTACTTATCCCAAACCTAAACCGTAATCCTAACCGCTTAAAATGGCTTAAAACCATGTTGTTGCAAGACGCAAAAAAACGTTTGATTATTCGCGCACTGTTGGTTTTGCTACTGATGTTAGCTGGTTATGGGATTTTTTTCGTCGCGGATAAACGTCAGATAAAATCGCAGGAGCGCCTGACGTGGCTTAAGAATGATATAAATAATTTGCGCACAAGAATTTCTAATCTTGATCAAAAAACTTCGCAGCTGACTAAGGCCGTAGAGTTGTGGGAAACTTTAAGTGATGAACAAAAAGAGGCTGCTGGTTTGCGCATAAACGAAGGTACGCAAGCTTTGAATAAATTCAAACAGAAATTTTATCTCAATAAAGTTGATGCGACATTTTCTAAGCCGCAAGCGTTGGAGGCACCATATAAGATAGGCAATGCAACAGTTATGGCGAGTGATTTAGTTATCAGCATGGCGGCGGTTACTGATAGTTTGGCGTTGGAGTTTATTGAGGCCTTACAGAAAGAATTTCCAGGAAATGTTTTAGTGCGCTCGGTCGCATTAAAACAAGGAGGAGTTCTTGATAAAGGGCATTTGAAAGAAATATCTACGGGAACTCCACCTGGTTTGATAAGCGGCGATATTCAAGCGTTGTGGCGTGATATTATCTATAATCCACCAGTTGCTGCTGGTGCTGGAGAAAATAATTCTGCTCCCGCTGCTCCTGGTTCACCTACCGCTCCGCCTGCTCAGCCAGTATTGGGGGGAAGAGCGCCATGATAAATTTGCAGAATTTTTTCCCGCGCACCAGATTTATACCAATGATTTTTTTGATTGGATTTTCACTTGTTATTGGCGCTTCTTTTGCTTGGGCACAGGCTGAAGATATTTCGGTACAAAGTAACACTCCAACAAATGTAGAAAATACGGAAGAAAATAACTCGCCAGAAAAAACAGAGGAAAACTCAAAGAATATTTTTTATCAGGCGGTCCCAGAGAATAAAAATATTCCCAAATATATGCGTCTTTCTTCGATGATGTTTACACAGAAAGAAATGAACTATGTCGAGCAAGCCTTGTATGCGCACAATAATTCCATCCCTATCGAGATGGTTTTGCCAGAAATTTTCCCACCACAACGCGCGCAAGCTGCGACTACTAAAACAGCGCCGAAAGATAATTTTTCTAACTCTACGGTGGAAGAGGTAAAACAAGCGCTTAATCTTCAAGACTTACCGAATTTTTTCCTCAGCTCAATCATGTATTTTTCTCCTGATTCCTGGACGATTTGGTTGGATGGAAAAAAAATTACTCCGAGTAAAATGCCAGAAAATATTATGATCGAGCGTGTTGAAGAAGGCGTCGTGCAAATTAGATGGATTTTTAAGGAATTTGCGGAATTGCTACCGATGATGATTGATAAATGCGTTGAGAAAAATGCTGTGGAAGTAATTTGTTCAGATGATGAAAATTATGTGGTGGTAAATAAGCCAGGGCAATTTGCAACATTTAATCTCTCGCCCAATCAAACCTTTGTTGGATATTTAATGAAAATTCAAGAAGGTGATTCGAAAAAACAACGAGAGGCAGAAGCGCACGCAATTTCAGACGCAGCAGATGCAGCTCTTAATGAGATAAATGCAGCAGGAGCGGCAGATGTAAAGAATGAGCTTGTCTCGCCTAGAAAAAAATCGAAATTTTATGATCTTCCTTTAGATAAAATTTTAAATTTGAAAGACAACTTGACGCACTAAAATTGCTGAGGCAAAAGATTTTTATAGAGTTAAAAATTTCTTAAGTTGTTCAATTGAAGTTTGGAAGATTTGCGTTTTTTATTACTTCATGTTCTTTAAAAAAGAGGCTTGCGATGAATGGTAATGTTGGTGAACCACTTAGAGTTACTTCCTTATTTAAGCGCTTCAAAGAAAAGCGTGTTTTGCAGAATGTTTCTTTATGCGTAGAAGTGGGAGAAATCTTCGGTTTAGTTGGTTTGAATGGGGTTGGGAAAACCACTTTAATTAAAATAATTCTGGATTTATTGCGTGCGGATTCTGGCGCGGCTTCTTTTTTTGGTCGCTCAGTTTCTCAGCCTGAAGGGCGCAGAAATCTCGCATATTTGCCTGAAAAATTTTATCCATCTCCTTTTCTAAAAGGTTCAGAATTTTTGGAAATATCGCAAGCTTTTTACCGTAAAAGATTTAATCGCGATGCTGCTATTTCATTGGCGAAAGCGCTTGATCTTGATCCTCGGGTTCTTGATCACAAAATCAGCAAATATTCAAAAGGCATGGGTCAGAAACTTGGTTTGCTTTCAGTGTTTTTAAGCGAAGCGCCGCTATTGTTGCTTGATGAGCCGATGAGTGGCTTAGATCCTAGCGCACGCATTCAGCTGAAAGAGTTGCTGCTGCGTTATAAGAGCAGTGGGAATACAATATTTTTTACTTCACATATTTTGTCAGACATTGAAGAATTATGTGACAATATTTCCGTGCTTCATGATGCAGAAATTATCTATAACGGTGCACCAAAAACTTTTGTAGAAGAGCAGGGCGAGAGAAACCTCGAGCGCGCGTTTTTAAAGGCTATTTCTGCCTCTGTGGAAGCGGCGTAGGTTTTCATCGCGGCTCTGGTTAAATCATGCATTTGTAAGCATCAGAACTTTAAATAATTCGCCCATTTCATCTTTGTGAGTTAAGCGTTTTAGTGCGAGATCAATTTCTGTAGATTGCTTAGCGCTGGCATTTTTTTT
>JBIKYU010000007.1:7500-32861 GCA_044355085.1 Rickettsiales bacterium | reverse complement strand
AAGGCCCAGAGAACCGACTCCATGTAATTTTTGTCCATGGTTTTATAGTCATTCTCGAAATCAACCCAACGCGCCTGGCGCTCTACGTAACGCTCCCATTCATGCGCATATTTCATAACTGAAGTGCGGCAATGCGCATTGAATTTTTCTACACCAAATTCTGTAATGCTTGCGCGCCCTGAAATCCCTAGCTCTTTTTCTGCTCCCATTTCCGCTGGAAGCCCGTGACAATCCCAGCCGAAGCGACGCTCAACACGCCGACCAAGCATTGTATGATAACGCGCAAAAATATCTTTCACGAAGCCAGTGAGCAAATGCCCGTAATGCGGCAAACCATTGGCGAATGGCGGACCATCATAAAAAACATAAGCGTTGTTGTTGCCGTTTTTTTCCTGAGGACGATTTTCAACCGATTGCGCAAAAATATCTTCATCACGCCAAAAGGACAGAATTTCTTTTTCAAGTTCGACGAAATCAGGACTAGGAGCTGTTTTTGGGTACATAGGAAAATCACAAAATTAAATAGAGGAATGATGATTAGTGTTTTTTGTTAAGCTCCAACTGCTTGTATTGTTCAAAAATATTTATTGTTTTTGGTGGCTGAACAATACTTAAATTAATGCTTGTCACATCTGAAACGCGCTGAGACGCGTCTAAAATTTCAATACTAACGAAATTTCCATCCTGGTCGTAATCTGCAATCATACCGCGCTTTTCTTCATCGCTTTCTGCAATGGGAACATTACGAAAAACCAGTGTTAATACATCGCAAGATGGATCGTAATTAACATTCATGATTCAATGCTCCTACATTTTTCTAACTTAGTAGTTCTATAAGCAGTTACAAATATTGCTGGATTTCTATCGATATCGACGACACGATAAAGAAATATTTTTTCACTTAAAATCTGGCAATATTTTTTGCAAAATAATTCTGCCTTCACGCACTGGAATAACCACATCATGGTTGCGTAAAATCAGAGATATTATGACCTCATCAATGGCGCGCTTTTTCATATTTTCCCGAGCATGACTGCTAATAAAAAAATTTTCAAATGCGACCATATAATTAAATCTTACTATTTATCATCCACCTCATGGTAAATCTTGCCGCCGCTTTCACGGAATTGCTCTGACATTTTCTGCATGCCTTCTTCCTGCTCGCGTTTTTTGCGGCTGTAATCGCGCACATCTTCGGTGATTTTCATTGAGCAAAATTTTGGTCCGCACATTGAACAAAAATGCGCAAGCTTAGCGCCTTCTGCTGGTAAGGTTTCATCATGAAAAGAACGCGCCGTATCTGGATCGAGCGAAAGATTAAATTGATCTTCCCAGCGGAATTCAAAACGCGCTTTCGATAATGCATCATCACGCATTTGCGCGCCTGGATGACCTTTGGCGAGATCAGCCGCATGAGCTGCGATTTTGTAAGTGATTACGCCAGTTTTAACATCATCACGATTAGGCAAACCCAGATGTTCCTTCGGTGTGACATAGCAAAGCATTGCCGTGCCATACCAACCAATCATCGCCGCACCAATCGCGCTGGTGATGTGATCATAGCCAGGAGCAATATCAGTTGTGAGTGGCCCGAGTGTGTAGAACGGAGCTTCTTTGCAATATTCAAGCTGCTTTTCCATATTGGCTTTGATTAAATGCATTGGCACATGGCCTGGTCCTTCAATCATAACCTGGCAGTCTTTTTCCCAAGCGATATGAGTTAATTCACCGAGAGTTTTTAATTCAGCAAATTGTGCGGCGTCATTTGCATCAGCAATCGAACCTGGACGCAAACCATCGCCCAAGCTGAAGCTCACATCATAAGCGCGCATAATTTCACAAATCTCTTCAAAATGAGTGTAGGTAAAGTTTTCCTTGTGATGGGCTATACACCATTTCGCGTGGATTGAGCCGCCGCGCGAGACAATTCCGGTGGTGCGATTTTCAGTTAAGTGAATGAAAGGCAAACGCACGCCAGCGTGAATGGTGAAATAATCAACGCCCTGCTCGGCTTGCTCGATTAAAGTATCGCGGTAAATCTCCCAGCTTAAATCTTCAACCACACCACCAACTTTTTCGAGAGCCTGATAAATTGGAACGGTGCCAACTGGAACTGGGCAATTACGAATAATCCATTCGCGCGTGGTGTGAATATTTTTTCCAGTTGAGAGATCCATCAAAGTATCTGCGCCCCAACGTGTGGCCCAAACCATTTTCTCGACCTCTTCTTCAACTGAAGAAGTAACAGCAGAATTGCCAATATTGGCATTTATTTTTACCAAGAAATTACGACCAATAATCATTGGTTCCGCTTCCTGGTGATTGATGTTTGCGGGAATAATCGCCCGCCCCATTGCCACTTCATTGCGGACAAATTCAGCGGTAATAAATTGCGGAATTGATGCGCCAAAAGACTCTCCACCCTGGCTGTTTGCAACTGCTTCTGCCGCTAATTGCCGGCCTAAATTCTCACGCACAGCGATATATTCCATCTCAGGAGTGATAATTCCTGCACGCGCATAATGTAATTGTGTAACAGTTTTACCAGCACGCGCGCGCAAAGGTTTTTCAGGAATATTGGGGAAATATTCATAAGCACTCGACTGACCGCTTTGCAGGCCGTTATCTTCTGGTTTGATTGCACGCCCTGCGTAATGCTCGACATCATCGCGCTCTAATATCCAGTCTGCACGCAGTTTTTTTAAGCCATTTCTAATATCAATATTTTGTGAAGTATCTGTATAAGGGCCTGAAGTATCGTAAACACGCACTGGTTTTTCATTGGCTTTTGCTGCGAGGGAAATTTCGCGCATGCCAACTTTTACAGACGAATCGCGCAAACTTTCGATATAAATTTTTGCTGATGCGGGAAGTGGATCAGTGGTAATTTTTAATTTGCCAGACATGTTTTTGCACCATTTTCATTTTTTATTAGGCGGAGAATTATCAAAAATAAATCCCCTATCAAATTCATTTAATACCCTGAAATTAACCAAAAGGGCGGGCATCATAGTGATTTGGCTAAGATAATGAAAGTGGCTTTCTGTCATTAATCCGCGAAAATTGTATAGCAACGGTAATTAGCAAACCAATAAGCGTTAATATTGAGAGCAATCGACCGATAATTTCACCATAAAGCGGCATTAGCTCTAGACGCAGCTCATGCTTGCCCGATAAATCTTTTGGCAAAGAAATCAGCATGCGGCCCGTGCCAAACTCGCGCGAAACTGCCAAAGGTTTATCATCTAAAAATCCTATCCAGCCAGGAAAATAAAATTGCCGCACGCTTATTATTGTATCGTCTTTTATATCCAATGAAATCTCGAGCAGGCGCGGCTTCCAGGTTTTTACCTCTGCTTTTGTTTTGCCCTGCAGAACGCGTATTTTGGTGCGTCTTTCATTCCAATCTTTGTGAGGCTTTTCTTGGTAGAAACGACCTATTAATTCTTCGCCGCTCAAGAAGGCGAAATTTTGATCGATTTTATCAAGCGCACGCGAATAATAGAGGCTGAAATATTTGCTGTATTTAGCGTTTCCTGGAGTTTCCAGCAATTCATCATGACCTATTCTTTTGGTGTTAGCAGAAAGCAGCAAAATTCCAATAAAACTTAGCAAAACCATAAAAACAAAAATGTGATTATATCGCCACATTGGGCCTGAATACTCGGTTTCATGCCAGAGCTTAGCAGCTAAGATACAAACTACGATGGCGATAATGGCAAAATAGCGACTAGGAATTTGCACCATTTTTATCAGCGGCACATATTCCCAGAAAGGCTTGCCAAGAATTGTATTCATCAGCATCGACATCAGTGCCGCAAAAAGCCAAAAGCAAAGCCAGAGGTGATTTTTTTTCTTCTTATCACTCTTATAAATCAGCAGAGAAAGCGCAATTGCGAGCGACAAAGAAGTAGCAATCGCAATAAAATAAACGGTGTTATGCGTAAGTGAACTCAGAAAAGTTTTATCAATTTTCAGCAAACGATGCACATAAGATTGCGGACCGTAAGTGGTCCATTGCATATCAATTAATGTGTATGACTGATAAAGCCAAGCTGGCAGAACAAAAATTCCGCATAAACCAATTGCTACTGCGGTTGTTAAAAGAACCGTGGCTAAAATTTCAACGCGCTTATGCTCGAATGAAAGCATTGCTGCGTATAAAAAAGCCAGCGGATAGAACATAATGAAATTGGGAATATTAGTGAGCAAAAGCCCAGCAAAAGCCAAAGACAGCGCCACCCAAGTAAATGGTTTTTCTTGTAGCAAACGATCTATCATCCAAAAAATCAGCGGGAACCAAACAAAGGCAATGGTTTGGCCAATCAGCATCAGCGAATGAAAAGATTGAGATAAATGCGGCGGCACAAAAATATACAGTGCGGCTCCCAAACAAGATGCGTTTACAGAAAGACGCCTGCCATCACGCAACCAAAAATAAAAGAAAAGCCCTGATGCCACTTGTCCAATTGCAGCAACCCCAAGCAACATGTGATAGCCATACATTTCGGTATCGCGCAGAAAATAGAACAATGTTCCCAGATAAAATGGCAGCGGCGGATAATAGAAAAAAACCGGACTTCCATGACCAACAAAAATATTTTCAAGCCAGCGCGGATAGAATTCGCCTTCTAAAAATTGCCGAGCAAATTCTTCCATCCAGACACCAACAGTAAAGATATCAATTCCAGTTGGGCCATAAATCAAGCCAGGAATTACAGAGCATAAAGCTAGCAAAATAATGCCAAAAACTGGTGAGTAGCGATGCGAAGCAAGCAGCCTGATTTGATGTAGCATTTTTCAGTCTCTTTGAAATTTTTGTAAGTATGAAATAAGCGCTAAAACGAGAGTAAGAGCAACACTCCATAATGAAATTACAATGCTCCAAATTTCTGGAGCAAGCCTTATAAGCCGAAGATTAACTTCTTGCTTAGAGAAATTTTCTGGCACTGAGAATGAAATTAAACCAGTTGTGCGAACGCGCTCAATCGGCCTGGCATGGCCAGAAAATTCAACCATCCAACCAGGAAAATACATGTGATTTAAAAAAATGCTGGCGCCATTTTTTGAAGTTACTTCGAGAGTGATTTCGCGCGGATGCCATTTTTTTATTTCTATTTCTGCATCGCCTTCAATGTGTGAAATTTTTTGATCACGCTTGGAGATGCGCTCAAAAAGCCGATCTGGAATGGCAAGCTCCGCAAACAAACTATCTTGCACAACATGCGCAGGGAATTGCGAAACCCCATTTTTAAAGCGCAAAATTTCTAACATTGCCGTGCTGCGCATATCCATATTGTTATTTTGTAACAACCCAACAAGATCAACTTTTTTAGCTGGAACCATCGCCAATGTATTAAGATACAAACCAGCCATTATCGCGGCGTAAATAATATATTTCGTACGTTTAGAAAGATTTGCGCGCGCGAGAAAAAAGGTCAGCAGAACTGTTGCTGAGAGTCCAGAAATTGCCAAAAAGCGTGAAGGAATTTGGATGATTTCCGAAAAAGGCATAATCCGCCACAACCATTCACTTAACCATAAATTCAGATAAACACCTAAAATTCCAGCGAACAGCCAGGCTGTGATATAAATTTTCTCATGCCGCGCTAAAGCCTGATTTCTCAAGCTTTTGAAGCATAAGAGCAGCCATAATAAAGTTAGCAGCAAATAAATTCCGTAGCCTAAGAAAACCACTTTATCTTCAGCGGTAAAACTCAAATGAAATAATTTATAGGAAAATACTTTCTGCCCTTCTTGTTCCCATTGCAGGCCAACCAAACTGTAGCTTTGATAAAAATATGCTGGCAATAAATAAATTGCCGCCAGCGCAAAACCAAAGAAAATTCCTGCTAAAGTTTTGCCGAGAATTTTTATAAGCGGAATATTTTTTGCATAAGCTAAAATCAGCGGATAAAGCACCATCATTGGCGTGAATAAAATCATGTTAGGAGAATTAGTCAAAGCCAGCAAAGCCACGCTCCAAGCGAAGCCTGTGACTGCAAGTTTTTTCTTATCTACAAGGCGATGAGCGAAAAATAAAATCAGCGGAAACCATGCGTATGACCAAAATTGCGCGAGCAAAATCCAGCTATAAAAAGAATGCGCCAAATGATAGGGAATAAGCAGATAGCAGGCAGCTCCGCATAGGGCTTCTTTTTCAGGAACCCATTGGCGCAACCACGCGTAACAAGTTATCGCAGAAATATACATTCCTAAAACGCTCGCTAGCAAAAGCGGCACGTAGTCTAGCTCCCAGAGATCAATGAAATTATAAAACAGCGCCTGCACATAAAAAACCAGAGGCGGATAATAGAAAAAAATCGGCGCACCTAAGCCCGCATGTGCGTTTGGCAACCAACGCGGATAAAGTTCTCCCGCAAATAATGCTTCGGAAAAATGTCGCGACCACGCCGCAACGGTAAAAACATCCATGCCACAAGGACACCAAATCAGCGCAGGAATAAAGCCAATAAAGCTAATTAGCGCAAAGATCAGTGCTAGAAAAATTTTATTCTGCTGTGAGAAAATTTTTATTTCCTGGACAAAAGGCGCAAAAAATTTTGGCGAAAATTCGCGCGAACATCTAGGGGAGTCCTCGATTTCATTAGAAGATAGCTGGCTAAGCGTTGCCATATTTACAAAAATTTCCGTTGCACGAATTTTAAATTAGCGATTTTTTTTCATTCGCATGATTAACAAAAAAGTCAGACATCCTAGGTAGCAAAACACAGAAATCAATCTTCCAATTACTTCTGGCCAGAGAGGCGAAAGCTGAAGCTTTAAAAAGCGCTCCTGCTCTATTGCTGCGGGAATATTAACCAGCAGAAGATCACTAATATCTTTCTCGATTGCGAAACATTCAGCGAAAATATTTTTCGAAGGAGATTTTTCTTCAGGCATTTCTGCAGACAAACAAGCGATCCAACCAGGAAAATAAAATTGTCTGACAATTATTTTTCCAGCCCCATCACCGCGAATGCGCACAAGCAAATCGCGCGCACGCCATTTTTCCACATCAATCTGCAGCTTTCCTTCTAGAAGCTCAATTTTTGGACGCTTTAATGTTTGTTGTAAAATTTTTTCATCGCCAAAAATTGCAAAAGCTGCGTTTTTTCCTGGTAAATAATGCGTGTAATTATCGATGTTATTTTGATAACGCAACTGCAGCAAAGGTAGTTTCTGCGCTGCTTCTAAGGGATCAAACTTCTGTATTTTTGCGACAATAAAACCATGCGCTACAGAAACTAAAATTATAAAAATTGCTAAGGCATAGGCTGATTTTTGCTGCGGATTTTCCTGATTATTTTCCTGCGTTTTTTGCGCCCATAACCACACACAAGCAAGCACAACAACACAGAGAAGTCGTGAAGGAATTTGAATAATTTTCAACAGCGGAAATATTCGCCAAATTATTTCGCTCACGCCAAGATTCATGAAAATTGCTAAGAATGAAGCTAAGCACCAAAAATAAAATATTTTGCGCGCGATTTTTTTATTCCAAAATAAAAGCCACGAGCATAAAAGCGTTAAAATTAGCAAATCACTCGCATAAGAAATATTGGCGATAATTTTCTCAGCAGAAAAATCAAAACGCAATAAATGGCTTTTATAAACAGGAATTCCGCCACTTTCCCAATGCGCTGCAACGCCGCTATATTGCTGATATGCAAAGGCTGGGAGAAGAAAAAATGCACTGGCTAAAATTGCTAAGAAAGATGCGTTAAAAATATTTTTCAGCGCAGATATTTTCTGATTTTTTTCAGAATTTATTAACAACCAAACACAAGCCAGACTGTTAATTATTAGCGCATTAGGAACGTTACAAAGTAACAACAAATGCATCGACAAAGAAAAAGCCAGAAGAGAGAATTTCTGCTGCTTTGCTAGTGATTTTGCGCTCCATAAAATGAGTGGAAAAAATGCATAAGCAGCAAATTGTCCGAATAATGCCGCCGCAAATAATGTCTGCGATAAATGCGTTGGAAAGGCCATATAAATCAGCGCTGCTGTTTTTGCCGCAGAATCGCTCGCACCTTCGCTTTTAAGCCAATGGAAACAGAAAACTCCTGACAAAATCAGAAAAAAATAAGCAGCGCCAATTAAAGGCCAGAGAAAAAAACTTGGTTCTGAAAAAACTGGTGCGATTAAAGAAACCACCCAGAAAAATAGCGGCGGATAATAAAAAAATGCAGGAGAGCCTTGTCCTGCATACATTTCTGGCAACCAACGCGGATAGAAATTTCCGTGCCAAAATTCTTGCGAGAAATTTTTTGCCATCAGGCTAGCAGTGAGTAAATCTGCGCCACCTGGACCAAATACAAAAATCGGCAGCAGCAGAAAAAATGCTGCGACAAAAAAAATGAAATATTTTGGGGCAAGAAAATATTTCATTTTCTTAGCCAGAATCGCGCAGCTGCATAAATTTCTGACAACCAACGCGGATAAAAATCTCCCTCCCAGAAAGCAGCAGCGGAATGTTTTGCCCATAAGCCGCTAGTGAGAAAATCATTGCCGCCTGGGCCGAAATAAATTCCAGGAACAACAAAAAAACTTGCCGCAGATAAAAGAAGAAGAACAACTTTATAACGCAAAAAAAACGGCTGTTCATGATTCTATGCCTGCTTCTATTGAAGCTGTTGATTCATTCAACAAATCATCAACTGTATTAATTAGCGGCAGTCCTTCTAAAAGTGAGCGGATAAATTTCCGCCGCATTTCATTTTCTTGCGTCGCATATAATTTTTGTAAATTTACTGATATTTTTCGCCATTCTTTTGCCAGATTAGTAAACTCGTTTTCTGGGTCACGATTTTCTATTTTTGCATCGGCTTGAGCATGCAAAGCAACCTGCTCAAATGCAGTTAAATTGCCTAAATCATTGCTGGCATGCGCAGATTTAAAAACCAAAAATACTTTACCAGGAAAATGATATTGCGCGGTATCGGGATGATAAAATTTCACCCATTTACGGTAAATGCGCTCGCATAATAATTTTTCTATTTTGCGTGGCGCACAGCATTGCTTGGCAAAACGTTGCTGCCATTGGCTTAGAAGATTCTGGACAAGATTATGTTCTGGGGCGGGAATACGCGTATCGGCTGCGAAACCAAGCTTGGTAAGAAAATGAGAAATATTCGCATATAGCGCCACAACTTCGCAAATAAGCTGATAAAGCACGGTATGCAAAAGAACTTCCTGATTTATCTCCTCATCTAATGGCAGAACGTGATTAGTTGCTGCCTTGAGCACAGGCAAATTCGGCAATAAATCACTTAAGGAAGTTCTAGACATAAAAGCAATCTCGCGTTGATTGAGAGTTTAGATCATAAGCAGCAAGCTTTGCATTTCAAATTTTAAATCTGCAGAGAAAAATCGCCGATAAAATAGCTGATAATTGTAATCAGTACCTATTCAGTCTTATATTTTGACAAGGGCGGGAAATATGGCTATAAGCCGCTCCTCATTGGTTATTTTGTTTAATTATCAAGATTTTTTTATGATTCGTCTTAGTCGACTAGCTGATTATGCGGTTTTGCTGCTTAAGTATTTGGCTTCTCAGCCAAAAGATAGCCTGATTTGCGCTAGCGCTTTGGCTACGGCTTGCTCCTTGCCTGAGCCAACGGCGAGCAAGGTTTTGAAGCTTTTGCTGCGCGGCAATTTTTTGCTTTCTGTGCGCGGGACACAAGGCGGATATAGCTTGATTAGAGACGCAAAAGAAATTTCGATTGCTGAAATCATCAGCTGCATTGATGGACCAATCGCTTTAACTGATTGCATGGGAAATTTTGAATCAGTCTGTAGCATCGAGGAAAACTGCGCAACACGCCATGGCTGGCGCAAAGTAAATGATGCAGTTGAAAAGGCTCTGGCAGGTATTTTCCTCAGTGATTTTTTGAATCAGCCCAATAATTTAAAAGCAGAAACTGATTTTCTTGCGCCGCGCGCGAAGTCGGTTTGATAGGAAAATATGTCGAATTCTTCACCATTACTAAATGATCTCGGTTCACGCGAATATGCGTATGGTTTTGTCACGGATATTGAATCAGAGTTCGCTCCGAAAGGATTGAATGAAGATATCGTGCGTTTTATTTCCGCGAAGAAGAACGAACCAAAATGGCTTCTTGATTGGCGTCTAGACGCTTTTGCGCGCTGGAAGAAAATGGCTGAACCAGATTGGCAGCGTCTGCATTATCCAAAAATTGATTATCAAAATGCTTATTATTTTGCTGCGCCGAAAGTCAAAGATGGGCCAAAAACTTTAGATGAAGTTGATCCTGAGCTGCTTAAGACCTATGAAAAACTTGGCATTCCGCTGGCTGAACGCGCAAAGCTTGCAGGTGTTGCGGTTGACGCGGTGTTTGACAGTATTTCTGTTGCCACAACTTACAAAGAAAAACTCGCTGAAAAAGGTGTAATTTTTGGTTCATTTTCTGAAGCAGTCCATGAGCATCCAGAGCTGATTAGAAAATATTTGGGCTCGGTAGTTCCAGTTGGAGATAATTTTTTCTCTGCTTTGAATTCTGCCGTGTTTAGCGATGGCTCTTTTGTCTACATTCCAAAAGGCGTGCGCTGCCCGATGGAGCTTTCAACTTATTTCCGCATTAACGCCGCAGAAACTGGGCAATTTGAACGCACATTAATCATTGCCGATGAAGGCAGCTATGTTAGCTATCTTGAAGGCTGCACCGCACCTAAACGCGATGAAAACCAATTGCATGCTGCAGTTGTTGAGTTGATTGCTCTCGATAATGCTGAAATAAAATATTCCACCGTACAAAATTGGTATCCAGGCGATAAAGATGGCAAAGGTGGAATTTATAATTTCGTAACGAAACGCGGAGCATGCCGCGGTAAAAATTCTAAAATTTCTTGGACGCAGGTAGAAACTGGCTCGGCCATTACCTGGAAATATCCAAGCTGTATTTTGCAAGGCGAAAATTCGGTAGGTGAATTTTATTCAGTTGCTTTGACGAATCACTATCAGCAAGCCGATACGGGCACGAAAATGATTCATATCGGCAAGAACAGCAAAAGCACGATTATCTCGAAAGGGATTTCAGCAGGCTGCGGACAAAACACTTATCGCGGTTTAGTGCGCATGCAAAAAGGCGCAGAAAATGCAAGAAATTACACGCAGTGCGATTCGCTTTTGCTTGGCGATCAATGCGGCGCGCATACGATTCCATATATCGAAAATCAAAGCATTAGCGCGCAAATCGAGCATGAAGCAACAACTTCAAAAATCAGCGATGATCAGCTTTTTTATTGTATGCAGCGCGGGCTTTCACAAGAAGAAGCGGTAGCAACAATTGTCAATGGATTCTGCAAGGAAGTTCTAAAAGAATTACCGATGGAGTTTGCAGTTGAGGCGCAAAAACTTTTAGCAGTTAGTTTGGAAGGAAGTGTGGGCTGAGAAAAATTTCAGCAACTTAAAAATTAACGAGAATTAAAAACGCAAGGATTGATAATGTTAGAAATAAAAAATTTGCATGCCAATGTTGATGGAAAAACCGTGCTAAACGGCGTTTCGCTTACGATCCCAGCGGGTGAAGTTCATGCAATTATGGGGCCAAATGGTTCTGGAAAAAGCACTCTTTCATATGTTTTGGCGGGTCGCCCTGGTTATATTGTAACAGAAGGTGATATTTGCCTGAATGGTGAATCTATTTTGGATTGGTCGGTTGATCGGCGCGCACGCACTGGGATATTTTTGGCCTTTCAATATCCAGTTGAGATTCCTGGCGTTGCGGGAATGAGCTTTCTAAAAAATGCAGTAAATTCCGTACGCACGCATCGCGGCCAAAAACCTTATGATTCGGTCGATTTTCTGAAACTGATTCGCTCGCAATCGGCCGCACTAAAAATTGATGAAAAACTTCTACAGCGCGGTGTAAATACTGGCTTTTCTGGCGGAGAGAAAAAACGCTACGATATTTTGCAAATGTCTTTGCTGGAGCCGATTTTTGCGATTTTGGATGAAACTGATTCTGGGCTTGATATCGATGCGCTAAAAATTGTTGCAGATGGTGTTAATCGCATGCGCGATAAAACACGTTCTTTTCTGATGATTACGCATTACCAACGTTTGTTAGATTATATCAATCCTGATGTTGTGCATATTTTTTCTGATGGAAGAATAAAATTAAGCGGCGGGCCAGAATTGGCTCTAGAGCTGGAGAAAAAAGGCTATGCCATGTTGTCTGCGGAGGTGAAATGAGCAGAAAAAACACCGAGCGCCGCGCAGCCGCATTGCCGCATAAAGTTAGTTTTTCTGAAAGCTTTGGCAGCATTGTTTCAGAAAAAGATTTTTTGCCAAATGATACAAAGTTACAAAACTCTAAAAACACCGATTTGCAAGAATACGCAAAAAATTTAGCGCGTGATAATTTTGTTTTATGGCTAGATGGCGGCGAAATAAAAAATGAATTTTCCGTTTTGCCTGAAGAAAAATTATTCGCCATAAAACCGTCTGCTGCTCTTGATTACATCACAAATCTTTTGCCAGAATCATTGCAAAATATTTATAAAAATACGCCGCATTGGAAATTAGAAATAAAAGAAAAAATTACCAAGCCGCTGATCTTGATTTTATCTGGCCAAAATAATGATGTGCAAATTGAAGCGGCGGAAAACTCGGCACTTACTTTGATTGAAGAAACTTCCAGCCAGTTCATAAATTCTTGCTGTTTTAGAAATTTTAACTTGGCGGATTCTGCCTCTGTTAAACATAATATTGCGCGCTGGGAGAAGAAATTTTCACCGCGATTACAAAGCTACTTTTCTTTTTCTTTTCTGAAAGCCAATAATTTAGCCAGTTACGAGCGCGTTGGCTTGAATATGCTTGATGTTATTTTACGCGATGAATTCCATGTTGAGCTTGCAGAACATACAAATATTAGCATCGCTGAGGCTTGTTTGGCGCGCGAAAAAAACCGCGCATCTTATTATTGGCCAGTTTGCCATAATCAAGCCAACAGCAGCAGCAGGCAAAGATTTCATGCAGCTCTTACTGATTATTCTCGCGTGGAATTTTTTGGTCGCATTCAAGTTCCCCCACATGCACAAAAAACCAATGCTGAACAACAAAGTCGCTTTTTGATGCTTTCTGAAAATGCACAAGCAAAAGCAAGACCTGAGCTAGAAATTTTAGCTGATGACGTGAAATGCAAGCACGGTGCCGCTATTGGCGCGCTTGATAAAATGGCTTTGTTTTATTTACAAGCGCGCGGCCTGGATGAGATGCAAGCGCGCATGTTGTTAGTTGAGGCTTTCATTGCTGATATTGCGCAAGATTTTTCTACTCCATGGCTTTGTGATTCTGCAAAAGCAGCAATTGGTTCATGGCTATCTGGTGATTTAGAAAAAAGGCTGTTTTGATGAATATTTCTATCGACCGCGATTTTCCAATTCTTACTCGCAGCGTTTATGGAAAACGCTTGGTTTATCTTGATAGCGCAGCAAGCACGCAAAAGCCCAAGCAAGTTCTTGATCGGATGACGCAGTTCTACACGCAAGATTACGCCAATATTCATCGCGGCGTGCATTTTTTGAGTCAGCGCGCAACAGAGCATTTTGAAAGCGCCAGACGTTCTGTCGCCCGCTTTATAAATGCTCCGTCAGAACAAGAAATTATTTTTGTGCGCGGTGCAACTGAAGGAATAAACTTAATTGCACATAGTTTTGCGCGCGCTTTTTTAAAAGCCGGAGATGAAGTTATTCTCACCGCGATGGAACATCATTCAAATATTGTTCCGTGGCAAATGATGCGTGAAGAATTTGGCATTGTTCTGAAGGTTTTACCAGTCTCTGCGCGGGGAGAATTATGCTTAGATGAGCTGCCGAAATTATTTTCCGAACGAACAAAATTACTTTCTGTTACCCATGTTTCAAATGCGCTCGGAACGGTTAATCCGATTGCCAGAATTATTGCCAGCGCGCATGAACATTCTGTTCCAGTTTTAGTAGATGGTTGCCAAGCGGTTGCGCATCAGATGGTTGATGTGCAAGCGTTGGATGCTGATTTTTATGTTTTCTCTGCTCATAAAATGTATGGACCAACAGGTATTGGCGTGGTTTATGGACGCAAACGCCTGCTGAATCTTATGCCGCCATATCAAGGTGGTGGCGATATGATCGTCTCGGTGAGTTTTGACAAAACTGAATATGCCGATTTACCACATCGTTTTGAAGCTGGTACACCAGCAATTGTTGAGGCAATCGGCCTCGATGCAGCGATTGGCTATATTCGTCAAATTGGCTTTGATGCAATTGCTGCGCATGAAGATGAAATATTAGCCTATGCCTTGCAGAGTTTGAGCGCGCTCCATTATGTGCGTTTAATTGGTACGCCAACAACAAGACGCGGCGTGATTTCTTTCGTTCTGGATGGAATTCATCCACATGATGCAGGAACAATTCTCGACCGCTCTGGCATTGCTGTGCGCGTCGGTCACCATTGTGCGCAGCCTTTGATGGAGCAATTCGATGTTCCTGCTACGATTCGCGCTTCATTTGGTTTGTACAACACCACAAAGGACGTAGACGCTCTAATTGTCGGTCTACAACATGTTTATGATTTATTAGGACGCTAGATGGAAGACGATTTAAGAGTTTTATACCAGGAACTAATTCTCGATCATAGCCGCCATCCGCGCGGAGCGGGCGAGCTTGAGCACTCGACTCATCAGGCGCTTGGTCATAATCCTTTATGTGGCGATAAAATCAGAGTTTTTGTTGCGCTTGATGAAGAAAATGCGCGCATAAAGACCGTGAAATTTATAAGCGATGGCTGCGCGATTTCCACTGCTTCTGCTTCGATGATGAGCGAGGCTTTGGAAGGAAAAACTACAAAAGAAGCTGAGGCACTTTTTTCTGCTTTTCATAAATTACTGACGGAAGAATTTACTGATTCTGGTTTAAATGATTTTCCTGATGATGTTGAAAAACTATCTGCTTTGGCTGGCGTGCGCGCTTTTCCAATGCGAGTAAAATGCGCGACCCTGCCCTGGCATACTTTCCACGCTGCACTTGAAAACAGCAGCGAAACTATAAAAACCGAAGATGAGGAACGGCAAAATGCTCTCCCCGCAAAATAACGAAATCACAATCGAAACAGCAGATGATGTAACTTTAGTTGAGCGCGTAATTGCGCGTCTTAAGCAAGTTTATGATCCTGAGATTCCCGTCAATATTTATGATTTGGGTTTGATTTATAACGTCGAAGTAAATGACGAAAATATCGCTTTTATTACCATGACTTTAACCACGCCGAATTGCCCTGTTGCTGGCTCTCTGCCTGGCGAAGTTGAATGTGCCGCACGCGAAGTTGATAATATCAAAAACGCCCATGTTGAGTTGGTTTGGGATCCGCCTTGGTCGCAGGAAAATATGTCTGATGTCGCAAAATTAGAGCTTGGATATTTGTAAATTGCTTCACGCATTTGGTTGTTTGTGAAATCGAGTAAATTTACTCAGTGGCATAATCAAAGCCTCGCTCTGCAAAATATTTTTCTCTTTTACGCTCTTGCTTTTCACCAAAAAACAATTCGTAACAATTCTGTCATAATTTTGCCTGTATGGAATTTCTCTGAAAGATTTATTTTATGGGAAAGGATGAAAGAAAATTACTAATGAGAAGCAATTTAGAGAAACAGAAAATTCTTCCACAAGAAAAACTCCATTGAATCTGGGCGAAGAGTTTTTTCAAACAATCAAAAAGATTTACGACAATGATTCTGTAAGGAGCCTATATGGTTACTCTGTGGAGATTTTCACACGAAAATCCCCCCGACAAATTCATCTCGATTATTTTGTTAAGCTCCTAAACAGCAATATGGTAGAGAAAATTCAACCAATTGCTGCGGATCGATTAACTGATAAAGAAATTACCGACCTTGCAGGGATCTGGAATCAGCAACAGGATGCAAAGCGCGCAATTGCCCAATCGCCTTCTTTTGGAGCGCCAGCTCAGAAAAATGATGATGGTGTTTTTTATTATAAACTCGGAGAAAAAATAAATGCAGCTACTCCAGATTCACTAAAATTATTATTGCACGGCACAACTTCAGCGGTGATTGGACAAGTAACCGCGCCATTCCATACGGCTGAAAGAACGTTAAAAGGAGAATATGTAAGTCCTAAAGATCTTCTAAGCTCTGCGCTAATTGCTGCAGGAATGACGTCATTTTCTACTGCTGCTAACAGCCAAGGACTTGCTGCACAAGCTGGCCTGCAAGTGAATTCAAACGCGATTTCTAGCGCAGTACAATCAAGTGCTGGAACTGCCGCCGCCGGCGCTGCTGCCGCCGCCGCTGCTTCTAATGCTATGGTAACACGCCGCTTGCCGGCTGAAAAAGCTGCCCTCGCTGATACCAGCGACTCTCCAACTTCTGCTCCTAGCATCAGCCCAACGCCTGCGCCTTCGGCATTTCCTGCGGTTGCAGCGGGAGGAGTTTGCGATGCAGATCAACTATTCCAAATTGTTAAAGGTGTTGATTCAAATATTACCGTTGCAGATGTGCAGAAAGTTATACAAGGAACAAATCCAAAACTGCGTGAGTTAGAACAATGCATAACTTTGGCACCAGATGCTGGTGGCGTACAATCTCTTCTAGAATATTTTCCTACGTATCAAATCCGAGAAGATGGAAATAAAATGCTTATCCGGCCAGTATACGTAATCAACGCATATAAGCTTGCTGGTGGAAATTTAGATACAAGCCAGCCAGCTACGAGCAGATTGATTCCAGCTGCAAGCGCAGCTGCCCTAGATCAAACTGCAACTTTTATTGTTGCTGGTTTACCAGAAGGAGTTCCAGAAAATACCGAAGTTGAAGCTGGATTTTTTATCCCGCCAAAAATTGTTAATGGCGCTTTGGTCGAGGCAATTCATGTACCTGCGAAGTTTTTCAAAGATACAGGTTTAGAAATAAAAATCGGCTCAACAACAGAAAGCATAACTGGCTATGTTCAGCCATCTGTATGCAGTGAAGGCGGTGAGAGCTTAGCGAAAACTTTCTTTAGAAAAAATAGCGATGGAAATTTTACAGTTTTCTGCCCAGTCACACGCGCTGCTGACTCTAAATATGTTAAAGTGACTTATGGGCCCGATCAGTTTTTTCCTATGTCTGCAGAAACTGCAAGAGAAGAAGTTGGCCCCGTCATTGAGGTAACAAAAGCGCCAACGGCTGCTCCAACTACAGAAAATCCAACTACAGAGCTAAAAACTGTAGCGCCGACCGAGAATCCTACCACAAGGCCAACAACTTTACGTCCAACTGTAAGGCCAAGTGTAGTAGTTCCAACACCAGCGCCAATCGCAGAGCCAACTGGAAGGCCAACAACTTTAGCGCCAAGCGCTAAGCCAACTGGAAATCCAATCGCAGCGCCAACACCAGCGCCAATCGCAGAGCCAACTGGAAGGCCAACAACTTTAGCGCCAAGCGCTAAGCCAACTGGAAATCCAATCGCAGAGCCAACACCAGCGCCAATCGCAGAGCCAACTGCAGAGCCAACAACTACAGAAGCAGGCGATGCTTCTGATAATTCTATGAGCGCAGGTGTAAAAGCAGGTGTAGTAATAGGAAGTACAGCAGGTGTGGTGGCGCTATTCGTTGGTTGCAGGTTCGCGCAAAAAGTTTTAGAAGAAAGAAACGCTAAACAAGCTCAGCAATATGATGGTGTTCCTCTGAATGAGATCTAATGATCTTGAACGAGATCCTTCATCAAGAAGCAGAATTTTTGGTGTTGATGTCAGCCAGGAGCGTTAAAATTTTTTAGCGTGGAAATTTAAATCAGCAGCAGCGTTTTATGCTTTGCCATTTGCGCTGCTGTTCACTGCGGAAAAATTCTGCGTAGGAGAGAATTTCTCTATTCTTATGATGCCGCTTTGAATGAGCAACATAATTTTCATAGGCTAAATACGCTTGACCGCGCGTAAGTAAAAAAAACAGTGAGCTGAATTTAGCGGAAAGAAAATTTTTCATCTGAAAAAATCCCATATTTTTAGCGCGATATAGACTGATAATCTGCTTATGTATAAAGCATAGAATTGCTTCTGCTGCGATATGAAGAGATACAAATTTTTGCAGTGGTGATTGCCATTATCCACAATAAAATTAGAAAGAATAAGGTCAGGCTTGCAAGAATTATGTGATTTCGCGCCATTGTTTGCATTGCTTCCGCCTGTGCTAAATCAACTGAGTTGCGCGCTTTTTCAAATTCGTGCAGCGCTGCAGAAATATAACCCATATCAATTTCTGGTGCGGCCAATTTTATAGCAGCAGCCCAGCTAGTAATGGTGAGAACAAAAAATAGTGGAGCAGCTGTAATAATTGCGTAGCGCCGCTTTGAGACGCTTCTAAACAAGACAACAGTTGCTACACAAAGCGCCATTCCTGCAAGCATTTGATTCGCGATGCCAAATAATGGCCAGAGAATATTTATGCCGCCCTTTGGATCAACGACGCCCATATAGAGAAAATATCCCCAACCACAAACCACCAACACACTGCATAAAACCACAGATGGATACCAAGATGTGCGGCCAAGCGGCTTACAAAAAGGAGCCAGCGCATCTTGCAGCATGAAGCGCGCAACGCGAGTTCCTGCATCGAGAGTTGTGAGAATAAAAACCGCCTCAAACATAATCGCGAAATGATACCACCAGCCGAGCAAATGCTCGCCAAATACACGGCCAAACATCATAGCCATACCAACTGCTAGTGAAGGTGCACCGCCAGTTCTGGCGAATAAACTGCTCTCGCCCATTTGTGCGGAAAGATTCTCCATCTCGGCCAGAGTAACGCTAAATCCCCATGAATTAATAGTCGCAATTGCATCAGCTCCAACCTCGCCTACAACGCCAGCTGGGCTGTTAATGGCGAAGTAAATTCCTGGCTCTAATGCACAAGCTGCAATCAATGCCATTAGCGCCACAGATGATTCCAGCACCATGCTACCATAGCCAACTAAGCGAATATCGCGCTCATTGGCTAAAAGTTTTGGCGTAGTTCCTGAAGCGACCAACGCATGAAAGCCAGAAATTGCGCCACAAGCAATGGTAATGAAAACGAATGGAAATAATGATCCTTTTACAATCGGCCCCGAACCATCAATGAATTTTGTTAGGGCTGGCATGCGCAGTTCTGGCTGCAGCCAAATAATCGCGATAGCCAAAAGCAACATGGTGCCAAGCTTTAAAAAAGTAGAAAGATAATCACGCGGTGCTAGCAATAA
This sequence comes from Rickettsiales bacterium, assembly GCA_044355085.1. GTDB lineage: Bacteria > Pseudomonadota > Alphaproteobacteria > Rickettsiales > JBIKYU01 > JBIKYU01. Next base: position 13,622 of record JBIKYU010000007.1, on the reverse strand, counting down.
CCAAACAGGGAAAATGGCTGCTAAAGCGCCATAGCCCATAATCCACCAAGCAAGCTGAGTTCCGCTTAAGGTAAAAATTTCGCGCAGAGTTTCATGCTGCTGAACATATTCTCCCGCCCAAACTGCTGCGAGTAATAAAGCCACGCCAATGAAAGTTGCTTCACCAACATAACCAACGCGCAAAAATCTGACATATACGCCAATAAACATGGCGATTGGAATTGTTGCTGCAACTGTCGCTGTTCCCCAGGGGCTGTGATTTAGCGCCTTTACTACTACTAATGCTAATACCGCAATTAAGATTATCACGATCATCACTGTACCAAGCAAAGCTGCTGTTCCAGCAATTTTGCCCATTTCATCGCGCGCCATTTGACCGATGCTTTTTCCATCACGCCGAGTGGAAATAAATAATACGACCATATCTTGGACGCAGCCGCCCAAAATCGAGCCGATTAGAATCCAGATCGTTCCAGGAAGATAACCAAATTGCGCCGCTAATGTTGGGCCGACCAAAGGCCCAGGACCAGCGATTGCTGCGAAATGATGTCCGAACACTATCCAGCGATTAGTGGGCACAAAATCACGACCATCTTCCAAGCGCACAGCCGGAGTTGTGCGCAATTCATCAATGGTTAGTACACGCGCAGCAATCCAAGCTGCATAAAAACGATAGCCCAGAATATAGAAGCAAAGAGCAGCGGCCAAAAGCCAAGCGGCGCTGATGGTTTCACCACGGTGAAGAGCAATAAAACCGAGCAAAAAAGCACCAACAGCACTTAGCAATAACGCGCGCATATTCACCTCATGCCAAAAAGGTTTAATTATATCTGCGCGGCTAATGCTGCTGTATTGAGAATTTCAGAAATACTCGCACCCATTGGAACAATCTGCACTGCTTCTTCTAGGCCTGTTAGCAATGGCCCGATTGAAATTCCGCCGCCTAGTTCTTGCAATAATTTTGAAGATAAATAAGCCGAATGCAAAGCTGGCATAATCAAAACATTTGCAGGACCAGATAAACGACAGAAAGGATAGAGCTTCATCAGCTCAGAATTTAGCGCAACATCAGGAGACATTTCGCCGTCATATTCAAAATTTACTTTGCGCGAATCGAGAATATCAACAACCTGTTTGATATCTTCAGAACGTTTGCGCTTCACACTTCCGAAAGTGGAATATGATAGCAACGCAACGCGTGGCTCATGTCCCATATCGCGAACTTTTTCTGCTGTTTGAATGGCAATATCAGCCAGCTGTTCTGCGTTTGGCAATTCATTCACCGCAGTGTCGGAAATGAAGACGGTGCGGCCTTTCGCGAGCATCAACGACAGGCCAAACAAAGTTTTACCAGTCTTGACATCAATCACTGTTTGCACATCAGAAAGCGTATCGTAATAGCTTCTGGTCAGGCCAGTAATCATTGCATCACCATCGCCACAAGCAATCATGAGTGAAGCAAAAACATTGCGATCATTTTTCGCCATGCGTACGCAATCACGATAGAGATAACCTTTGCGTTTCAAACGCTCATATAATTTTTCAATGTAGAATTCATTGCGTGAACTATTTGATGCGTTGTGAATTTCAATGCCTTCGGCTTGAATGCCCATGCGGCGCATGTTAGCGAGGATTTTATCTTCACGACCAACCAGTTTCGGCGTTCCGTAACGATTATCGCGCCAATGAGCTGCCGCGCGGATGATTTTATCTTCCTCGCCTTCTGCGAAAATTATTGATTTCGGATTATTGTGAACTTGTTCAAAAATTAATCCCATCATGTTCGCAGTTGGATTTAAGCGCGCACTGAGAATTTTTTTATACTCAGCCATATTTTCAATTGGCTTGCGCGCAACACCGCTATCCATTGCCGCTTTAGCAACAGCAGGCGGAATGGTGCTAATTAAGCGCGGATCAAAAGGAACTGGAATAATATATTCAGGACCATATTCCATGCCGCGACCTGAATAAGCAGCAGAAACTTCATCTGGCACATGTTCACGTGCAAGTTTTGCTAAAGCTTGAGCTGCAGCAATTTTCATTTCATCGTTGATTGTGCGCGCGCGGACATCAAGAGCACCACGGAAAATATAAGGGAAACCCATAACGTTATTAACTTGGTTATTATAGTCAGAGCGCCCAGTTGCAATGATTGCATCTTGGCGAACCGCTAGAACATCTTCAGGAAGAATTTCTGGATCAGGATTTGCCATAGCGAAAATTATCGGTTTCGCTGCCATGGATTTCACCATTTCCTTTGTTACTGCGCCTTTTACAGAGAGACCTAAAAACACATCAGCGCCTTTTAAAGCTTCTGCTAAAGTTCTGGCATCAGTTGGAACAGCATGCGCAGATTTCCATTGATTCATTCCTGAAGTGCGGCCTTCAAAAATTACGCCTTGTGAATCGCAGAGGATAACATTTTCATGTTTTACACCCATGGCTTTTACGAGCTCGATACAAGCTATTCCTGCTGCTCCCGCTCCATTTACAACAATTTTTAGATCATCGAATTTTCTACCAGTTATATCTGCAGCATTTATCAAACCAGCTGCAGTAATAATCGCCGTGCCGTGTTGATCATCATGGAAAACTGGAATATCCATCAATTCCTTGAGTTTTTCTTCGATGATAAAACATTCTGGAGCTTTGATATCTTCCAGATTTATTCCGCCCCAGCTTGGCCCTAAATAACGAACCGAATTGATGAAAGCATCGGCATCTTCCGTATCAACTTCAATGTCGATTGCATCAATATCGGCGAAACGTTTGAAGAGAACTGCTTTTCCTTCCATTACTGGTTTGGATGCAAGCGCACCTAAATTTCCTAAACCAAGAACTGCTGTTCCGTTAGAAATTACCGCAACAAAATTTCCACGCGCGGTGTAGTCATAGGCTTTATCTGGAGTTTTCTCGATTTCCAAACATGGAATTGCCACACCAGGAGAATAAGCCAGCGATAAATCACGCTGATTGAAAAGCGGTTTGGTTGGTGCCATTGACACTTTGCCTGGCTTGCCATCAAGCTGGTGAAAACGCAGTGCTTCTTCGTCGGTAATTTTAACGGGACTTTGCTGAGGTTTGTTACTCATCTTCGCTATTCCTTCCATGTCGTTTTATCACGAGGGGGGATTGGACATAATTCCGACTGCGACGTAAGTCAAAGCCCAGCTATATTGCGGCGCAGCGTATCCGCAAAATTTATCGCTAAACTTTGCCAATTATCGGCAGTTTTTTGTCTTGGAATTATAATATTTCTAATGCCAACTTGTTCATCAAGCGCAGCTTTAGTCGCTTGTACGCCAATTGAATCAAGGCTTTCATTGATTATGATTAAATCGATAAATATTTTTTCATGCTGCAAAACTTTTATAGCAGTCAGGCAATGCGAAAGACTGCCAAGATAAGTGCCAGTTACTAAAATAACGGGCAGAGAAAGCTCTTTCATTAGATCAAGAACCGTATGTTTTTTTGTGAGTGGCGTCATAACACCGCCGATACCTTCAATTAAATTCAGGCAATTTTTATCGTGAGATTGATCAAGCCAGAGCTGACATTTTTCAACAATTTCTGCAAAAGTGAGAATTTTATTTTCAAGCTCCGCTGCCATTGATGGAGCAAGCGGGGCAGAAAAACGCAGCGGCGAGATTTCATGCCAATTCTCTGGCGCATCTTTTAGGCCACAAGCGCGCGCAAGAACTCGCGCATCCATGTTCTGATCTTCAGCTATCCAGCCTGTTAGCAGCGGTTTTAATACACGAACTGGCTGTTTTGACTGGCGGCACTCATTTGCAATCGCCGCAGTTACAAAGGTTTTGCCGATTTCAGTGCCAATGGCAGTGATGAAGTATTTTTGCATTTTTTTTAATAAATTGAATAAACAAAGATATTTTTTGATTAGGTAAGGTTACAAGGGATTATGTATTTCATTTTTGCTTTTTTAGTAAATTCCCACTTACTATTTCAACATTGCCAGCCTCAATAAAAGTGTATTTTTTTAGCTCATCAATAAATCAAAATCATCACCGAAGCAATTCAAGGCTTTTTCTAAGCCCGCCACATCGCCTTGCTCTATTTTTTTGTTGATGCTTAGATATTCATCAGAAAGCGTAAGCAAGAAAATTTTCGATCTACGATGAACTGGCTGGGGCTTGAATAATTTACCTTACCCACAATTTCTTTAAAAAGATTATGCAGCTCTTTATCGCCCAGCTTTAGAGTCTCAAAAATTTTGCTCATAAATATTTAGTAATTTCTTCAATTGTTTTCTGGCTTGTAAAGCGTCAATTTGTTATTAGTTTTCGATAATAATTTTCAAATAAAATTTTGGAAAATCAGACACCATCAAAACATGGGGTTCATACGTTGCGTGATTCCAGCCAATGCTTCATGCAACTAAAAACCAGCAGAAATCCAAGCGATTTTCCAAGTTGCCTGGATATTTTCTCCACCAGAAAAATTTTGCTGATAATATTTTTCTAATTCACGCAAATCTGTTTTGGTTAGAGATTTTTCTGGTTTTATATTTTTGCTAGCGCCAATGTTTTTTAGATCACGAAGAAACGCTGAAAATGAAGGATAGAGCTCAACATATTCGCGCTGATATATTTCAGCTGTAGGTGCAATTTCTTGCAAGGCTTTTTTGTAATCATTAAAATTTGGTAGTTTCTCGCGCGTTAGAAAAATATTTGTGGCTTGCATACTGGTGATCCACTCAGGATGACTTTCTTCCAGAACCGTTGCAAAAAGCCACTTTCCGCCTGGAGAAGTTATGTTTTTTAGATCAAGAAATAATTTTGGTATATTATAACACCACTGCAAAGCGCAGGAAGAAAGCAAAAGAGAAAAAGTTTTTTCTGCAAATGGCAAAGCATGCATATCAGCAACGACTGATTTTGCCTTAGTAAAAGCAGATTTTGTCTGTTTTATCATCGCTTCAGAAATATCAAGCTGAATTATTTCTCCAGCAATTTTTTGCTGTTGCAAAATTTGTGCGAGGAAACCAGTTCCGCAGCCAATATCTAGTAATTTTGCTGAAGCGGATATTTCTTCAGCAGCAATTTTACTGGCTAATTCTGCGGCAATTTTGCGCTGAAACCATGCGCTGTGGTTGTATTTTTCTGCTTGCTTGGAAAAACGCAGCTGCGGTTTCATAAATTTTCTAGCCATTTTTTTATGGTTATTTGCAAGCGAATAGGATCATGCAAATGCAGCGCATGGCCAGCGTTTTCCCAGATTTGCGCTTCTATTTCAGGATAGTTTTTTTGCCAAATTACAACTTGCTCAACCGAAATAACTGCGTCATTTCTACCGTGCAGAACTAAAATTGGCGGAATTTTTCTATTATTTTCAGCGGGCGGAAAATTTTCTTGTAATTGATTGAGCCAATATGCAGGACTTATCGGCAGAGGATTTTTTTCTGCTGATAAATATCGGCGAATTTCTGCCGAATTTTCATCATTATGTGCAATTAAAATTGCAAGGCGCTTATAGGCAGATTCTGCTGATTTTTTATAAAGCGCGGAAAAATCTTCAAAGCGGATTCGGTCATTTACAGAAAAATTCAACGCGTAAGGTGGCGCTAAAAAAATTAGCGCACGCGGGGAAATTATTCCCGCAAGAAATGCATTAAATGCGATTTTTGCGCCTAAGCTCCAAGCGATAAAAACCGATTTTGAGAAATCGTAGTCAGATTCGCGCAAATGCTTGTAGAAAGCCTCTTTGCTGCTTTCATTTTGATAGAGCAAAGGGTGGGATTCTGGAAAAATTTCTGCAAGAAAATTTGCATTTTGTGCAAAGCCAGTCAGAGAATTTATTTCATGCATTATGAAGCTCATATTTTTTTTGCAGGCGTTTAACTTCTGCACTTAATTGCTCTATCTGATTGCTGCTATGAACGGCGCTGAAAGTAAAGCGCAGACGCGCTGTTTTTACTGTTGGCGGACGAATTGTGGAGACAAAAAATCCCGCTTCCTGCAGCTCTGCACTCATTAAAAAAGTTTTTTCAATATCGCCGATAATTAAGGGAACAATTGGACTCTCAGGCGCTGGTAGATTGAGAGCAGCGCAGAAATTTTTAGCATTTTGCAATGGCTTTTTTGCAAGATCAGCATCTGATTTTA